>JANOXL010000232.1:0-6096 GCA_031418395.1 Rhodoferax sp. | reverse complement strand
GCGGCGGGCATCGGCTTCAGCTTGAACAATGCGATGTTGATCGTGGCGGGGTCGCTGGTCGGCTCATCAGGCGCCATCCTTTCCTACATCATGTGCAAGGCGATGAACCGCTCGTTCTTCAACGTGATTTTGGGCGGCTTCGGTGGCGAAGCGACGACGGCTGCAGCCGGTTCTGCCGTGCAGCGCAGCGTCAAAAGCGGCAGCGCGGACGACGCGGCTTTCGTGTTGGGTAATGCGGAGACCGTGGTCATCGTGCCAGGCTACGGCCTGGCGGTCGCCCGGGCGCAACATGCAGTGAAGGAGCTGGCCGAGAAACTCATCCACAAGGGCATCAAAGTCAAATACGCGATCCACCCCGTCGCAGGCCGCATGCCCGGCCACATGAACGTGCTGCTGGCCGAGGCCGAGGTACCGTATGACCAGGTGTTCGAGATGGAAGACATCAACGGCGAATTCGGCCAGGTCGATGTGGCCATCATCCTGGGCGCGAATGACGTGGTCAACCCCGCTGCAATGACCAAAGGCAGCGCCATTTACGGCATGCCGATTCTGGAAGCCTACAAAGCAAAAACCATCATCGTCAACAAACGCTCGATGGCGGCGGGTTACGCGGGGCTGGACAACGAACTCTTCTACATGGACAAAACCATGATGGTGTTTGGCGATGCGAAGAAGGTGGTGGAAGACATGGGCAAGGCGCTGGAGTAAAGCGTAGAAACTGCGCGCCCGTTCGAGGCGCCAAGTGGCTTTTAAGATTGAATTTAATCGATTAAAATGATTAAAAACTATTCAGTATTGATATAAATATAATAGCTGAATATTGCTGTTTTACGAGACCTAGTGCTAGTTTTTAATCTTTATCTTTATTTTATCAAAGATATTTGACGCATTTAAGCCCTGCCTAACGTAGCCGCTCACGCCTCAAACGCCGCGTCCACCACCTCACGACCGCGCAGCGTGACGCAAAACGCGCCCTCAGTGGGCACTGCGTCGTTGAATCCGAAGATCAGGACAATACAACCGTCTGGCGCAATGTTGATGCCTTGTAATTGCAATGCTTGCCACAGGTCGATGGAGCTTGCCAGCGGGCTGGCTGCGCTGAAGGCTTCGGCTGGGCCAGTCCACAAACCCCATAACGCGCCTTGCAGGTCCAGCCGCAGGGCGCTCCAGTCGCGTTTCAGGTTCAGGTAAAGGTTGCGGTCGTCATTCGTCGGTGGCGTGTCCTCGCGCAATACGGTCAGGGCAGTGGGCGCTGCATAAGCCTGCCATTGCACTTGTCCGCTCCAGGTGTCGTCGCCAGTCCCTCTGCGTTCCAGCGTACCCAGCACCGGGTCCTTGATTTTGGTGTTGCCGCCAAACAGCGATTGAAGAAACCCCATCATCACCTCCCGCCCCAACCGGTAGGGGCCATGCCATTATGGTCTCGCGGGCGGGTTGAGCGCTGGTCAAGCTGCGCAGACGCAGCGACATTGTGAGAAACTTCGTCGATGCAATTGCACCCACTGACTACCGGCTTCGGCACTGAAGCCACGGGCGTTGACCTGGCGAACCTGTCAAACGCCGATTTTGACAAGCTCTGGCACACCTGGCTTGAACGGCATCTGCTCGTGGTCCGTGGCCAGCAGCTCACCGCCACGCAGTTCCACCACTTCGCCAAACGCTTGGGCCAGCCCCAGCCGCATGTGATCAACCAGTTTCACCACCCCGAGATCGCCGACATTCTGATTCTCTCAAACGTACTCAAGGACGGCCAGCCCACGGGGCTGCAAGACGCGGGCACCTACTTTCACACCGACTATTCCTACCTCGCGCAACCGGCGCGCGCCACCACGCTGTATTCCATCGAGGTGCCCGAGCGCGACGGGCAGCGGTTCGGCGCGACGCTTTTTGCTGACCAGCAGGCGGCCTATGAAGCGCTGCCGGCCGACATGAAAGCGCGCATCGACCCGCTGATCGGTCGGCACCATTACGGCAACCGCGACGACGTAAACACGCGCTCTCGCACCGTCGCCTCCATACTCTCGCCCGAGCAGGAGGCAAAAATGAACTGGGTGCGCCACCGCATCGCGCGCCCGCATCCGCTCACCGGGCGCAAGGCCTTGTATTCGGTGTCTGGCTCGTCGTTCGGCATAGAGGGTATGCCCGAGCAAGAAGCGTTTGAACTGCTCGACGAACTCAAACGCCACGCCACGCAGCCGCAGTTTCAATATTCGCTGACCTACGGCAAGGGCGATGTCGTCGTGTGGGACAACGCGGCCCTTTTGCACAGCGCCACGTTGACTGATCCTTCATTGCCGCGCACTTTGTGGCGGGTGACTTTGCTGGAAGAAATGGCGAATCTGAGTAGCTGACTCGGTTGCCCGTCGCCGGCCTCCTACAGCCTGAAGGACGGGCGCTTGGCCATGGCCTCTTGCCAGCGCCGCAAATGGGCCTGCTGTTCGCCGGGCTTGATGCGCACCACACGCGCGAAGTCCAGCGTCACCGCGGCGGTGATGTCGGCGATGCTGAAGCGGTCGGTGGCAACGAACTCGCGCCCGGCGAGACGCTGGTCGAGCATGTCCATGAACTGCTGCAGGCGGGCCAGACCACGCTGCGCCAGCTCGGGAATCTGCGCGTACTCCACTGGACCGGGCAGCGCCCGGTTGGCCATGGCCGGCACGCTGTTGCGCAGCGCCTCGGCAATGGCCATCAGCCCTTCGAATTCAATGCGCCAGTTCCAGCTGGCGATCTCGGCCTTCTCCAGCGGCGTACTGCCCAGCAGTGCGGGCTGCGCAATGCGTGCCTCCAAGTAGGCGGCGATGGCCGCGTTGTCGGTGAGTACCTGCCCCTCCTCGGTGCGCAGCGCTGGCACGGTGCACTGCGGGTTGACGGCCCGGTAGGCCTCGCCGAATTGCTCGGCCTTGCGCAGGTCGATTTGGACGGTGTCGTGGGTCACACCCTTCTCGGCCAGCAGGATGCGGGCGCGGCGCGGGCTGGGGGCGGTGCTGCAGTCGTACAGGGTGATCATGGTCGTTCCTGGCGCATGGTGTTCTCCGGTGGTTGATGCGAGTGGGGGTGCGGGCCTTTGTCAGGCGGGCCATTCCAGGCATGTGCCGCCTTCAGTAGCGCTTGGCCTGCAATCAGCTGTTTTGAAGCATCTCTTCGATCTGCCCCAGGCGTTCCTTGCCGAAGAACATCTCCTTGCCGATGAAGAAGGTCGGAATGCCAAACGTTCCGCGTTCGACAGCACGTTCGGTGCTGTCGATCAGCGTTTGCTTGATGGCTGCGTCCTGCGTCTTGGCGGCAAGGGCCTGTGCATCGAAACCGGCCTTGGTCAGCACCGCTGCAACCGCGGCGGCATCGCTGACGTCGAGCCCCTCTTCCCAGATCGCCGGCGTCAACGCTTCGATGAACTTGATCTGGTCATCGCCTACCAGCGACACCAGCATCCGCAGCAGGTTGACCGAGTTGAACGGGAATTTGGGATTCATCTTGAATCGGCGAAGGTCGTATTTCGCAATGAAACGCTGCATTTCCAGGCTGGCGTAGGCGTTCTTGCCTTTCACTTCGGCATCGCGGATGAAGGGCGGCGCGTTGCCGGTCAACTTGTGCATCCCGCCGAGGAACGCCGGTGTGATCGTGATCTGTGCACCTTGGCGCGCGGCGAGCGCGCGCAGCGGCTGCCACACCAAATAGGCGTTGGGGCTGACGAAGTCAAAGATCAGTTCAATGGTTTTGGTCACGGTCATCCTCTTGTTGGTTTTTGAAACACGGCCTCTTCACACCGTCATGCATGCGGCGCTCTGGACTGCAGACGGGTCAGGTCTGGATGCCCTTCTCTAACGCCGGCCGCGCTCGGTATTTCGGAAACAGCGGGGAGTCCGGCGCGGGTGTTGGGGGCGTGGTGCAGTTTCAGCATGGTGTGCGCCTACTTCAGGTCGGGGTTGCTGGCATGGTTCCACCAGGCCAGGTCGGAATGGGCGCGCAGGTCCAACTCGAAGGTCCAGGCCGAGCGGTGCTGGTGCGCGATGTGGAAGTAGGTGTTGGCCATCTCGGCAGGCAACAGCAGGCCGTCGTTGTCCAGGCCCTTCTTTTCGCGCAGCGCCTGAAAGCGCTCGGGGCCGAGCATCTTGCCCAGGGTGTCGGGTGCGTCCACCGCGCCGTCGATGACGATGTGCGCGACATGGATGCCCTTGCTCGCGAACTGGGCGTTCAACGACTGGCACAGCATGCGCCGCCCGCCCATGGCCGCAGCGTGTGAGTGCTGGCCGGCGTTGCCGCGCAATGCGGCGGTGGCCGATGTCACCAGCAGCGCGCCCTTGCCGCGCTGCTCCATGTACGGAAACATCACCTGGGCCAGGCGGAACAGGCCGAACGTGGCCATGCGCCAGCCCATCTCGAATGCTTTCAGCGTGGTGCTGGCCAGGCCGCGGTCGCCGATTTGCGCGCCCAGGTTGAACACCGCCACCCCGATCGGGCCGATCTCGGTCTCGATGTGGGTGACCAGTTTCTCGATGCTGTTTTCTTCCACCGCATTGAGCATGAAGCCAGTGGCCGAGCCGCCTTCGGCCTCGATCTCGGCCACCAGCTTGTCCAGCCCGGCCTTGTCACTGCGGCGGGCCAGGCAGGCGTGGTAGCCCTCGCGGGCAAAGCGCTTGGCCACGTTGCCGCCGATGCCGGCACCGGCGCCGAGGATCAGGCAGACGGGCTTGTTCATGGTCGATTCCTTTCTTGGCTAAACTGACTTGAATTGTGCACCAATTGGTCCATAATGCAAGCATGGCCCGCCCGATTGAGTTCGAAAGACCCAAAGTCGTCAACAGAGCGTTGGCGCTGTTCTGGCGCCAGGGCTACCAGGCCACTTCGCTGGCTGATCTGCTGGTGACCATGGGCATAGGCCGCAGCAGCTTCTACGCGGCTTTCAGCGACAAGCGCAGCCTGTTCATCGAGTGTCTCGATTTATTTTCAGCTCGCACGCTGGAACTGCTGCAACGCGCCCGCGCCGAGATGCCGCCGGTCGATGCCCTTCAAAGTTTCTTTGAACGCAACTTCATCGGCGCGGGTGGCGCTGCTGCCGACCGAGGGCACTGGGGCTGCCTGCTGGTGAACACCGTGCTCGAGATGGCCGGTGTCGACGATGACCTTTCCTCGCGCGCCAGTCGGCACTTGAGCGACACGCAGCGTGTCTTCCAGTGCTGTCTGCAGGACGCTGGCGCGACGCCGGCACAAGCCGAAGAACTGGCCGCCATGCTGATGCTGCTGAACGAGGGCATCCGCGTGTCCAGCCGCCGGCGCCTGCCCGTAGCGCAACACCTGCAACCCGTCGCCACCACCTTCCGCTTGATCAGGAATGCCTTGACATGACTGCCGAAGAAACCCTTGCCCAATGGAACCGACAAATGGAAACCGTCCGCACTGCGATGCTGCGCGGTGGCGGCAAAGCCGGCGTTGCGACGCCAGCGTCGATCGCCAACAAGACGGGGCTGGAATTCATGCAAGCCTGGTTGACCAGCGAATTGCCTTATCCACACATCGCCGAGACGTTGGACTTCGCGCTGGTCGAAGTGGCTCACGGTAAGGCCGTTTTCCAGGGCACACCGCAGTTAAAGCACTTCAACCCCTTGGGCACCGTTCACGGCGGCTGGTATGCGACTTTGCTCGATTCCGCCCTGGGCTGCGCGGTGCACACCACCCTGCCGGTAGGGCGCGCTTACACCACGGCCGAGCTGGGGGTGAATATAGTGCGTGCAGCGAACCTCAAGACCGGGCCGCTGCGCGCCATCGGCACCGTCATCCATGCCGGTCGCCAGCTGGCCACCGCCGAAGCGCGCATCGTCGGGCCCGACGGCAAGCTCTACGCGCACGCGACCACCACTTGCCTGGTGTTCGACATGCCTGTCTCCAGCGTGGCCTGACCGGCTTGGCCGGTTGCGCCAAGGCGGCCACGCCACCCACACCGCCCCAGCGCCGGTTTCCGTTTTCAAATCATTCGTGAAGTAGGCGCGCCGACGACGACAGTGCTTCAGCACGGCTAGGAGGCGCAACGCCCTGCACGGATGATTTGGAAATGGAACACACTGTGACGGGTGTCCTGCGGCGCCTTCCTTGCGGTGCTCG
>JANOXL010000231.1:0-4209 GCA_031418395.1 Rhodoferax sp. | reverse complement strand
AATAGGGGCGCGCCGAGGATAAACTAAATGCCGCATGCATTGCGATGCCACCATGGCCGGTGATCCAAATTGCGGCTGCGATGCTGCGGTAGATTCACGTCCTCGGGGCGATGCATCCAGCACCACGGTGCGGGGGCATCGAACGGATGATGCGGATCTGCCATGGACACCCAGGCACAAAACGGTTGAATCGGCGTTTGCGCTTGCTTGGCTTCGCGTTGGCGGCGGCCCTGCTCGCTCAGATAAGCGACCGTGCGATCGCCAACCCAGGTGCTGTTGTGCCACGCTGTTGGTAAGGCGCTGTTATGCGTTTGCGCCGCGCTGGTCTTAGGCACGAGCTGCTGCGCGTACATTGCGTCCTTGACGGCGCCCAGATCATCAGCGTGGTACCACCGTTCGTAGTGCAAACCGCCGGGGCTGCGTTCTGGCAACCAGTAGTTGTGACCCAATTGCATTAGCTCGACATTGTCAAAGCCCATGTAAGGGCCTTGCCAATCGTCAGCAAACAGGTGGGAACTTGGAATGTTTTCGCAACGCCCGGTTGGCCGATTGCCATAGGAGTGGTTGCTGGAGAAATGTGCCTTGCCAACGAATCGGGTGTCGTAACCTGCTTTGGACAGGGAGCCCGCAAAGCCTTGTGCCGCGATGCCTTCATCTAGATCAATGCCGTTGTCATGCACACCGCTGGTGAGCGGCAGCATGCCCGTGAGCACGGCGCTCCGGGCGGGCATGCAAACAACATTCGGTGTGATGCAGTTGGAAAAACGCGTGCCCTGGCGAGCCAGCAGGTCCAAATGCGGGGTTTGAACGCTCCGCCCCTCGAAGCCAAAGCAATCACCTCGGTGCTGATCGCTCATGATCAGCAATATGTTGGGAGCTGTCACTGTCTACTCGTGCAGCTGGCCAGATCAATCTTCTGCTTTGTAACCCGTGGCTTTGATGACGGGTCCCCAGCGGTCAAAGTCGGCTTTCAAGTGGCTCGCCAAATCGGCGGCGGACGTCACGTCAGAGTCGAATTCCAGTTTTTCTATGGCAGCCACCAAGCGCGGCTGCTTAGCCGCCGCCATCAGAGCTTTCTCTAAATCAGTGAGGGTGGCTTTCGGCGTTTTGCTCGACGCGAAGAAACCAGAAATCTCGGTCAACTGCAGCTCAGGGTAGCCCTGTTCCTTGAAGGTTTGTACACCCGGCAGGCCTGGCAACGCTTTATCCCCGGTAAAGCCCAAAATGCGCAGCTTGCCGGATTTGTGTTGGGTGACCAGGTTGGGCAAAGTCGTGGCCAACGCTGGAATCGTTCCGCCCAAAACATCCGTCATGGCGGCTGCGCCACCGCGATACGGCACATGCTGAAAGTCAATGCCGGCTTTACGCCCAAACATCACCCCCATGAAATGCATGACCGTGCCTGCGCCGGGCGTGCCGTAGCTGGCTTTGCCAGGGTTGGCCTTGGCCCAATCTACAAATTCTTTGAGGTTCTTGGCGGGTGTTCCTGGCCCGGTGGCAAGGCCAAACTGGAAAGAGCATACGCCCGCCAAGGGCGCCAGGTCGCCGATGGTATAGCGCAGTTTGGGGTAAACATGCGGAAAGATCGTAGCGTTACCGCCTGGCATCAAAATGATCGTGCTGCCATCGGCTGGCGCGGCCAGCATCGCATCAGTTGCGAGCTGTCCTGAAGCACCCGTGCGGTTTTCAATCACCGCGTTGTAGCCCAGGGCGCGAAGTTCTTCGCCCACTTGGCGTGCCACCACATCCACGGCACCGCCGGCAGGGTAGCCCACAAGAATCTTGAGCGGCTTGCCTTGTCCAAAAGCCATGGTGGGCAGGGCAGCAGCGCCGAGATAGGCCAGGGAGTGGCGGCGAGTGAACATAATCAGCCTTTCAAACGGAGAGGAAGCTAGATTCGCAACTTCTTCGTTGCGTACAGGGCAATCGTCATCCTTTGCCATGCTATTTACTGTTACTTCAGTAACAATATCGGGATGACCCCTAGTGCTTCTATCAACGCGCCGAGCGTCGGCAATGAATTGCTCGTGAGCCGGGGCATCAGTAGACAGCTTGCGCATGCGCTGGCTGCACCACTCGCATTAAGCAGTCGAGCGCTTCATCGCATTGCAATAGGCGCAACGGTGTGCAAATCTGGAGACCACATCACCCAACTGCCTTTTGTCTTGAGCGGGCGGCTTGAGGCGATTGTTCATGTCCCAGGCACGCAAGGAGGCCAAATCGTCCCCATTGCGTTCGGAGCTGGTGAAGTGGCATTTCTGTCGTATTTATTCAATCAGTTGCCCAGCGGCGTTGACCTCGTGGCGGGTGAGCCCACCTCGCTTAAGTGGGTACCTGTCTCCGAGATCGAGACGGCGCTGCTCAAGGATTCAGCGTTGTTGATCCTGTTGGTTCGCTTCTTGGGGCAGCGCCTGCGCGAGGTGCAGGCGCGGGAGCGGGCATGGGCCGCTCGGGGTGTACAACCGCGTTTGTGCGCGGGCCTGGCGCGGATGCTGGCCGATTCACCAAAACGCAAAGACGGCCGCTTGATCGTCGAGCTGACACACGAGCAGTTGGCTGCCCGATGTGGTATCAGCCGTCCGAAAGCATCGATAGCGCTTAAAGCCATGGAGCGTTCCGGATGGTTGGCCTTGGGGCATCGATCGATTGAAGTACTTGACCCCGTCGCTCTGGCGAAACTGACTGCTTGAGTCCACAACCGGCCCTTTAGCGGATGAACGGGATTTCAGCGCCTGATGAAACGTGATCAGATACCTGCGATGTGTTGCCTAAAACTGGGGTGACGTCTCACCTGAATTCCGGATTTTTCTAAACTAGACGTAAGGTAGCTTCTCAAACGGTCGCTTGCGCGATGAATTTTTGAGCTTCAACGAGTTCTTTACCAAGTTGGATGCGGGTGAGAAATTGGAGGCTTGGCGCCATGATGACAACCATCGCCGCCCCCACAGCTCGCTCGGCCATCTGACCCCGAGTGAGTTCGCCAAAATGAAGTCAGGTCAACAAACTGAAAGTTGCCAAACTTCAGTTGAGAACTGACCAGCTTTGGAGGGAACGTCAGACCTCAATCAACCACGCCAAATAAAACCATTGAGTCTTTGTTTCACTCATTTGTCGTGGCAAAGTCAAAATCATTTTGCCAATTTGCGCACACGCTGCTCAAGCGGCGGTAGAAAAGACCGATCGAACACCTCGCGTACATCCGGTGTCCTGGGCAGGCGTTTGACCTGAACAATTTGGGCGATGAGCCGGGCCAAGCGAGCATCATCCATGTCGCCGATACCAATCTGCGCCCCTTCAGGGTGAGCCATCTCAATGGACAGCGTGCCCCGAAGTCGGCGCAAATTGACTGACCGGTCACTGCCGGGTGAATGCCGCAGCAATGCCTCGATCGCGACTTCCGGGTCGCGAACGGTATCGACTAATCCACGGTTGATCGCTTGCACCAAACCATGTAATGCTTGTGCGTCACGTCGGTAAGTTTCTCGGGTGACAAAAAGTGTGTTCCCGTACATATCGGGCAACACTTCAGACCAGTTAAAAAAGCGCAATGCTGCCGGGTTCACACCTAAGGGCGTGGCAGATGCGATCAGGGTGTTTACAAAACCAAACACGCCTTGTGCGCCATTGCCGCTCAACATATCGGCAACGGCATGGCCCATGCTGCCCATAGATCGGTCTACCTGTACGCTAGCTGCGTCAAAACCTGCAGCGTGC
Organism: Rhodoferax sp.; assembly: GCA_031418395.1. Classification (GTDB taxonomy): domain Bacteria; phylum Pseudomonadota; class Gammaproteobacteria; order Burkholderiales; family Burkholderiaceae_C; genus JANYCG01. The sequence continues at coordinate 495 of JANOXL010000231.1, read as the reverse complement.
GCATACAGATCAAAAGTCACAAGGGCAGCGTCGTTGGCGTGCCCCACCACCCGGCGACCGATCAAGTCACGGGGCGTCTTGATGGGGCCAGCCGCGTCTACGGCAATGGTAAATGGCACCACGTTGAACGTCGCAAAGATGGCCACCGGGCCTTGATTAGGCGGGCCCTGGGCGATGCGCTCTATCAGTGCGCTGATGTCGCCGTAGCCTGCGTCAAACGACCTATCGTTAACCATGGGCACCATGGCAGCCGCACCTGGGCCACCGGAGAACTGCACGTCAAGTTGTGCCTGCTGAAGATAGCCCCGATCCTGGGCCAAAAGAAAAAAGGCCAAAGGGCCAGACATTGAAGTGTTCAGCAGGATTCGAAAGCGCTGTGCTGTCTGCCGCATCTGGCTGTGGGCGCCCCCCGCAAGTGCAAGCCCGAGGTTGATGGCGAGTGCTGCGGACCATCGGCGACGGCTGAGTTTGGTTGGCATAGGGAGGTAAGTATTC
>JANOXL010000230.1:0-13648 GCA_031418395.1 Rhodoferax sp. | reverse complement strand
GGCGAACCGAACCGCGCGGATGATACGCACCGGGTCTTCCCGGTAACGCGCCGCCGGGTCGCCAATCATCTTGATCAGGCGTTTCTTCACGTCGGCCATGCCGCCGTGGTAATCAACGACGACTTGCGTTTGCGGGTCGTAATACATCGCGTTGACAGTGAAGTCGCGCCGTGTGGCGTCTTCGTCCTGCGGGCCCCAGACGTTGTCGCGCAGCACGCGGCCTGTCGAATCCACCGCGTGTTTCATGCCGGCCAGTTCGCTCTTGCTGGTTTTTTCATTGCCCGCCACGGCTTCGGCGGCGGCGTTGTCCAGGTAGGCGCGGAAAGTGGAGACTTCAATCACCTCATGCTCACGCCCGCGCCCGTACACCACATGCACGATGCGAAAACGCCGCCCGATGATGAACGCGCGCCGAAACAGGGCTTTGACCTGCTCCGGCGTGGCGTTGGTGGCGACGTCGAAGTCTTTCGGCGTCAAACCGACCAGCAAATCGCGCACCGCGCCGCCCACGATGTAGGCCTCAAAACCGCCGTCTTTCAAGGTGCGTACCACGTTGGTCGCGCGTTCGTCTACCTTGGCGGGGTCGATACCGTGGTCGGCCACGCCGACTTCTTGCCGCTTGCCGAATTTCGGCTTTTTGGCGCGGCCGCCGGTGGCTTTTTCAAACAGGTTTTCAATGAATTTTTTGATCAATCGTCTTCCTCAATATCAGGGTTCGGGACCCTGCAGAAATTCATTTTTTCAGGATGAAATGCCAGGCGCACGCAACGCAGCAACCGCCAACGCACTCCAGGTACATGAGGATTGCGCGCACCGCCGAGCGCGAGATGTTCGCCTTTGCCTCATAACGCAACTCGCCTGAAAAATGGATTTATGGTTGTGCCCAAAGGTCAAGTATGCGCCAATTACGCTGGTGTGCGACGGCTCTGAGCTTGGCGTCCGGGTTCGTTGCCACCGGATGCGCCACTTTTTCCATCAAGGCCAGGTCATTGATGGAATCCGTGTAAAACGTGGCGTCCACGTCGGACCAGCTCAAACCGCGCTTCGCCAGCCATTGTTCCATGCGGATCACCTTGCCCTCGCGCGCAGAAGGCACCCCTTTGATTTCACCGTTGATCCAACCCGTGGTGGCATCGAGCGCCAGCTCAACGGCAATCAGCTCCTGTACGCCGAAGGCATCGGCAATCGGCCGGGTGACAAATTCGTTGGTGGCGGTGACGATAACGATCTGGTCGCCCTTCGCACGATGCTGCTGCAGAAGTGCCAGCGCTTCGGGCTTGATGGAATTTTGGACAACTTCCCTCATAAATTGGGCGTGAGCAGCTACTGAATTCGCAGCACCCTGTTGTCGCACAGCGTGGGTGGCAAAACGCACATAGTCGTGGATATCGAGCGTACCGGCCTTGTAATGGATGTAAAACTCGTCGTTTTTTCGGGCGAATTCAATCGGGTCAGTCCAGCCGATGCGGGTGGTGAATACGCCCCAGGAATGGTCTGAATCGATGGGGATCAAGGTGTGATCCAGGTCAAAAAGCGCCAGTTTCATCAACTGTTATCCATCATCGATTTGATCAACGGCACGGTAATGGCGCGTTTGGTTTGCAGCGAATAGCCGTCCAGCAGGTTCAAAAGCTCCATCAGGCTGCCCAAGTCGCGGCTGAAACGGGTGAGCATGAAATCCATCACCTCGTCGCCGAGAAACACGCCGCGGTCGTCAGCCGCCTGGCGCAACACGGCTCGGCGCTCGGGCTCGCTCAAGGTTTTGAGGCCAAACACGTGGCCCCAGCCGAGGCGGCTTTTGAGGTCGTCGCGCAAATTCAGATCTGTGGGTGGTACAGCCCCTGCGCCCAGCACCCAGCGCTGCAAGCTTTGCGCGTTGACAAACCAGTTGAAGGCGGCGTGTTGCTGGATGGCCGTGTAGAGATGCACATCGTCAAGCAGCACTGCGCCCCAGGTGTCGTCAAATTCCGGCGGCTCCAACACCGCAGCGTCCATCCAGCCCACCGCCGCTCCCTGCTCGCGCAGAGCCTCGCGCACACTCTTAAGCAAATGGGTTTTGCCGCTGCCCGCCGCCCCCCACAGGTACGTGGGCACGGGCGAGCGGGTCGCGGAGTTGGATTTGGCTCCTACCCACAGCTCTAAATGGGCGCGGGCGTCTTCGTTGGGGCCAGGCAAAAAATTGACAAGCGTCGCGCCGGAGGCCAGGCCGATGTCCAGGGCAATCTGCTTCATGCAACAGGCGTGAGGAAGCAATTCTTCGACGGGCCGCCCCGAGAAGAATTCGCCCCTTCGGGGGGCAGCGCAGTACGCACAGCGACAAGCGTGGGGGTGCAATTTCCCGCTGGGCCGTCCCAAAGGAAATTAGCCCCCTCGGGGGGCAGCGTAGTACGCGCAGCGACAAGCGTGGGGGCCATATTCAGCCGGTATAGAGCTTGCTGGCCAGATAGTTGGCCTTGACGCGCCTCAAGGCCACCAGCAGCACGGCGCTGGCAGGCAACGCCACCAACACACCCACCAGGCCAAACACCTGGCCAAAGGCGAGCAAAGCAAAAATCACTGCCAGCGGGTGCAAGCCAATGCGCTCGCCCACCAGGCGCGGGGTCAATAGAAAACTCTCAATCACCTGGCCGGTTCCAAACACGGCCACCACCATCACCAGAGCCTTGATCGACGCAAACTGCAGCAGTCCGGCCAAAAGCGCCAGAATCAGGCCAATGCCAAAGCCCAGATAGGGCACAAACATGGCCAAACCAGTGAAGATGCCAATCGGCAGCGCCAGATCCAGCCCAAACAGCGCCATGCCGACGCAGTAAAACACGGCCATCGCCAGCATCACCAGGAGTTGCCCACGCAGGTACTGGCCCAGCACTGAATCGGCCTCGGACGTAAAGCTGTCAAAACTCTGGCGCAGGCGCAGCGGCACCAGCCCCACCAGGCGCGCAACGATATTGCGCCAGTCCATCAAGAGGTAAAACAGCGCCACCGGGATCAACACCGCGTTGCCAATCAAAGTCAGCGCCACACTGCCGCCCAATTTGAGCGAGGCCAGCACCGAGCCGAACGCATCTTCAAAGTTGGCGCTCAGGTATTTCAGGACAAAGGCCTTGATGCTGGCGACATCCAGCGAAAGTTTGATACCCAACTGCGCCAATAGCGGTGACAACCAGGCGTTGAAATGATCCGCCAGTTGCGGCAGTTGCTCGCGCATCAGCGGAATCTCCTTGGCCATGATCGGGATGATCAAGAGCACCAGGCTCAAGCCGGCCAGAATGAACAAAATCTCGACCACCACCACGGCCAACACACGCGGCACGCGGCCCCTGCCCCAGCCGTCGATGCGGTCTACCAAGGGCGTCAGTGCGTAGGCCAACACGGCCGCCACGACAAAGGGCGTCAACACTGGCCCCATCAGCCACAGGGCCAGCACGACCAAAGCCGCGATGCCCAGCCAGCTCGTGGCGATTTTCTGGGTGGGGGTGAATTGCATTCGGGTAGGCGCTGGAGGGTGAAGGGGGGGTAAGGTAGGGTGAGAAAGGACGTCGCCCGGCGGGTGGCGCTGGCGCTCGGCATGTCACGCGTAAAATTGTGTGCAAATTCTAATGGGGTTGGGCGCACATCTGGCGCTTGACCACTCTGATCGCACCTGATCACTACGAACCGCCCTCACCGCTTTTGTCGCCATTTCCTCCTGGCTGCTCTTAATTCATGACCACTCCCATCAACACTACCCCACTTTCGTACAAAGACGCCGGGGTTGACATCGACGCGGGCGACGCCCTGGTCGAGCGCATCAAACCGCTAGCCAAAAAAACCATGCGCGATGGCGTTTTGGCCGGTATTGGCGGCTTTGGCGCACTTTTTGAGGTGCCCAAGCGGTACAAAGAGCCGGTGCTGGTCAGCGGCACCGACGGTGTTGGCACCAAGCTCAAACTCGCGTTCGAGTGGAACATGCACGACACCGTGGGCATCGACCTGGTTGCCATGAGTGTGAATGACGTGTTGGTACAAGGCGCGGAGCCTTTGTTTTTCCTCGACTATTTCGCCTGCGGCAAGCTCGACGTTGACACCGCCGCCGCCGTGGTGGGCGGCATCGCCAAAGGTTGTGAACTCTCCCATTGCGCGCTCATCGGCGGCGAAACCGCTGAGATGCCCGGCATGTACCCGGCGGGTGAGTACGATTTGGCCGGTTTTTGCGTGGGCGCGGTGGAAAAATCCAAAATCCTCTCGGGCAAGGGTATCAAGGCTGGCGACGTGGTGCTCGGCTTGGCCTCCAGCGGCGTGCATTCCAACGGCTTTAGCCTGGTGCGCAAATGCATCGAGCGCGCCGAGTTGGATGGCGGCAGCCTGCCCGCCCTGCTGGACGGCAAACCGTTCAGAGAAGCGATCATGATGCCCACACGCCTGTATGTGAAGAACGTACTGGCCGCCCTGGCAGCCCACCCCAGCGCACCTGAAGCAGCCGGGACTGCGGTATCAAACGGCGGCATCAAAGCCCTGGCTCACATCACCGGAGGCGGCCTGCTCGAAAACATCCCCCGCGTCTTGCCCGAAGGCCTGGCCGCACATTTGACCAAAGGCAGCTGGCCACAAAGCGAGCTATTCGCCTGGTTGCAGAAGACGGCTGGCATTGATGATGTGGAGATGAACCGCACCTTCAATAACGGGATTGGCATGGTGGTGGTGATCGACGCCATCGAGGCTGATGCCTGCGCGCGCACCCTGCGGGCACTGGGGGAAAACGTGTTTGTGATTGGCGTGATTGCGGCCAAGGGCGCCGGGGCCAGCGTGACGGTGGTGTAGCTGCGGCATCACTGCCGCTTGAGGTCATTGCGTATTTGATAGCTGACTATGTAGGCTCTGCATGACCCAGACGCCTACTTTCCTCAAGTACATCGGTGACCAGCCGAATCGCGCCGCTCTGAGCGATCCGCGTGCCCCACCCCAACGCCGCCCTGACGCCTAGGGTACCGCCACCGGCTTCGTTCGCTGCCAAGCGTTAAGCCGCTCTCGCGCGCTCAGCTTGGCCGTTGCCACAGCTACGTCGTGATCGGGCCGTTTGGCGGTGAGTTCAATCACATAACCGTTGGGGTCGCGAAAGTAAATCGAATCGATAAAACCGTGGTCTGAAATGCCGCGTGGCGCCATACCCGCCGCCTTGCCTTTGGCGAACATGGCGTGCAGGTCTTCCTGGCTGACTTCGAGCGCGATGTGAAGATCAAAATCATGCTGGATTTTGAAGTCAAACGGCATGTCGGGCGCTTCAAAAAACGCGAGGCAAGAGCCGTCGTCCATCTCGTAGAAAGAGTGCAGGGTTTTGGTGACGCGACCACTCTTGGTTTCTCCAATTTCAAAGGCGTTGACCAGCGGCAGGCCGAGGAAATCGGTGTAAAACTTGCGCGTTTCTTCCGAGTCGCGGCAGCGGTACGCGTTGTGGTGCAGGCCTTTGAGCATGGTGTCCTCACTTTCAGTGTCACGCAATATGACGACTAACTTTATTCGCCCCAGGGCAACATCAGGGTCACCATGGCCAGTTTGGCGAACTCGGGCTCAAACTCGTCGATGATGGCTTGTGGATCAGGGCAGAGTTTGGCGTCTGAGATCACGCCAAACTGCACGCCGCCGCCATAACTCAAAATCGACACGCCCAGTCCCACAGTGCCGCTTTGCGGTACCCAAAACAGGGTTTCCTCCAGTGTCGCGCCGCAGAACTTGAGTTTTTCTCGCGGGCCGGGCACGTTGGTCATCACCGCTGTGGTTTTTTTGGAAAACAAATTCAAAAGCGCGTCCTGCGCCGGCTTCACCAGCAAACCTGCCACTGCCAACATGCCAAAGGCCAACAGCGGCTGCATGCTGCCTTTGAGCTGACTCATGCGTCGGCGCACTTCGTACACACGCTCGATCGGGTTGTCGATACCAATCGGCAACACAATCGGCGCCAGGCCAAACTGGTTGCCAAGTTTGTAAGCCTGTTCGATCGGGCGCAGGTTCACCGGCACCATGGCGCGAATTTCTTTGCCTTGGACGGCATCCCCTTTGGCAATCAAATACTGCGCAATCGCGCCGGCCACACAACTCATCAAGACATCGTTGAGCGAGCAGTTCAGCGCCTTGCTCACGGCTTTGACTTCATCAAGTGGAATCGGCGGGCACCAGGCGACCTTTTTGACGGTGCCCGGCACACCTTTGAGCCGGGTGGCGGAGTCGTCCGCCATCATCACCAAGGCTGCAGAATCCCGCGCTACTTGCAAAGCGAGTTTGGCGATGTCCTGGGTGGACTCCACGCCCTGCCCCAGGCCTTTTTGCGGGTCACTCAGCAGGTCAAATGAACGCGCCGCGCCGTCGCCCGCCGCGCCCAATGCGCGCACCGCCATTTTGGTGAAGGGCGCGAGCAGGTTGTTTTCGATCCAGTCCTGCGCACCCTCAAGCCCCTCGCGCTGCGGCGCGCGCGGCTTGCGTTCGGGTGGTGCAGCGCCACCATCGACCAGCGACTGCGTGACCGAAATCAGTGCGATGCCGTCGGCAATGCAATGGTGAATACGCACAATCAGCGCCGAGCCCCCCTGGTAGTGTTCAACCAAGTGCAACTGCCACAGTGGCCGGCCTCGCGCCAAGGGCTCGGTGGCCAGCGCAGCCACCCGGTCTTGCAGCGCCTCCTGCTCGCGACCTTTGGGCTTTTGCGCCAGTTTCTCGATCACGACCTGCTGCTGAACATCGAAGCTCTTGTCCGTCACCCACGTGGCACCCGCCGCGTCCTCGACCACACGCTGCACAAAACGCGGGTATTTGAGCAAACGCTCCTGGACGCGCTCACAGACCGCCTCATAACTCACACCTGGTTTCAGCACCCAGACGCCGACGATCATCATCAGGTTGGACGATGTGTCCATGCGTAGCCAGGCCGTATCAACCTTGCTCATGCGTTCGCCCGAGAGGCCCAGGCTGCCGCGCGCGGCATCCGAGACGTTTTTGCCGATGAATCGTGCTGTTTTGCCGGCTGTTTTGCGTGCCGTTTTGGCCGTGGCCCGCACCAGCGGCCCGACACCTGCCGCAGCATTGCGTCCAGTTTGCACGGCGGCTTCTTTGTTATTGATTCTTGTAACCATGTTGAGGCTCCGGTAACAGTCTTCCGGGATGGCCGGGGGCCTTCCTAGGGAAAGTGCCCTATTTTGCGGGCAAACTTGAAACCGTTTCGCAATTAAGATGCAAGCTGCCTGCGGGGGTTTTCACCCCACACAATTTCATGCCCACACCGACGGAGAACACCATGGCTGACCTGAAAGCACAATTTGAAGCTGCCGCTGCCAGCTCAAAAAATCTGACTGAGCGCCCCGACAACGCCACCCTGCTCAAAATCTACGCGCTCTACAAACAAGGCAGCGTGGGCGACAACACCGAGAAAAAACCAGGTTTTGCCGACATGGTGGGCCGAGCCAAATGGGACGCCTGGAACGGCTTCAAAGGCACAGCGAACAAAGACGCGATGCAGCAGTACATCGACTTGATCAAGTCATTGAGCTGACGAGGTTGGCTCGGCTGGGCTGGGCAAAATTCAGGCGAAGCGCTCCTCAGGCAGCGCTTTGCCTTCGCTGGTAAAAAGGCCGCTCGAAATCGACGCGCCAAATCGGGAGTCGTTTTGCGCCCGGACAGCATCTGCCCGCTCGTCTTTGAGGGTCTGCAACTGCATACGCCGCAGCACGATCAGGGTGCCGGTGTCCAGCGCCCGCTCACACTCGGCCAGTGACTCGGTCAAATGCGCACTGCTGGGCCGAAACTGCTGGATGTCCGCCGATTCGAGCAGCCGGGTGAGCTTCATCGCCAAACCACGCGTGTAGGTAAACCGGTTTTTGCCCTGGTCCGGATGTAGCCGACTCAATACAAGTGAAATGCCACCCAGGAGGATTTGATATTCAAACAGCTCAAAGTCGTCTGTCACCATGGGCAGGCGCAGGCTGGTGTTCCACAGGGGCAATTCGTCCAGGTCTTTGGTGATCATCCAAAAATTCTAGCGACTTCGGGACGGTTTGTTACAAATCAAAACGGGGGAAATACCTACTAATTAGAGGCTTCAAATGGCCAGGTTTCCGACCGGCAGGCCGCATCACTGCACGATGCCGCGCTGGCGCAAATCGGCAATCTGCGCCTCGGTCAGGCCCACTTCGCGCAACACCGCGTCGGTGTCTTGCCCCAGCTTGGGCGCGTTGCGCCGGTGACCGCCCGGTGTGAGTGAGAGTTTGGGCACGTAACCAGGCACCGACAAGCTGCTGCCGTCGTCCATCGCGACCTGCCCCAACATGCCACGCGCAGCGAAGTGGGGGTCGGCGGCAATATCGGCCACGGTGTAGATTTTGCCGGCGGGTACTTCGGCGCGCTCCAGCGCGGCCAGTACCGCATCGACCGAGCGCAGGCTGGCCCATTGACCTATCGCGTCGTCGATTTCGGTGACGCGTTTGACACGGCCTGCGTTGTCGGCAAGGCCTGGGTCTTGCCCCAAGTCGTCACGGCCAATGGCCAGCATCAAGCGTTTGAAAATGCTGTCGCCGTTGCCGGCAATGATGGCGTAACCGCCGCCCTGGCAGCGGTAGGCGTTGGTCGGGGCAATGCCCGGCATAGCGCTGCCGGCTGGCCCGCGCACTACATCAAACGCGCTGTATTCGGGCAGCAGGCTTTCCATGCAATTGAACACCGCTTCAAAAAGCGCCATATCAATCACCTGCCCACGACCCTTGGGCAACGCGGCGGTAATGGAGTTGTGGCGATGGTGCATGGCCATCAAGATGCCGATCACGCCGTGCAGCGATGCCAGGGTGTCGCCAATACTCACACCCACCCGCACCGGCACCTGGCCGGGCTCACCCGTCAGGTGGCGCAAGCCGCCCATGGCTTCGGCCACGACACCAAAACCGGGCCGGTCACGGTACGGCCCGGTTTGCCCGTACCCGCTGATGCGCAGCATGATGAGCGCCGGGTTGGCCGCCTGCAAACCCTCGGGTCCCAAACCCCAGCCTTCCATGGCACCGGGGCGGAAGTTTTCAATGACCACGTCTGCTTCAGCACAAAGGCGACGCACGATGTCTTGCGCCTCGGGCTTTTTCAAATCCAACGCCACTGAACGTTTGTTGCGCGATTGCACCTGCCACCAAACGGAAGTACCGTCTTTGACCAAGCGCCAGCGGCGCAAAGGGTCGCCACCGGGGTCATGTGCGCCACGTGCGGGCGGCTCAATCTTGATGACATCGGCGCCAAAGTCAGCCAGGGTTTTGGCGGCGAATGGCCCAGCAATGAGTTGACCCATTTCGATGACTTTGAGGCCTGCCAATGGACCTTTGTTCAGAGCGTTGGGGGCGGCAAAAGAAGCCAGCGTCGTCATACCTGCATCAACCCTTCTTGGCTGGCTTTTTGGCCGTGGCGGCGGTTTTGGATGCTTCAGTGGTTTTGGCTTTTACCGTGGCTTTTTTGGCAGAAGCTGCGACAGGCACAGCAGGCTCGGCCAGCATCTCATCCAGGTTTTTCACAATTTCACTCTCGATGCGTCCTTTGAACGCCCCAAGCAAGAAGCCCAGTTTGGCCTTCAACTCAAATTTGGCGTGGGTCACTTCCAGCGTCCCTTCGGCACCCGAGCGACTGAAACAGACTTCATCGCGCGTAGCGCCTTCTTCGTAGGTACATTGCATTTGCAGCTTCTGTTCTGCCTGCTCAGCCCAACGGTAAGCCACGATGCGGGCCTGGGCAAAATCCAATTTGTGCTGCCGAAGAATATGAATATCAGCCATTTTTTCTCCTATTTACGTTTGGGTTCTGAACTTTCGGCAGTGCCAAGGGCGAGATCCGCTGGCATCCCAACCAGGGCAGAAAGCGCGCCGCGGCGTTCTGCCGTCGGCAAATCGGCCAGGCGTTTGACCGCATCATAAAACGACGGCCAACCAGCGCTCTGCGCATACAGGGCCTCAAACTGCGGCACCAGGCCGTCATAGGCGGCTTGCGCGGCAAAACTGGCGTTGTTGGCGTGCGCCACCCATCGGTCGTAGCCACTGAGGCTCTGGGCCGCGGGCGCGGGGGTGGCGCTAGTCAGCCAAGTTGATCTGAGTTGCGCATAGTCGTTTCTAAATTTGTCCATCGCTACATTTTTTGCGGCGCGTTGTGCCGGTTTTTCGTGGCCTGCCTCGCCACTTTTCTCATAGATCCGCATCAACTCGCGCCGCGTGGCCTGCGTCAATGCCCGAAACTGCTGACGCCTTTGCACATGGCTTGCCAACTCCTGGGCGCTCAAACGGCCAGCGTTCTGAGCTTGCCAGCGCGCAACGCCCAGGCGCTCCACCGCAGTGGCAAACGACTCGTTAAAGGTGGTGTCGTCTTTCGCGTAAGCGACCTGGTGTGCCAACTCATGAAAAATCAAGCGCGCAAGTTCCGGCTCCGGGTAGTGAATGAAGGTGTTCAACAAGGGGTCACCACCGGCCCAGTTCATCCAGCCCAGCGTGGAATAGGCAGGCACACCATAAACGTTGACATCCAGGCCTTCCGATTTCAATTCGGCAGCCAGACGCCGGGCCTCGGCCTCTTCAAAATAGCCCCGGTAACCCACGCAGCCCGCCACCGGGAAACACCAGGTTTTGAGCGTCAACGATAGCTCCGGCGTGGCGACCACATTCCATACCACGGCGCTGCGTTTCAAGTCAGCGTAGCGGGTGTAACTTGGGTTATCCGGCAGTGCCAGATCGGTGGCGGCAAAACGGCGGATACGCTGCGCCAACTCCAGTTGCCGCTTCATCGCGGGCGTAAGGGCGGGGTCGGCCAGCCAATCATCCACCGGTTTGGCGCTGTGCATCATGGCCAAATGCCCAGTGGCAGATTGGAGGTAGTAGCCCAGGTCGGCACAACCGACAAGTGCCAGCAGGGCAAGAAGTGCCAGACAACGCTTAAGCCAGGTAAAAGGGAGTTTGTGGGTCATGTCAATCCGCCCACGTCCGGGCTGGTACAGGCACAGTTTACGAAATTCATGCGCATGCAGTCATCTGTCAATTTATCCGTAACGCGGGGCGACGGCGCAAAGTTTGGGCCGGCCTTGGCGGCTGTCAGCCTGATTGTGCAGACTTCGAAGGCTCATGCCTGCACGAAGGGGATGAATTTATAAAAGAAGTCGACTCTGAAACGCGGGTCCGCTTTGTCGACGGAGCGCAGTTGGTGCGCTTTTGGCGCGCGTAGGGCACGCTTATCACGCGCTGTTGGACGTAGACCCAGGCCAGAACGCTTTTTGGCGGCGAGCCTGAACCGGTGCAACGCGGGGAAGATGGTACCCGCCGCCCGGAGGCGCGTCATGTTGAAACGCCCGTCGACGGCCTTTTCGAGGCGGGTTTGATGGATAAATAGCAGAGGCAATTTACTATATTATTAATAGCAAACTACTAATATACCGTGAGACCTAGGGCCAAAAAATACTGAAAATTCGAAAGTTCCGCGAGTTTTTCACTTAAAATTAACATGGGTGTTAATTACATAACCAGCCCTGCAATACGCCCAGTAACTTCTCTGGCTGTACCTCCCGCTACACCTCCCGCTACACCTTCCGCTACACATCCGGCAGCACCGCCGTCACCTCAATCTCCACCTTCGCCCGCACCTCGACCAGCGCGGCCACCTGCACACAGGTCATCGCCGGGTAATGACGGCCAATGATGTCGCGGTAAACACCGCCCAACTCCTTCAGACGGGCGTTGTACTCCACACGGTCCAGGATGTACCAGGTCATGCGCACCATGTTCTCGGGCCCTGCACCGCCTGCCGCCAGCACGGCCACGACATTACGCAGCGCTTGCGCGGTTTGGGCAATGAAGTCATCACTTTCAAACTGCTGCTGGGCGTTCCAGCCGATTTGCCCGCCCACAAAAATCTGCGTGCCGCGCGCGGCAATGCCGTTGGCGTAACCCTTGGCGGGGGCCCAACCGGGCGGTTGAAGTGGGTTCATGTTGGCTTTCAAAATGGGGTTAAATGCAATCGCAAGACCGTCACTGCGTCATAGTTTCATTGCGGCATACGGTCCTGACATCACAAGGTTTTGAGCCGGAACCGCTGTAGTTTTCCGGTTTCAGTGCGGGGCAAAGCGGGCACAAACTCAATTTCACGCGGGTATTTGTAGGGCGCAATCGTTGCCTTCACATGGTCTTGCAAGGTCTTGACCATGGCCGCGTCAGCCGCGTGACCGGGTTTGAGCACACAAAAAGCTTTGATGAGGGTGCCACGCTCGGCATCGGCTTTGCCGATCACGCCGCATTCGGCCACCGCCGGGTGCCGCAACAAGGCGTCTTCCACCTCCGGCGCACCCACGTTGTAGCCCGCAGTGACGATCATGTCGTCGGTGCGGGCCTGGTAGAAAAAATAGCCGTCAGCGTCTTGCAGAAACGCATCGCCGGGGTAGTTCCAGCCGCCTTTGACATATGCCGTCTGGCGCGTATCGTCCAGATACTTGCAACCCGTGGGGCCGACGACGGCGAGTTTGCCGACACTCCCACGCGGCAGCTCGCGCCCTTCGTCGTCCACCACCCGAGCGGTGTAGCCCGGCACGACCTTGCCAATCGCACCCCAACGAACCTCCTGCGGCGCTGCGGAAATGAAGATGTGGAACATTTCGGTCGCGCCGATACCGTCGGTCATTTCTATGCCGCTGGCGTCGCGCCACAGGCTGCGTGTGGCGTCGGGCAAACCTTCACCCGCACTCACGCAAAGGCGCAAAGCCGGCTTGCCGCGCTGGGCGTTTAGCACGCGAATATGCGGTGCCATGGCGCGGTAAAAGGTGGGAGCGGTATAACAAATCGTGGCACCCACCTCGTGAATGACCTGCGCCATGCTTTCAGGCGTATACGGCGTGTCATGAAAATACACAGAAGCCCCGGCCCACATGGGGAACATCAACATGCCCCCTAAGCCAAACGTGAAAGCCAGCGGTGGCGAGCCGATGACGATGTCGTCAGAGCTGGCCTGCAACACGTGGCGCGGCCAACATTCGCACGCGGCCAGAATGTCGCGATGGTTATGCAGCGCCGCTTTGGGTTTACCGGTGGTGCCCGAGGTAAACGCCATCATCGCGACATCTTCAGAGGCGGTTTTGAACGCGCTAAAGTCCGCAGATTTTTGCGAAGCCAAGACCGCGAGTGAACCGGGCTCGTTCATCTGGTTAAAAAGTACGATGGTGACAAGGCTGGGCTGCTGCTGTTGCGCCAGTTGGAGCTCATCGAGCAATTTGGCATCACACAGCGCCACCGTGGGGCGCGCTTTGTCGATGATCTCGCCCAGCTCCTTGGCGCGCAAAAGCGGCATCGTGGCCACCGCGATCAAACCGGCTTTGACCACGGCCAGCCAGGCCAGCGCCATGCCAATCGAATTGCCGCCGCGCAGCAGTACACGGTTGCCGGGCACGAGCTTCAAGTCTTCCACCAACACGCGGGCAATCCGGTCCACCCGATCCCGCACCTCGGCGTAGGTCAGCACAATTTTGGAAGAACGCAGCAGGGGCAGATTGGCAAAACCTTTGGACACCGCCTTGTCCAGCAGTTCTTCCACCACGTTCAATTGCGCGCCAAACTGCAACTCAGGCCGATCAAAACGCAGCTCGGGCAGTTGCTCGGCGGGTGGCATTCTGGACGCCACAAAGTCGTCC
>JANOXL010000229.1:0-2841 GCA_031418395.1 Rhodoferax sp. | reverse complement strand
ACGTCAAAGGTCAGTCCGTAGTTTTCTACCTCTTTGAGAGTTGCCAACATGCCAGCGATGCCGACGCGGTTGGCGATAAAGTTGGGCGAGTCTTTGGCCCGCACCACGCCTTTACCCAACGTGCTGGTGACGAAGGCTTCCAGGTCGTCCAGAATCTTTGGCTCGGTTGTCGGCGTGTTGATCAGCTCCACCAGCGCCATGTAACGTGGCGGGTTGAAGAAGTGAATGCCGCAAAACCGTGGCTTGATGGCGTCTGGCAGCGCTTCACTCAAGCGGGTGATCGACAGCCCGGAGGTGTTACTTGCCACGATCGCTCCGGGTGCAATGAAAGGTGCGATCTTGTGATACAGATCGGTCTTCCAGTCCATACGCTCGGCAATGGCCTCAATGATCAGGTCACAGTCTTTGAGCAAGTCCATGTGCTCTTCGTAGTTGGCCTGCTGAATCAATGCCGCATCATCTACCAGGCCCAGAGGCGATGGTTTGAGTTTTTTCAGACCTTCGACCGCTTTGGTGACAATCGCGTTTTTGCCACCCGGCAATACTGGCGCACCTTCTTTCGCTGGAAGGGAAGACAGGGGCCCTTCCCCCGTCTTGTAGGCCAGGTCAAACAGGACCACCGGAACGCGCACATTCACCAGGTGTGCCGCAATCTGCGCACCCATCACACCGGCGCCCAGCACGGCCACCTTCTTTACATTGAAACGAGACATTGATTTCCTTGCGGCCCGCAAGGGGCCTTGTCTAACTATTCAGCCAACTATTCGGCCAACTATTTGGCCAACGACTTGCTCAACTATTTCGCTCTAACCCAGGTTTGCGTACGGCCAAAGGGGCCAATCGACCCACGCACTTCGAGCTTGGCGCCGCCTTCAATGGGCGTGAGCCGCTGGTTGTAGGTTTTGCCGTTTTCCGGATCGAGAATCTTGCCGCCCTCCCACACCTCTTTGTCCTCAGCCTTTTTGGCACCACGGATGATTTGCAAGCCGACCATGGGTTTGTCTTTACGGTCGTCAACGCATTTGTCGCAAACGGCATCCGGTTTCGCATCTTTGGCCAAAACCTTGGCAATGCTGCCCGTCAAGACACCGGCGCTCTCGACAATGCGGATCTCGGACTTCACTTCCCCGTTTTTGTCATCCACGGTGTGCCAATGGCCCACCGGGGTCATTTGGGCTTGGGCCACACCTGACAAGGCAAATCCTGCGACAAGGACGCAAGCAAACGAAAACACCGACTTTTTCATGACGACTCCTGCAATACAAAGAGGTTGGGACAAGGGTTGAAACGCGAGGACCGGACTCAGGCGAACACAGCCTCCGTGTCGAGCAAGACTTTAGCGCCAGCGCGGGCCGTTTGCATCAGTGAGGCGGTCTCGGGAAACAATTTGGCAAAGTAGAAACGCGCGGTTTGCAATTTGGCCAGGTAAAACGGGTCAGAATTGCCAGCGGCAATCTCGCGCAGCGCCACTTGCGCCATACGCGCCCAGAAATAGCCAAACACCAGATGCCCGGCCACGCGCAGGTAGTCCACAGCAGCAGCGCCCACTTCATCGGCGTTTTGCATGCCTTTGAAGCCCAGCTCGGTGGTGAACTTGGTCATTTGGTCACCCAGGATGGCGATGGGGGTGATGAACTCCGACATCTTTTCGTTCACACCTTCTTCTTCCACCAAGGCGGCGATCAGCTTGCCGAATTTCCGTAAAGTGGCGCCGTTATTGCCCAAAACCTTGCGCCCCAGCAAATCCAGCGCCTGAATGGTGTTGGTGCCTTCGTAGATCATGTTGATGCGGGCGTCGCGCACAAACTGCTCCATGCCCCATTCTTTGATGTAGCCGTGCCCACCCAGTACCTGCTGGCACATGGTGGTCGCCTCAAAGCCGTTGTCCGTCAAAAAACCCTTGACGATGGGGGTGAGCAGGCTGAGCATTTCACCGCTGTCTTTGCGCACTTTTTCATCCGGATGGTAGTGCTCTTTCTCCAGCAGCACCGAGCAATAGATGGCCAGGGCGCGGCCACCTTCGGCGTAAGCGCGGGCGGTGAGCAGCATCTTGCGCACATCCGGGTGGACGATGATCGGGTCAGCCGGTTTGTCTTTGGCCTTGGGGCCAGAGAGTGAGCGCATCTGGATGCGGTCTTTGGCATAGGCCAGGGCGTTTTGGTAGGCCACCTCGGTCAGGCCCAGCGACTGGTTGCCCACCCCGAGGCGGGCCGAGTTCATCATCACAAACATGGCCTGCATGCCTTTGTTGGGTTGACCGACCAAGGTGCCTATCGCGCCATCGATCACGATTTGCGCCGTGGCATTGCCGTGGATGCCCATTTTGTGCTCCAGGCCACCGCAATAGATGCCGTTGCGCGAACCCAAGCTGCCATCGGGCTTGACGTTGTATTTGGGCACGATAAAGAGGCTCACACCTTTGATGCCGGGAGGCGCGTCCGTCAGGCGCGCCAGCACCAGGTGGATGATGTTGTCGGCCATGTCATGTTCACCGGCGCTGATGAAAATCTTGTTGCCGGTAATCTTGTAAGTGCCGTCCGGCAGGGCTTCAGCTTTGGTGCGCATCAGGCCAAGGTCGGTGCCGCAGTGCGGCTCGGTCAGGCACATGGTGCCGGTCCACTCGCCGCTGGTCATTTTGTGCAGGTAAGTGGCCTGCTGCTCGGGCGTGCCGTAGGTACGCAGGGCGGCGTACGCGCCATGTGTGAGGCCGGGGTACATCGTCCAGGCCTGGTTGGCACTGTTGAGCATTTCGTAGAAGCATTGGCCGACCACGACGGGAAGGCCTTGGCCGCCGTAGGCCAAATCACAGCTCAGCGATGGCCAGCCGCCGGCCACAAACTG
>JANOXL010000228.1:0-5781 GCA_031418395.1 Rhodoferax sp. | reverse complement strand
CGCGCCAAGGCGCTTGGCAGGTCGTCATTGGCGGAAATCATGCCGCCCATCAGGGTGTCCCATTGGCCGGGATCGTTGGCCTTGGTCAAAGAGCGCTGTTGCACCCACATGCCGCCACTGGGCGTGCGGCCAACCAGATGCACGGCGCGGGTGGCGATGCCCAGGGGCCGCACGCCACCGCGCTCGATGCTGCCGAGCAAATCACCGGATGGGGCGTAAATACCCAACTGCTCACCGCGCCAGTATTTCGCCACAAAGCCATGGGCCACGTGGCCAGCAGGTGCATCACGCAAAGCGGCGGCGATCTGGTTGATGGAACGCGTCAAATCGCCTTGCACTTGCCAGACAGCAGCACCGTATGCAGTTCGACCTTGCTCCATTTTCAGGAGCAAATTATGCTTGTTTAGATTGACCCAGGCAGGCAAATCATCAAACAGATGCGGTAAAAACGAGCCAATTTGCCGCCCGCCCGCATACAGGGGCGCCCGGGGCGATTCAGGCGGCTGGCTGGCGCGCTTTTGCAGCGCCGCCAGCCAGACGGGATCAAATGTCAGCACAGCCAAGTTGCCGCCACCATGCTCGGCCCTGCGCTTACAGCGTGATGATGGTGCAGCCGGTGGTTTTGCGCGCCTCCAGGTCGCGGTGCGCCTGCTGCACATCGGCCAATGCATAACGCTGGTCGATGCGGATTTTGACCGCGCCGCTCAACACCACGGCGCACAGGTCGTCCATCATGGACTGGTTGGTCTCGCGGCTGGCGATGTGGGTAAACAGGGTTTGGCGCGTCACGTAAAGGGAGCCTTTGCCACCCAACATGCCCGGTGCAAACGGCGCCACTGGTCCGGATGCGTTGCCGAAGCTGGCCATCAAACCGAAAGGCCGCAGGCAGTCGAGTGACTTGTCCCAGGTGTCTTTGCCGACCGAGTCGTAGACCACTTTGACGCCTTTGCCACCGGTGATTTCTTTCACGCGGGCGAGGAAATCTTCTTTGGCGTAGTTGATCACATGGGCCGCACCGTGTTCTTTGGCCAGTGCGCATTTGGCATCGGACCCTGCGGTGCCGATGAGTTGCAGGCCCAGCGCCTTGGCCCACTGGCAGGCGATCAAGCCCACACCGCCAGCGGCGGCGTGGAACAAAACGTAGTCACCCGCCACCAGGCCTTCGACCGGCAAGGTGCGTTTGAGCAAATACTGCGCCGTCATGCCTTTGAGCATCATCGCCGCGCCGGCTTCAAACGAAATCGCATCGGGCAGTTTGCAGACGTTTTTGGCCGGCATCACGCGCACTTCGCTGTAGCTGCCGGGTGGGTTGGCAGCGTAGGCCGCGCGGTCGCCCGCTTGCAGGTGTGTGACACCCGCGCCCACGGCCTCGACCACGCCCGAACCTTCCATGCCAAGCTTCAAGGGCATGGGCAGCGCGTACAAGCCGCTACGCTGATAGACGTCGATAAAGTTCAGGCCGATGGCTTTGTGGCGGATGCGAATTTCACCGGGGCCGGGGTCGCCCACGGTGACATCGACAATTTTCATTTCTTCTGGACCGCCGTTTTTGTCGATGACGACTGCTTTGCTCATATCAAGTTTCCTCTGGTTTACGCTGGTTTTCAGGTGAATCGGTGTGATGGGAATGGCGGGAGTTGCCAACCCACGATGTTGCCATGAATTCGCGACACCTGTGGGCGAGTAAGCGGGTGGATTTGCGAAACGAGTGGGCGACGAAGGTTGCCCGCAAGGGTTTCGTGAAGGGGTTGCACAAAGGGTTAATCGAGGGGCTTGTTACAGTGCCCCCATGCAAACCCAAGTTTTAACCGTGGGCACCGCCGCCTTGCTGGTGGTACCGCCCCTGTTTTGGGCCGGCAACGCCATCGTGGGGCGCCTGGCAGTCGATCTCATCTCCCCCATCACCTTGAATTTTTTGCGCTGGGTGGTGGCTTTTTTTATCCTGTTGCCTCTGGCGTGGACGGTGCTCAAACCCGGCAGCGTGCTGTGGCCCCATTGGCGGCGCTTCGCCTTGTTGGGCCTGCTGGGCGTGGGCGTGTACAACACCTTTCAATACCTCGCGCTCAAAACCACCACCCCAATGAACGTCACGCTGGTGGCCGCGTCTGCGCCCGTTTTCATGTTGTTGATCGGAAAAGTGTTTTTCGGGCAATCCATCACGGGCCGCCAGATCGCAGGGGCGGTGTTGTCCATCGTCGGCGTCTTGGTGGTGCTCAGCCGCGGCGACTGGACCACGGTGGCGCAGTTACGCCTCTTGCCGGGCGACGTTTACATTTTGATCGCCACCGTGGCCTGGTCCTGGTATAGCTGGCTCTTGATGAAACCGGACGATCCGCCCGCCATCCGCAGCAACTGGGCGGCCTTTTTGATGTCGCAAATGGTCTTTGGCCTGGCCTGGTCGGGGCTTTTCACCGCGGGCGAATGGGCGCTGGTGGCTGACGCCCACTTCGTCTGGGGCTGGCCACTGGCCGCCGTTTTGCTCTACGTCGCGTTGTGCCCGGCCATCCTCGCCTACCGTTGTTACGGCCTGGGCGTGCAACGCGTGGGGCCCACCATGGCGGCGTTTTTCACCAACCTTACGCCGCTGATCGCTGCTGTACTCTCAACGGCCTTTCTGGGTGAGTTGCCGCACCTCTACCACGGGCTGGCGTTTCTGCTCATCGTTGGCGGGATTTGGGTGAGTTCGATTGGCGCGCGGAGGGTGTGAGGGCGTGAAAGCGTATGGATGGTGTGTGTTTTTAAATTGTTAACACCCATGTTAACAATATGGTGCTTTAGCCTCCGCTAGACCAACTTTATGGAATTTTCAGACCCTAGGTCTCGTGAAATATGCATACATTGCTATATTTAATATAGCAGCTGAAACCTCCAACTTGGCACCTCACAAGCCCGCGCTTGATTGGCGTTCAAGTTGAGGCATGCAAGGCTTCATCAAACAGCGTGAGCAAGTGCCGCGCGAACAAGTCCATATTGGCACTGCGATCTGTCAGCCCGGTTTCAATCGTTCTAGACATTGAATTTGGCCCCACGACGGCCATCGACACGTGGCCCGGCAAATCCCCATAACTGCTTCCCGTAGGGCCAGACGCCCCGCTTTCGCTCAAGCCCCAGGTTGTGCCCAGTTTGTCGCGGATTTTGCTGGCTACAAGGCTTGCGTAGGGCTCCGTTTCTGCACGCATCCCGACGACATCTTCAGCCGTCAACAACAGCAGCGTTTTGCCCGCTTTGCGCGTGTAGACCACCGCCCCGCCCACGTAGTAGGCCGACGCGCCCGGTATCGCCAGCAGCGCGGCCGAGACCAGGCCACCAGCGGAGCCTTCGATCACGCCCACGGTCTGGCCGCGTTCGCGTAGGGTGGCGGCTATGCGGATGGCGAGTTCGGCTAGTGGGGCGAGGGTAGACGTAGAGGGCATTGAAAATTTTCGGTTGAGGGTCGCAATCTGTTGATGAAATTACACCGAACATGGCGACCTCATGATATTGGACGTCTCCAACGTCCTTTAAAAATAATTAGGTCTACGCGAAATGTAGTTACCTTAACACTGCCTAGAATGATCCTCTTACGCCAAAGTCAGTTGGCCCATTTGAGAGCTACTTCATATCCCAAGGACGACATGCCTCACCAACTGCGCCGGATCATCGCCGTCAATATTCGGAATCCTAATGGGGGGCTGCCCTCTGGCCGAATAGCGGAACTCGACCCTCGCGGGGGAGTGCTTGCCGTAGGCGATAACGGCGTTGGCAAGACGACTTTTCTGCGCCTCTTACCGATCTTCTATGGCGCGACGCCCACGCAGATCCTCAAAGGGACGGGCCGTAGCTCCATGATCAGCTACACCCTGCCCGATGCCAGCAGTGCTGTTGCCTACGAGTACGAGCGGGAGAACGATACCGATTTGCGATGCGTGGTGATGCATGCCAAAGCGGGTGAGGAAGCTCCACAGTTCCACATCATCCACGGTGGATATCGTGAAGACTATTTCTACGACCAAAACAATCAGTTCGTGGGCCGCGACGAATTCAAAGCACGGGTGGAGGCCATTGCGGTGCAAGAGGAATCAAAAGTGGAAGTCACTCGCCGCTTGACTCTGCCCCAATATCGCAGTGTGATCCTCAATGAAAGGGTGACCACCAAAGATGGTGTTGACCTGCGACGCCTGGCCGCTTTGCATTCGTTGGGGCCTCGCGCCCTGTACAACCTCGATCAGATTTCGGCGGCTATGGCCAACGAGAAAATCAACTTCCGCGATCTACAGAATATCGTTCTGGAACGGGTATCGGACACCCACGGAGCGGGCGGCAAGCCTGCCAACGTGCGTGAACTTAAGCAGAACAGGGAATCGGTATCGCGCTGGATCGAAGCCCGCGCCCACCTGGCCGACATCCTCAAACGCGCGCCGGATGCACTGCGCATTAAAGAACGAGTGGTAAAGATCAAAGGGCTGCATCTTGAACTGTGCTCCCTGCATGTCGCGGTCAAAAGCGCGCTGGCGCAGACAACCATTGAGCGCGAGCAATTGGAGGCTCAGCATAAAGAGCACACCACGAGATTCAAAGAACAGGATGAAACCATTCAAGAAGCAATTCGGGGACTGGAACGCATAAAAGCCGAAGCTGATGATGCATTTCGAACAAAACGTGAGTTGGTCACCAGTGCTGTGGGGCGACAAACCCATTTTGAACGGATAGGCGCACAGGTGCTCGCTGCCCTGGAAGATACAGAATCCGACCTTCTAGCGCAAAAGGTATCCAAAGAAGGGGAACGCAATGCCTTAACTAAAGCCGCTGGCGATATCACCCAAAATCGGAATGATCGCGAGCGCGTTATCGAGCAAGGAGCGTCCGCACAGATTGAGAACATCGACGAGCGCAACCACAAGTCAATGCGCGACTCTAAGGCAAGCCTGAAAGCGCTGAATCAGGCCCAAGATGATGCACTGATGGTTCTAGTAACGCCTACAAGGCTAACGGAGATCGCCACTGAGCGGATCGAGGTCAGCACTACCCTGGGAGAAATAAGACAGAAGCTCCAAAGCCCGGTAGCTACGGTACAAACCCGAGCCGATCTCAAAATGGCCGAAGAGGATGTCAACAGGTGGGCAGAGGAACTTACAAAAAAAGCACAGCCCCAAACATATAAAACACATGACACCTTTGAAACAGCGCGTACTGCCGCCAATCAATCTCTGGAAACAGTCAGGCAGTTGGAACAGGAGACCTTGGACGTAGCCGATCAAATTGAGCAGCTACAGGCCTCGCTGACCCCTGAATCCGGCTCGCTACTTGAATTCATCCGAGCGGGCGACCCGACCATATGGGCGAGTGCCGCAAAGCTGCTGGAGCCAGCACTGTTGCGGCGTACTGACCTCTACCCAGCGCTAGTGGCATACGCCTTGGACAACGGCCCAACAGATGGCACGGTCACAATGGGGCCCGCCAGCATCCGTGTGCAGGAGTTAGATATCCCTGCATGGTTCGACATGCATGAGGTGCGCGATTCTCTGGAGCGCAAGCAGGGACAAGCCAGTCAAGTCGCGGACGCCCTCAAGCAGGCGATAGATCAAGCAAAAAAACTTGGCGCGCAGGCCAGGCAGGCGGAAACCACCTATGTGGGTGCCAAAGCCCACGAATCCCTCACTCTGACAACCTTGGACTCAGCACGCCAGAGGAAGGGGCAGCTAGACAAGGTAATCCTCGAAGAGGAGTGGGCGTTCAAGGATGCTGCGACAGCCGAACGTATCGCAGCACAAGAACGCAGCAAGTCACTGGATGCCGAGGAAA
>JANOXL010000227.1:0-19762 GCA_031418395.1 Rhodoferax sp. | reverse complement strand
TGGGCCTGGCCATCACCCATGCGCATGCTGGCAAGGCAATGGCGCGGCTGGCAGCGGCGAAAGGGCTGGGTGCTGAGATGGGTGCGACTGCAATCACAGGCGCGGTAGTGGGAGCGGGAAAGCGCTCTTATCGGGCTGGGCGAAGTCGGTGACGGGCTGAAATCAGGCCACCCGCTCGAGGATCAACACCGCAAAAAAACCGAAGGCGGCGATCAGCGTCCACTTCAGAATGAGAAGACCCCAAACCTTGAATCTCACCTGGCCCGTGCCCGCAAAAAACGCGAAGGACACCAAGGCAGCAATCAGCAGGAACAGGATAAGCCAGCGAAACAGCAACATTACGGAGCCTTAATGGTTGGGGCCTTTACCAGGCCCGCGCCAATTGACCAAAACCAGTGGGCGCCAGTTTGTCGTCTTCAAAGGTGACGACCTCCCACGCATCGACGCGAGACAACAACTCACGCAACAACTGGTTGTTCAACTCATGGCCGGATCGGAACGCACTGTAGGCCGCCAGGAGCGGCTTGCCCAGCATGTGCATGTCGCCCATGGCGTCGAGAATTTTGTGTTTGACGAACTCATCGTCATAACGCAGGCCACCGGCGTTGAGCACCTTGTAGTCATCCATGACGATGGCGTTGTCGAGTCCGCCGCCCAGGCCCAGCCCGTTGAGGCGCATCATCTCGACATCTTTGGTAAAACCGAACGTACGCGCACGGGCAATGTCGCGAGAATACGAATCACGGCTCATGTCGAACTCAACGCGCTGGCCCGAGGAGTCCACGGCCGGGTGTTCAAAGTCGATTTCAAAATTCAGCTTGTAACCGTGGAAGGGTTCCAACTTGGCCCAGCGTTGCTGCTCGCCTGTACCCGCTCGCACTTCCACCACTTTGGTGACGCGAATGAAACGCCGCGGTGCGTTTTGGAATTCAATGCCCGCGCTTTGCAGCAGGAAGACAAATGACGCAGCTGAACCGTCCAGAATCGGCACCTCTTCGGCGGTGATGTCGACAAACAGGTTATCGACCCCCAGCCCCGCACAGGCCGACATCAAGTGCTCTACCGTGGACACACGCGCACCCCCGTTGGTCACTCGCGTGGCCAAGCGGGTGTCAGTCACCGAGGTGGCGGACATGGGGATGTCCACCACATGCGGCAAATCGACGCGTCGAAAGACGATGCCGGTATCTGCTGGCGCTGGTCGCAAGGTGAGCTCCACGCGTTGCCCACTGTGCAGGCCAACCCCCACCGCTTTGGTGAGGGATTTGAGGGTTCTTTGCTTAATCACTCCGCAATTTTAAGTTACATACGTTTTGCGCCGTGCCGCCCCAAGCAAAGATGTGGCCCCACGCCAAGCGAAGCGCAGGATCGCCGCGCGGGGCAGGGAGCCACACGCAGTGGGTGACCGTGGGTGCCAGGTCCTAATCTGCCTGCTTTCTGAGGAAGGCAGGGATTTCGTAATCGTCCATGCCACCGTTGGAAAGTGCATCGACCTTCGCCGCAGCCGAGGTGCGCCCGCGCCACACAGCCGGAGTTCCCATGCTGCCGTAGTCGGGCTGGGCACTCATCAGAGGCGCGGGTGAGGTGGTCGCGCCGCCGCTGGCCACGTTGGTCAGTGTGGGCACGTGGAATGGCATGTTGTCAGTGCCCGTGCGCAGCACTTGCAGGGGCGGAGCGGTACGGCGCATGCCCTGGCGCGACAGGCCGGTGGCGACCACGGTGACGCGGATGTCGTCACCCAAGCTGTCGTCATACGCTGTGCCGTAAATTACATGGGCGTCAGGCGAAGCATAGGCGCGGATGGTGTTCATCGCCAGGCGCGACTCGGTCAATTTGAGCGACCCCTTGCTGGCCGTGATCAGCACCAACACGCCTTTGGCTCCTGACAAATCGACACCTTCTAGCAGTGGGCAGGCCACGGCCTGCTCGGCGGCGATCCGCGCGCGGTCTGGGCCACCCGCCATCGCCGTGCCCATCATGGCTTTACCCGGCTCGCCCATCACGGTGCGCACGTCTTCGAAATCCACATTCATGTGGGCGGGCACGTTGATGATTTCGGCGATACCGCCCACAGCGTTTTTCAGCACGTCGTTGGCATGTTTGAAAGCTTCGTCTTGCGTGATGTCGTCACCCAGCACATCAAGCAGCTTCTCGTTGAGCACTACGATCAGTGAATCGACATTGGCTTCGAGTTCAGCCAGACCCGTATCGGCATTGGCCATGCGGCGGCCACCTTCAAATTCGAAAGGTTTGGTGACCACGCCCACGGTGAGGATGCCCATTTCGCGCGCCACGCGGGCAATTACCGGCGCCGCGCCTGTGCCCGTGCCGCCGCCCATACCCGCAGTAATGAAGAGCATGTGCGCGCCGTCGATGGAAGCACGGATATCTTCGAGTGCCTGCTCGGCCGCGTCACGCCCTTTGTCGGGCTTGCTGCCCGCACCCAGACCCGTGGTTCCCAACTGGATGGTTTTGTGGGCGGCGCTACGGCTCAGTGCTTGCGCATCGGTATTGGCGCTGATGAATTCCACGCCCTGCACGCCGCAGCCAATCATGTGTTCGACGGCGTTGCCACCGCCTCCGCCGACCCCGATCACCTTGATCTGGGTGCCCATGTTGAAGGTCTCTTCCTCGATCATTTCTATGCTCATGTGATTCTCCAAAAAATGCAGTTGCCGAAAAATTTTTGTCTCTTTATTCTTGTTGTCCGCTCAAGAAGGCGGGCCGGTACAACGCCTTCGCCAATGTGGGCTGCCACGGGCTAGCCAAAGCCTGAATTGAATGATTGGCCCGTCGCGCAGGGCCGCCCCAAGCAGGGCCAGCCCCCTCGGGGGGCAGCGCGGCACACGCAGTGGCAAGCGTGGGAGTGTCATTTCTAAAAATTACCCACAAACCAGTCTTTGACCTGGCCAAAGGCAGTTTTCATCGAGCCGTTTTTCTGCGCCACCTTGATGCCGCGCATACGCGCCAAGCGGGCTTCTTCGAGCAAGCCCATCACCGTCGACGCACGGGCCTGTGCCACCATGTCAGCCAACGCACTGGAATACTTGGGGACGCCCCGACGCACCGGCTTGAGGAAAATGTCCTCCCCCAACTCAACCATACCTGGCATCACGCAGGAGCCACCCGTGAGCACAATGCCGCTGGACAACACCTCTTCGTAGCCGGAGCCGCGAATCACCTGCTGCACCAGCGAGAAAATTTCTTCCACACGCGGCTCAATCACCCCGGCCAGCGCCTGTCGGCCCAACATCCGCGGACCACGGTCGCCCAGACCGGGCACTTCGACCTGCGTGTCTGGGTCGGCAAGCAATTGTTTGGCGCAACCACTTTCAACCTTGATGTCTTCCGCGTCCTTGGTCGGCGTGCGCAGCGCCATGGCGATGTCGCTGGTGATCAAATCGCCGGCAATCGGTATCACTGCCGTGTGGCGAATCGCGCCGTTCGTGAAAATGGCAAGGTCCGTCGTACCCGCACCTATATCCACCAGGGCCACGCCCAATTCGCGCTCGTCTTCCGTCAAAACAGAAAGACTGCTGGCCAGCGGGTTAAGCATCAACTGTTCGACCTCAAGGCCGCAGCGACGCACACACTTGATGATGTTTTCAGCGGCACTTTGCGCGCCCGTGACGATGTGTACCTTGGCTTCGAGCCGTATACCGCTCATGCCGATGGGCTCTTTCACATCCTGTCCGTCGATCACAAACTCCTGCGGCTCAACCAGGAGCAGTCGCTGGTCGGTCGAAATGTTGATCGCCTTCGCGGTTTCGACCACGCGCGCCACATCAGCCTGGGTGACTTCGCGGTCTTTGATGGCGACCATGCCACTGGAGTTAATGCCCCGGATATGACTACCGGTAATGCCGGTATAGACGCGTTGAATTTTGCAGTCAGCCATCAATTCGGCCTCTTTGAGCGCCTGCTGGATGCTTTGCACGGTGGCGTCGATGTTCACCACAACGCCCCGTTTGAGGCCATTGCTGGGAGCGACGCCAAGACCAGCCAACTTGAGTTCGCCGTTGGGCATGACTTCGGCCACCACCACCATCACCTTGGCGGTACCAATATCCAGGCCAACCACCAAATCTTTGTAATCTTTTGCCATGTCTTTTACCTGCTCAATCTCTATTTCTTTGGGGAGGGCAACACGGTGGTGGTCACACCGCGCAGCCGGATCGCATAACCGCCTTCGTGGCGCAAATCGGCAGCTTCAAGCGCTTCAGGTTTTCGCCCGTGCTGGGCTGCGACCTGCGACAGCGTTTTGAGAAAACGTACCGTACGCACATGGACTTCCTCCACGCTGCCCCGCCCATGCTGGATGACCGCTCCGTTTTCAAGGCGTGACACCCAACCGCCACGGGCCGATAGCTCGAGTTGCTCCAGGCCAATATTCAGGCTCTCAAACAATGGTTGAAGACTTTGATACCCCGCCCATACGAGTGGCGCCTGCCCATCGGGCCCCTGAAGGCGGGGCAAATCGTTTTGTTCGACTTCGTCTACATTGGCCTCGAAAACTTCACCAAAACTATTCAACAGTCGCGACTCGCTTTCAGCTCCCCAATAAGCGACCGCCTGATGTTCTTTCAGATTGACGTGCAGGCGATTGGGAAACTCACGTTTGACCACCGCATTGCGCACCCAGGGCACCGACTCAAACGCCTGCCGAGCGCGACCCAAGTCCAGAGTGAAAAAACTACCTGCAAGCTTGGATGCCACGTTGGCCTTGAGCGTCAAGGCGTTGTTATGGTTGACGTCGCCGGTCACCACAATCGCACCGATGCTGAACCAGGAGGAACGCAAGATCCAGGCCATCAACGCCGTCGCCAGCAACAGCGCAAAAATGGTCCACAAAACTGACGCTGTGGCGTTGATCAGCCGGACATCCAGCGGCGTCGAAAGGGATGGATTCACGCCGTCACCACCTTGTTGTCCAATGCAGCCAGCTCAAGAATCCTCACACACAGTGCCTCGTAGCTGATGCCCGCTGCTTTTGCTGACATCGGCACGAGGGAATGTGAGGTCATACCCGGCGAGGTGTTCATTTCAAGCAAAAACGGTTGACGGTCACTCGCGCGAATCATCAGGTCAGCACGCGCCCAGCCACGACAACCCAGGGCCTTGTAGGCTGCCAGGACAATGCGCGAAATCGCTTGCTCCTCAGCGGAGGGCAGGCCACTGGGACACTGGTACTTGACAACGTCCGTGAAGTATTTGTTCTGGTAGTCGTAGGCACCTTCAGGCGCACTAATACCTACGACCGGCAACGCCACCGCCTCTTGGCCATTGCCGATCACCGGGCAGGTGACTTCCTCACCTTCAATGAATTCCTCGCAAAGGACATCTTCGTCATACCGCCTAGCCAGTTGCACGGCTTCCTGCATCTGGGAATAACCCGTCACCTTGCTGACGCCAATCGAGGAGCCCTCGCGCGGCGGCTTGACAATCAACGGCAGCCCAAGCTCGTCTGGCACAACTCTTACCTGATCGCGTTGCTGACGGTCGGGACCGAGCAGCACATAGGCGGGTGTTGGCAGCCCTACCTGTAGCCAGACCCGTTTGGTCATGACTTTGTCCATGGCAATACTGGAGGCCATCACCCCTGAGCCTGTATATGGAATGCCCAACAACTCTAACGCGCCTTGGACACTCCCGTCTTCGCCAAAGCGTCCATGCAAGGCGATGAAACAACGGGCGAATCCGTCGCGCCTCAGCTCAGACATGTCACTTGCAGCGGGGTCAAAGGCATGGGCGTCAACACCCTGGGACTGCAAAGCCTTCAATACGCCAGCGCCAGACATTAGAGACACCTCCCTCTCGGCCGAGGCGCCGCCCATGAGTACCGCTACCTTGCCAAAATTTGAGCTTTTATGACGCATTGACATCGGATTCATCGATCAGGTTCAACGGTTGAATTATGCTCTGTTTTTTGTAGCAATTGCAGCAATTTTGCAGGCATGGCACCAATAGAGCCCGCCCCCATGCTCAAAACAACATCACCGGCACGACTGTTTTCAACAATGGCCTCGGCCATACACCCAATGTCATCCACAAACACTGGCTCCACCTTGCCAGCCACCCGTAAAGCTCGCGCCAGAGCCCGGCCGTCTGCAGCGATGATCGGGGCCTCCCCAGCGGCATAGACCTCTGAGAGCAACACCACGTCGGCAGCACCGATGACTTTGACGAAGTCTTCAAAACAATCCCGCGTGCGGGTGTAACGATGTGGCTGAAAAGCCAATACCAAGCGCCGACCTGGGAACGCGCCTCGTGCGGCTGACAGCGTCGCTGCCATTTCCACCGGATGGTGACCGTAGTCGTCGACCAAGCGAAAAACGCCACCGCCCAGCGCGGGCAAATCGCCGTAGCTCTGGAAGCGGCGACCCACACCCTGGAAATTGGCCAGCGCACGCACCACCGCAGTGTCGGGAACATTGAGCTCTACCGCGACTGCGATGGCTGCCAGAGCGTTCAACACGTTATGGCGGCCCGGCAAGTTCAGAACCACATTCAAATCGGGCAAAGTGACGCCATTGCGACGCTGCACCGTGAAGCACATTTGCCCTTCGTCCGCCAAAACATCCACCGCACGCACTTGGGCGCCTTCATCAAAACCGTAGGTCGTCACTGGGCAAGTGACCTGCGGCAGGATATCGCGCACGGCTGCGTCATCCACACACACAATCGCAGTACCGTAAAACGGCATGCGGTGCAGGAAATCGACAAACGCCTTTTTCAGCCGTCCAAAATCGTGCCCATAAGTTTCCATATGGTCGGCATCGATATTGGTGACAATCGACATGACGGGCAAGAGGTGCAAAAAGGAGGCGTCGGATTCATCGGCCTCGACGACGATGTAGTCGCCTTTTCCCAAGCGCGCATTGGCACCCGCACTGGTCAAACGCCCACCAATGACGAAGGTCGGGTCGAGGCCCGCCTCCATCAGCACACTGGCCACCAGACTGGTTGTGGTGGTTTTGCCGTGTGTACCGGCGACCGCAATGCCTTGTTTGAGGCGCATCAGTTCCGCCAGCATCAAGGCGCGAGGCACGATGGAAATATGGCGATCCCGTGCTGCAATAACCTCAGGATTGTCGGATTTCACCGCCGTAGAAGTGACAACGGCGTCTGCACCATCGACATGTTCGGGCGCATGACCGACATAGGTCTTTAGCCCCAGACCCGCTAGTCGGCGCAGCGCCGAGCTGTCTGACTGGTCTGAACCTGAAATTTGGTAGCCCAATGTGTGCAAGACCTCGGCAATGGCCGACATGCCTGAGCCACCGATACCGACGAAATGAATATGTCTGACAGCGTGTTTCATTTTTTCCCACCGGTGTCCGGTTGGCTGGTCTTGCCCAACTTGCGTCTCAATGCCCAAGACTCGCACGCGGCAACGATGCGTTCAGTGGCGCCGGTCTTGGCCATTTTTTTGGCCGCAACGGCCGCGGCCTGCAAAGTCGGCCTGTCCGCCTTGGTCAACATGCGGGCCAGACGCTCGGGCGTCAGGTCCGCCTGCGTTACCAGCCAGCCACCATGTTGATCTGACAAAAACCGGGCGTTGGCGGTTTGGTGGTCATCCACGGCTGCCGGAAAAGGCACAAAAACTGCTGCGGCACCAATCGCTGCGATTTCAGTCACAGTGCTGGCCCCCGCGCGGCAAATCACCAGATCAGCATCCGCCATGGCACGGGCGGTATTGTCAATAAAGGGCGTCAATTCCGCCAGTACACCCGCCGCTGCATAGTTGCTACGCAGGCGTTCGATTTGCATCTTTCCGCTTTGATGAATGACCAGGGGGCGTGCCTCGGCAGGCATCTGCGCCAAAGCTTTGGGCACGACATCATTAAGTGCGATGGCGCCCTGGCTGCCACCGAGAACCAACATTCGCAGCGGGCCGCGACGGGCCGCAAAGCGTGTGGCCGGAACAGGTTGATTCAAGAACTCCGGGCGCAGCGGATTACCGATCCAGCGGCCCTGTTTCAAGACCTCCGGAAAGGCCGTGTACACCTTGTCTGCAAACCGCGCCAACCATCGATTGGCCATGCCTGCCACCGAGTTCTGCTCGTGCAGAATCAGCGCCTTGCGCAATAGAACGGCAGCAACTCCCGCAGGCGCGGTAATGTAGCCACCAAAACCAAGCACGACATCGGGCTTGACCCGACGCATTACCCGCAGGCTTTGCCAACTGGCCCGAAGCAAGCGCACGGGGAGCATTAACAAAGATGCAAATCCTTTGCCTCGTACGCCGGTAAATTCAACCGGCTCAAAACTGAAACCCTGTTGGGGCACCAGTTGACTCTCCATACTAGGCGCTGATGCACTCCCCGAACCACCTAGCCAGCACACCCGCCAGCCTGCATCGCGCAGCGCGCCCGCTACTGCCAGGCCCGGAAAAATGTGCCCACCTGTACCACCGGCCACAACAAGTGCGGTCTTGCTCACTTGCGGCCTCCTTGCATCATGGCGCGACTCTCATAGTCAATCCGCAGCACTACCGCAATGGCAATGACGTTGATCAGAATTGCAGAGCCGCCAAAACTCATCAAAGGCAACGTCAAACCTTTGGTCGGCAAAGCTCCCAGATTGACACCCATATTGATAAAGGCCTGAAACCCCATCCAGATGCCCACGCCCTGGGCCACCAGTCCCGCAAACACCCGATCCAGCGCAATCGCCTGACGGCCTATATGCATCATCCGCCGCACCATCCAGAAAAACGTGGCAATGACGGTGACCACGCCAACCAGACCGAACTCTTCGCCTATGACGGCCAGCAAAAAGTCGGTGTGGGCCTCTGGTAGCCAGTGCAGCTTTTCGACACTGCCCCCCAAGCCCACGCCAAAAATCTCGCCTCGCCCAATCGCGATCAAGGAATGTGTTAGCTGGTAACCTTTGCCAAGCGCATGTTGTTCGGCCCATGGGTTGAGATAGGCGAATATCCTCTCCCGACGGAATTCGCTCAATGCGATCATGAGTCCAAATGCGACCAACAAAATGGCTGCGATCAGGAAAAACATGCGTGCGTTTACACCACCCAAAAACAGGATACCCATGGCGATGACGGCAATCACCATGAAAGCCCCCATATCAGGTTCTGCCAATAGCAGCAAGCCCACAACCGCAATGGCTACAGCCATCGGAGCGACCGCCTGGAAAAAGCGCTCTTTCACGTCCATCTTGCGGACCATGTAATCCGCCGCATACAAAATCACGGCAAACTTGGCCAACTCCGACGGTTGGAAACCTGTGATGCCCATAGGAATCCACCGTTTAGCACCATTCACACCCTTGCCCACATGCGGAATTAACACTACGATGAGCAAAATCAAAGCCAGCACAAACAACCAGGGCGCCACTTTTTCCCAGGTTTCAATTGGAATTTGAAAAACGATCAGCGCAGCAACAAACGCCACCGCAATCGAGATGACGTGCCTCAGAAGAAAATGGGTATGGGTATAGCGTGCAAACTTCGGGTTCTCCGGCATTGCGATAGAGGCTGAATACACCATCACCAAACCCCACGCCAAAAGTGCAACGGTGACCCAAATGAGCGCTTGATCAAGCCCCAACGCGCGGCTCGGCAACTGGCTGGTCAACGGAAGGCGTTGGGCCAAGGTACTCACAGTTGACCCTCCAACATCAAGCCCGCCGCATCGGCCAGCGACTTGACGGCTTCGCGAAATACCGCGGCCCGATGCGGATAGTTGTCGAACATGTCAAAACTCGCGCAGGCGGGTGACATCAAAACGGCATCACCCGCATGGGCCGCGCGATTGGCCTGTGTGACGGCCTCTGACATTGACGATGCGTTTAGCAGCGGCACACCCGTCGATTGCAATGCCAATGCTATTTGACTGGCGTCGCGACCGATCAGCACAACGGTGCGAACAAACTTGGCAACGGGCGCAGCCAGTGGCGTGAAATCTTGGCCCTTACCGTCGCCACCCAGGATGACGACGACTTTGCGCTCCGCACCAAGCCCCGTCAGCGCCGCGACGGTGGCTCCTACATTGGTGCCTTTGCTATCGTCAAAAAACTCAACACCGTTCAGGGTAGTGACCAATTCCA
This sequence comes from Rhodoferax sp., assembly GCA_031418395.1. Taxonomy (GTDB): domain Bacteria; phylum Pseudomonadota; class Gammaproteobacteria; order Burkholderiales; family Burkholderiaceae_C; genus JANYCG01. Next base: position 9,694 of record JANOXL010000227.1, on the reverse strand, counting down.
CACGATGCGGCTCACCGCGGTACTCGCGAAGGCCGAACAACATCGGCGCCAGCGCGCATCCCGCTGAAGCAGCCAACGCAAGCGCCGTCAAGGCATTGACCGCGTTGTGGCGACCTCTGATTCGCAGCGCGTCGGCCGGTATCAAACGTTGGATGAAAAGTTCATCTGGTGCTTCATTGCGTTTGCGCCGCAGGCTGTCGGCGTCCTGGGCGCGCACCAGCCAGGCCATGCCATTGACCTCTTCGATGCCAAAGTCGCCTGGTCGCTGCGGCATACCAGCGCCGAAAGTAACAACATCTCTGGGTTTTGCGGCATTCTTTGATTTGCGGTCTTTCAGCCCCTGCGGCGTCGCTTGTTCTGCCGCCATTCCCGTCACCAACGGGTCATCCCGGTTCAGCACCATCAAGCCACTTGAACCCAACACGCGCGATTTGGCGGCGATGTAATCCTGCATCGTGCCATGCCAATCCAGGTGGTCCTGCGAGATGTTCAGCACCGCTGCCGCCGTGGGTTCAAACACCTCAACGCCCTCCAATTGAAAGCTGGACAACTCCAGAACCCACACCTCAGGTAGCTGGTTTCGGTCTAAGCGGTCAGCCAAGGTATCGAGCAAGCTAGGGCCAATGTTGCCGGCCACAGCGACGGACTTCCCACAGCGCTCTATCAGTTGTCCCGTCAGTGCGGTCACGGTGGTTTTACCGTTAGTACCAGTGATGGCTATCACGGCGGGGCTGTAGCCTTGTAAGGTCTTCAAATCCCCCAGCGCTGAAACGAACAGATCTAATTCGCCGTTGAGTCGCGTATTTTGGCCTGCATCAGCTACAAAGAATGAAGCACATGAAGCGGGCGATAAGCCAGGGCTTTTGAAAATTGCGCCGTAAATTCGGCCCGCCAACAGACTGGTATCAAACGCACCGCAAATAAAATTCGCTTGCGGCGCGCGCGTTTGCAGCTCCGTTAAGTAGGGTGGATTCGCTCGTGTATCCGCCACCGTCACGAGCGCACCTTGGCGGACACACCACAATGCCATCGCCAAGCCTGAGACCCCTAGCCCCAGGACAAGTACGTTTTGGTCTTTCAGCTCGATCACGCTTTATCTCAGCTTCAAAGTGGACAGGCCGACCAGGCACAGCAGCATGGTGATGATCCAAAACCGCACTACCACTTGGGTTTCTTTCCAGCCGGTCTTTTCGAAGTGATGGTGCAGTGGCGCCATCTTCAGGATGCGTCTGCCCTCGCCATATTTGCGTTTGGTGTACTTGAACCAACTTACCTGCAGCATGACGGAAAGCGCTTCAACCACAAAAATGCCACCCATAATGGCCAGTACGATTTCCTGCCGCACGATGACGGCGATGGTGCCCAACGCGCCACCCAAGGCCAATGCCCCGACATCGCCCATGAACACTTGAGCCGGATACGTGTTAAACCACAAAAACGCAAGCCCTGCGCCGGCCATGGCCGCGCAGAAAATGAGCAACTCACCTGAACCGGGGATGTAGGGGAAAAACAGGTACTTGGAATAAACTGAACTGCCAGTCACATAGGCAAACACACCCAATGCCGACCCCACCATCACCACCGGCATGATGGCCAAGCCATCCAGACCATCGGTCAGGTTGACGGCATTGCTTGAGCCGACGATGACTAAATAGGTCAACACCACAAACCCAAATACACCCAGGGGATAACTGATTTCCTTAAAGAACGGCAGCAGCAGACCCGCCTTGGGAGGCAAACTCAAATCAAATCCAGATTGAACCCATTTCAGGAAGAGTTCGAGTACGCGCAAATTGGAGCTTTCGGAAATACTGAACACGAGGTACAAGGCAGCCACTAACCCAATCACCGATTGCCAGAGGTACTTCTCCCTGGAGGGCATGCCTTCCGGGTCTTTGTTGACCACTTTGCGCCAATCGTCGGCCCAGCCAATCGCACCAAACCCCAAGGTCACCAAAAGCACGATCCACACAAAACGGTTCGTCAGGTCAAACCATAATAGTGTGGACACAGCGATGCACAGCAAAATCAAAACACCACCCATCGTGGGAGTGCCGCTTTTGCTCAAGTGTGTCTCCATGCCATAACCCCGCACGGGCTGCCCTATTTTGAGTCGTGTCAGGTAGCGAATTACCCACGGGCCAGCGACCAAGCCCATCATCAGCGCGGTGAGCGCAGCCATCACGGCACGAAATGTGATGTACTGAAAAACCCTGAAAAATCCAAATTCAGGCGACAGGGTTTGCAGCCACTGTGCAAGGCTCAGAAGCATCGTGCCTCCTTGGGGTCTGGTTGGGCTGCCCCTCTCGGGCACAAGGTCAATGCCATGCAGGCTCCTGTTGCTTTGGGGACGGGGCCTGAATCGCCTGAATGACGCGCTCCATGCGCATGAAGCGCGAGCCTTTGACCAACACACTCTGGTAGTTATGAACAACTTTGATCAGCGCTGCGTTTAAATCGCTCACGTCGTCAAAGTGCCGCCCCGTTCCAAATGCCGAGCTGCTGTAGGTCGAAAGTGTGCCGAGACAGAACAAGGCCTCAATACCTGCTGCCTTGCTATGGGCGCCAGCCTCCCGATGAAACTCCGGGCCCGAATTGCCCACTTCACCCATGTCGCCGAGCACGAGCAATCGTGGTGCAGGCAACGACGCCAAGACCTCAATAGCAGCCTTGACCGAGTCAGGATTGGCGTTGTAGGTGTCGTCAATCAGCGTAAAACTGTGCGTGCCCACAAGGCCTTTGACAGCCCTGGATCGACCTTGTACCGCTTCAAATTTTTCCAGCCCTTGGACAATGGCACTTGGCGGGATACCCGCCGCCAAGGTGCAGGCCAGCGCTGCCAGCGCGTTCTGCACGTTGTGCCGCCCACTGATGCGCAACTGGAACGCCACCAGTCCAATCGGCGTCTTGACTTGCATATGCCAAGCGTTTTCACGCCATTCAGCAGCGTTGCAAACGACGTCTACCGATTGCGAGTCCACTTTCTGTTCCGGTGCATCAGAAAATTTGATGCTCGCCCTGGAGCCCGCCAGCCTTTGCCACAACGGGCTAAACGGGTCGCCTTCAGGAAACACCGCAACGCCAGCGGCTGGCAGCGCTTGAATCACGGCGCCGTTTTCATGCGCCACGGCTTCGACCGTTGCCATGAACTCCAGATGTTCACGCTGAGCGTTGTTGACCAGTGCAATGGTTGGCTGGGCCATTTTTGCCAACACAGCGATTTCACCCACATGGTTCATACCCAGCTCAACGACGGCAAACCGATGGTGCTCGCGCAGCCGCAGCACCGTCAAGGGCACACCGATATCGTTGTTGAAGTTGCCCTCAGTGGCAAGCATTTCCTCTGGCGCATGGCTGAGCAGGATGGACGCAATCATTTGTGTCACCGTGGTCTTGCCATTGCTGCCGGTGACCGCGATCAGCGGCAATTTGAATTGGGCTCGCCAAGCTGTAGCCAAGCTTGCAAGTGCCACGCGGGTTTCACTCACCACGAGGCCACTGAGTCCACTTGCTGTCAAAGCTTCCAGCGAAGAGCAAATAGCTGCGACCGCGCCTTTTGCTCGCGCTTCATTCAGAAAAAAGTTGCCGTCAAAGTTATCGCCCTTGAGCGCTACAAACAGGTCACCTGGTTGGACGCTACGGGTATCCGTGTGAACTCTTGAAAACTGAACGGTACCGTCACCGACGAGCTGCGCAACAGGCAACCATTGAGCCACTTGATGCAGATGTGTCATGGCCTGAAGTTGATGGGGTGTCATGCCACCATCCCAAGACGTGATCCTGCACTTCGACGCTTTTGCAAAGCTGCTTCGATATGGGCTTGATCGGAAAATGGCAGCCTCTGCCCGTCGACTTCCTGATAGTCCTCGTGCCCTTTTCCTGCCACCAGCACCACATCCTAAACTTCAATCGAACGAATCACCTGGGCGATGGCCAAGGCTCTGTCTGATTCAACTTCGACGCTTGAATTGCCAGCAAGCCCGATCAATATCTGGCTGATGATGGCCTGTGGCGGCTCGTTACGAGGGTTGTCACTGGTTACAAGAATTCGATCTGCATGTTGTGCCGCAATGGCGCCCATCAGCGGGCGCTTACTCGCGTCACGGTTGCCGCCGCAGCCAAAGACGCACCACAATTTGCCACCACGCACCTGCGTCAACGGGCGAAGAGCCAAGAGTGTCTGCGCCAAGGCATCGGGTGTATGTGCGTAATCCACAACGACCAAAGGTTCTCCTGACCCACCCAAGCATTGCATGCGCCCAGGCACTGCCGGCAAGGAGCTGCATATATTTGCGCTGTTCTCAAGTGAGACGCCAAGTGCACGCATGGCGGCCATCACGCCGAGCATATTGGAGACGTTGTAATGCCCAATCAATCGCGAGTGGACTTCGATCAAATGGCCCGCCTCTGCGACGCAGAACCGCAATCCACTCGCCTCGTAACAAATGTTCTGCGCACGAAGGCGCGCAGGTGCCTTGCACGACACAGTCCAGATGTCCAGCGATGTCCCCGCTGACGACTTTGCAAGTCGCTCGGCGAGTTGTGCACCCTGTTCATCGTCCACATTGATCACTGCCGCCTTCAGCCCAGGCCATTTGAATAGTGCCGCTTTGGCCTTCCAATACGTGGCCATAGAGCCGTGGTAGTCCAGATGATCCTGGGTGAAATTGGTAAACACAGCCACCTGGATTCGCGTACCTGCCAGGCGTTGCTCTTCGATGCCAATGCTGGATGCCTCCAGTGCGCAGGCCTTGACGCCTTGCGACACGAAACTATGCAAGCTCCGTTGGAGCAAGACCGGGTCAGGCGTCGTCAAACCATTCCCGACCAAGTCAAATGAAAACCCGCTGGTGGCAGATTCGCCCGCTGCTGTCGGCTGCGGCGCAGCAATACCCAGCGTTCCGACCATCGCGCACGGCAGACCGTGTCCGCCGGGAAGGTTCGAGAGGGCGTGGGCCAGCCACCACGCGGTGGAGGTTTTGCCGTTGGTACCGGTGATGGCAATCACTTCCAACGAACTTGAGGGTGCTTCGTAATACGCAGCGGCGATCAGCCCTGTCGCCGCCTTGAGTTGTGAAAAACTGGCAATCGACTCACTTGCACCCATTTCAAAATCAAACGTTCCAAGCCCCTCGCTTTCCACCAGGCAGGCACTTGCCCCATTGCGTAAGGCTGCGCCAACATATTTCCGTCCATCCGTGGCCGCACCGGGCCAGGCGATAAAGCCGTCACCGGGCCCCACCTTGCGGCTGTCGGTAGTGAGCACGCCCGTCACGCGTCCATGCAACCAGCGCGCGGCCTCATCGTGGCTGTGCAAGGTTTGCATCAGAAACTTTCCTCCACGGCGGCCACAATTTGCGGCTTAACCGCCATATCAGGCTGGACAGCCATCATGCGCAATGTTTGCTGAACGACTTCACTGAACACCGGCGCTGCCACAACACCGCCGTAATACTGGCCGGCCCCGGGCTCGTCAATCATCACCGCCACGATGATCCTGGGCTTGTCGATAGGCGACATACCGACAAACCAGCCCCGGTATTTGCGGTTGCCCGCTGTGCCATAACCTTTGCCCACCTGTTTGATCGCCGTGCCGGATTTGCCACCGACCGAATACCCAATGGTTTGTGCCTTTTGGCCCGTGCCACCAGGGCCAGCGGCCATCTGTAACATTTTGCGCACCTGCGCCGCAGTCTTTTCGGACAACACCCGCGTGCCCACGGCCGGGTCGTCCGACTTCAGCATCGTCACCGGGATGATCTCGCCGCCGTGCGAAAAAACCGTATACGACCGCGCCATTTGAAACAACGACGCCGACAGCCCGTACCCGTACGACATCGTCGCTTGCTCGATGGGGCGCCAGGTTTTGTACGGCCGCAACCGGCCCGAGACTGCGCCCGGAAAGCTGATCTGCGGCTTCTGCCCAAAACCCGCCTGGGCGTAAAGCTCCCACATCTCCTTGGCTTCCATCCTCATGGCGATTTTGGTCGTGCCGATATTGCTGGATTTTTGAATCACGCCCTCAGCCGTCAGCACCCCATTGGGGTGCGAATCCGAAATCACCGCGCCATAAAGCGGCAGTTTTCCGTTACCGGTGTCAATGGTTGATTGCGGCGTAATTCGGCCCGTCTCCAGCCCTAGCCCCACGATAAACGGCTTGACCACCGAGCCCGGCTCAAAGGTATCGGTCAGCGCCCGGTTACGCAGCTGCTCACCGCCCAGGTTACGGCGCTTGTCCGGCACATAGCTGGGGTAATTGGCCAGCGCCAACACTTCACCTGTGATGGCGTCGAGCACCACCACACTGCCGGCCTTGGCTTTGTTCACTGTGACGGCATCGCGCAGTTTTTGGTACGCAAAAAACTGCACCTTGCTGTCGATGCTGAGCTGGATGTCTTTGCCATCCGCCGGTGGCACGGTTTCGCCGACGGCCTCGACCACCCGGCCCAAGCGGTCTTTAATCACGCGGCGCGAACCGGCACGACCACCCAGTTCTTTGTTGAAGGCCAACTCCACACCTTCCTGTCCGAGATCTTCGACATTCGTAAATCCCACCACGTGCGCCGCGGCTTCCGCCTCGGGATACTGGCGCTTGTATTCCTTGCGCTGATAAACACCCTTCAGATTCATGGCGGTGATTTCCCTGGCCACGCTGTCATCAACCTGGCGCTTGAGCCAGACAAAGGTCTTGTCGTCATCGCTCAATTTCAAGCTCAGCTCGGACACCGGCATTTCCAGCAATTTGGCCAGCCGCGCCATTTGCCCTTTGTCGAGCTGGACGTCTTCAGGAATCGCCCAAATGCTCGGCGCCGGCACGCTGGAGGCCAAAATCAAACCGTTACGATCCAAAATACGGCCCCGATTGGCAGGCAACTCCAGCGTTCGTGCGAATCGCACTTCACCCTGCTTTTGATAGAAATCGTTCGAGATGACCTGGATATACGCCGCCCGTCCCGCCAAACCCACAAACGCGGCAGCGATCGCCGCGACGATGAATTTGCTGCGCCACACCGGCGTGCGGCTAGCCAAGAGCGGGCTGGAGGTGTAGGCTATGCCCCGGTTCATGGCACCGCCTTCTGCGTTTTGCCATTTTTCGCAGCGGTCTCGCTGGCATCCTGGTAGGTGACGTAACTCGTGATCGCCGGCGTCACCGTGCGCATCTGAAGTTGCTCTTTGGCCAGTTTTTCAATGCGCAAAGGTGTCGCCTGGGCACGCCGTTCGACTTGTAGTCGCTCAAAATCGGCTTCGATCTTGCGTGCCTCGGTGTTCGCCTTGTCCAGCGCTGAAAACAGGCGACGTGAATCGTATTGCACGCCGACCAGATGCAGGGCGCTGGCAATCACCGCCAGCAGCAACATGATATTCAACCGGGTCATCGAATAGCCCCCACGCTTGCCACTTCGTGTGCTGCGCTGCCCCCCGAGGGGGCTAATTTTCCTAGGGGCGGCCCGTCGAAAAATTTGGCCCCCACGTTTGCCACTTCGTATGTTGCGCTGCCCCCTGAGGGGGCCTTCGCGCCTTGGGACGGCCCGGCGGAAAATTGTGCCCCCACGCTTGCCACTTCGTGTGCTGCGCTGCCCCCCAAGGGGGCCTTCGCGCCTTGGGACGGCCCGGCGGCGCTCATGCGGCCATTCTTTCTGCCACCCGCATCACCGCGCTGCGCGCACGCGGGTTGGCAGCCACTTCGAGGGCGCTGGGCTTGACGCGCCCCAGCGCCTTGAGTTTCATGGCTTTCGCAGGCGCAAACGGCGCGCGGCGGTCAAACGTATCACGCGAGTGGCCTGCTATGAATTGTTTGACGATGCGGTCTTCCAGCGAATGAAAGCTGATCACCACAAGCCGGCCTCCAGGTTGCAGCACATCCAGACTTGCCTCTAACGCCTGTTGCAGCTCTTCAAGCTCGGCATTGATGAAAATCCGAAAAGCCTGAAATGTGCGCGTTGCAGGGTTCTGGCCCTGCTCGCGGGTTTTGACCGCGCCAGCCACGAGCTGGGCCAATTCAAAGGTGGTTGAAATTGTGCCCCCAGCTTGTCGGCGCGCATCAATCGCCTTTGCAATGGCGCCAGCAAACCGTTCTTCACCATAGTCACGAATCACCTCCGCTATTTTGTCGATTGACGCCGTCGCCAGCCACTGCGCGACGGTCTGCCCGCGTGTGGTGTCCATCCGCATGTCCAGGGGCGCGTCGAAACGAAAACTGAAACCGCGCCCGGCCTGGTCGATCTGCGGCGAACTGATACCCAAATCCATCAAGATGCCCGTCGCGCTGGCGCTGGGCAACTGGCTGATTTGGCTGAAAGCCTCGTGGCGCATCGAGAAACGCGTATCGGTAATGCTGCGCGCTTCGGCGACCGCTTGCGGGTCTTTGTCGAAGGCGATCAGGTGCGCAGATGGGCCGATGTTGGCGAGAATCAGACGCGAATGGCCGCCCCGGCCAAACGTAGCATCGACATAAGTGGCATCGCCCAAGGGGGTGGCCATCAACTTGCCGTCGCCCAAAGTGGTGTCGACAGCCCGCGTCGCCAGCCCTTGCTCTGGTTCGAACTCCGTGAGGTTGAGCAAGGCCTGGACAGCTTCGTTCAACAAGACGGTGGTGTGTGACCATATTTTTTCCACCACCCGCTCTCAGAAGGAAAAATCCTTGAAGACGTCGGGCATGTCGCCCTTCATCGCTTCAGCCTCTTGAGCGTCGTAGGTGGTTTTATCCCACAGCTCGAAGTGCTGCCCCATGCCCAACAGCATGGTGTCTTTGACAATGCCGGCGGCGCTTCGCAATTCGGGCGATATCAGCACGCGGCCCGTGCCGTCGAGCTCGACATCCATCGCATTGCCCAGAAAAATGCGCTTCCACCACTGCGCTGACATCGGCAACGCAGCGATGCGATCACGGAATTTTTCCCACTCGGTCCGGGGGAAAATCATGATGCAGCCGTGTGGGTGTTTAGTCATCGTCAATTGCCCGGACGAGGTCGCAACCAGAACGTCACGATGCCGCGTCGGCACTGACAACCGGCCCTTGCCATCCAGACTTAACGCGGAAGCCCCTTGGAACACGAATCACACCCTCTCGTCCAGACACTGCCAAAATTGGCAAAAATGCGCCGATTCAAGTGGCAATCACCACTCAAATACCACTTAAATGCACATTTTTGCACTGTATCAGCAATCAGACAGACTGCAAGAGGGAAGACGAGGAATATTTTTCAATGAAATCAAGGACTTAGACGCAATTTCGAAAGTAATTTTTTGAAAAATTCGTTCTAAATTAAGCACTTAGCAGTTGAAATGAAAGTGATACCTGAAGAGCACGCCTCCACCGGGTGAAATGTAAGCTGCCGTCAAAGGCGCCGCAAAGGCCATGCCGCACACAGGCAGACAACTTGCGGACGACCTGTGCGTATTGAGCACTCGGGCGACGAAAACCAGACTGCAATCACGCCGAAAAACAAACCATCAAACAGCACATCAACAGGCTGTTGAACTATTTGCAATCTCAACTAAATAATTAACACCTATGTTAATTATTGATGGAAATTTTGTGGAAATTTCGTAATTTACGAAATATTGGCCTATAGGCCTCGTATTAATTACATACAACGCTACATATATTATACTTGTGGCAGACAATTTATGGGAGGACACCGATTAAATGATGCCCATATTTGGGAGGAATACTTGAAAGGAAAAAGAACCT
>JANOXL010000226.1:0-8463 GCA_031418395.1 Rhodoferax sp. | reverse complement strand
TGATCATGGTCATCGTGGGCGGATACGAGACTTTTGTCAGCCGCATGAACCTGGAGAATCACCCCGATCAACCCGAGTGGCTCAGCCATGTGAACGCGAGCGTGTTGAAAGTCAAACTCGCGACAGCCATCATCGGCATCTCCTCAATTCACCTCTTGAAAACCTTTATCAACGCGGCGAACTATTCAGAAAAAGTGCTGCTGTGGCAGACGGTCATCCACGTCGTTTTCCTCATGAGCGCGATGGCCATTGCCTACACTGACAAGCTTATGTCCCACAGTGAACATGAGGCCAAGAAAGTCGATGGCCGCGGCAACAATGACTAATCGCGCCTGACCTCCACTTAACATGACTCAACACGACGGATTACGCCCCCTCACCTTTTGTCGCCTACCATGACCACGATCAAACAAGCCGACCTCATCGAATCCATCGCCGCCGCGCTGCAGTTCATCAGTTATTACCACCCGGCCGATTACATCGCCCACCTGGCACGTGCTTACGAGCGTGAGCAAAGCCCGGCCGCCAAAGACGCCATCGCCCAGATTTTGACCAACAGCAAAATGAGTGCCGAGGGCCACCGGCCGATTTGCCAGGACACCGGCATCGTCAACGTGTTCCTGAAAATCGGCATGAACGTGAAGCTTGAGGGTTTCACCGGCACGCTGGACGACGCCGTCAACGAAGGTGTGCGCCAGGGCTACAACCACCCAGATAACACCCTGCGCGCCTCCATCGTGGCAGACCCGGAGTTCGAGCGCAAAAATACCAAAGACAACACGCCCGCCGTGATTCACGTCGAGCTGGTGGCCGGTGACAAGGTCGACGTGACCGTCGCGGCCAAAGGCGGCGGCTCGGAGAATAAATCCAAACTCGTCATGCTCAACCCTGGCGATTCGGTGGTCGATTGGGTGCTGAAAACCGTGCCCACCATGGGTGCGGGCTGGTGTCCGCCCGGCATGCTGGGCATCGGCATCGGCGGCACCGCCGAAAAAGCCGTGTTGATGGCCAAACAGGCGCTGATGGAAGACATCGACATGTACGAGCTGCAGGCCAAATCCGCGAGTGGCGCGGCTTTGAGCAAGGTCGAGAACCTGCGCCTGGAACTGTTTGAAAAAGTCAACGCGCTGGGTATTGGCGCGCAGGGCCTGGGCGGTTTGACTACCGTGCTGGACGTGAAAATCAACATGTACCCCACCCACGCAGCGGGCAAACCAGTGGCGATGATTCCCAACTGCGCCGCCACCCGTCATGCGCATTTTGTGATGGACGGCAGTGGCCCGGTCTACCTGGAAGCGCCCTCGTTGGATTTGTGGCCGAACGTGCATTGGACGCCCGATTACGTGAAAAGCAAAAAGGTCGACCTGAACAAGCTTACACCCGCTGAAGTGGCCAGCTGGAAACCAGGCGAGACCCTGCTTTTGAACGGAAAAATGCTCACAGGCCGTGACGCAGCGCACAAACGCATTCAAGTCATGTTGGAAAAAGGTGAAAAACTTCCTGTTGATTTCACTAACCGCGTGATTTACTACGTGGGTCCGGTGGATCCGGTGCGTGACGAGGCCGTTGGCCCGGCAGGCCCCACCACCGCAACGCGAATGGATGGTTTTACGGAAATGATGCTCGCCAAGACTGGTTTGATCTCGATGATTGGCAAGGCCGAACGCGGCCCAGTGGCGATTGAGGCTATTAAGAAGCACAAGAGCGCTTATTTGATGGCGGTGGGCGGTGCAGCTTACTTGGTCAGCAAAGCGATCAAGACGGCCAAGGTTGTCGGTTTTGCCGACTTGGGGATGGAAGCGATTTACGAATTTGACGTGGTGGACATGCCGGTGACGGTGGCGGTAGATTCAGGCGGCACAAGCGCCCACATCACTGGGCCGGCGGAATGGCAGAAAAAAATTGCCACAGGTCAGTTCAAGGGGATTACAGTTGCAGCAGGCTAAGAGGCCGCTATCGAGTTTGCAGCGCGCTTGGGTTTAATGTGAGCGCTGTTGAGGCGGGGTGTGTTTGTCATACTGAGTGATTGAGCAAGGGTTTATCCATCCAATGATTATTTGCAGGCCAACAACATGAACAATTTCAACATCCTCAGCGGCAGGGACGATCAAGGACTGGACGACCCGCGCCGGCGTTGGCTGATCCAGGCGCTCTCTGCCGGTGTGTTCACCACCGCCATGGTCGATGCGGCAGCGCAGGGCTTCAGCATATTTGGGTCTCGTCCGTCCAAACTGCCACCTACACAATCGATCTACGGGCTTTCAGGCCAGGTCACCGTGAACGACGCGCAGGCCAGTTTGTCGACCCGCATCAAACCGGGCGACACTGTGGAAACCGGCAAAAACAGCGAGATTATTTTTGTCGTCAACACACATTCAATGATTCTGCGCGGTGACAGCAAGTTGCTGATCGAGCCACCACCCGACGCCAGCGCCGGTGTGGGCGGCACCATCATCGCGGGCTTACGGATGATCAGCGGCAAATTGTTGTCGGTCTCACGCAATTCACCTATGAAGGTCAGCACCTCGACCTCGACCATCGGCATTCGCGGCACCGGGTTTTACGTGGAGTCTGACCCGGAACTCACCTATTTTTGTACCTGTTATGGCGGTACCGACGTGGTCTCCAACACCGACCCACAAAGCCGCGAAACGATTGCCGCAATGCGCCACGACAAGCCGATTTACATCGCCAAAGACGGCGCAGAGGGCCGCAAGATCCGCCCGGCGGGTTTTATCAATCACACTGACCAGGAGTTGTCGCTGATCGAAACTTTGGTGGGCCGGCGTGTACCTTACGTGTTTGGCAAAGACGCCTACACCGCGCCACGGCGCACCTACTGAACGGCCAACTGGCCTGATGGGGCCAATCCGGCCTGGGAAGGTCGATGGTGGACTTTTGCCGGCTGTAGTCGCTGCCGAAAAGTGTTAACTTGCAGGTTAATTTCAGTCCACTTGACTGAAAATTTCACGTTTATTATTGAATTTGTGTGAAATTTATATGAATTTAGTATCTAAATTTCATATTATTCTATAGCAAACTATCGCCATTTTACGAGACCGAATGGCAAGTAACGCGCATCATTACTTTTTTAATAAAAATAACTGGTCGGTGGCTGCGCCACTGTGGACCTGAAAAATGGGCCGCGCAGGTCTTCAACCGACAGCGCCATTGCCCAAATTATTCGGGCGCGCCGTTCAGAATCCAGCCCAGTACCTTGTCGTAATCCACGCGATCCACATGGCCTGGCGCCTTGGTGGCGTCAAAACCGGCGCGTAGCAAGCCGTTATGGTGGTTACCTGAAGGCTTGCGCAGGAGCGCGCTGGCGGCGATGTCCGTAAAGTTGATGCGTCCTCGCAGCTCGGTATAGAACCAGTGGTCGTTGGTGGCGTCTGCGCCATTACCGGTGCCGGCACGGTCGTAACTGGTGTACCAGATGGGTGGAATCACACTGCCATTGCCACCGGCCTGGTGACAACTGATGCAATTGCCACCGGCGGCGTTTTGCAAGATCGCCTTGATTTGTGGGAATCGAAGCTGCGTGGGTTCATAGGCCAGGGTCGGATCCACCACCAGGCTCATGGCGGCCGGTGCGCTTTGGCTGGTGCCATTGCCGGTAATGAGTTGAATCACGTAGCTGCCCGGTGCGGTGGCGGTGAAAACCGGGTTAGCCGCTGTCGCGCTGCTCAAGGTGGCCCCTGAAGGGCCTCCGGTTATGGCCCACTGGTAACTGGAGGAATACAGGCTCATGGCAGACGACAGCGGCGTGCTCAGCTGTTTGACCACGCGGCTGGGGCCTGGGTCGGCAATCGGCCTGCCGGGACGCTGGCCGCCGTCAGCGTAACCTTTGCTGACCAGAAAACTCGCCATCGGCTGGTGAATGGCGGGTGTGCTCCAGTATTTGTCGGCAATGAGTTTGGCCAGTGGCATATTGCCACGGTCAATCACGTGTGCCTTGATGCGATCGGCATAACCCTCAAACTTGGCAAAGGTGTCAAACGTAACGTCTGACTGGTTGCCAGTGCCGCGCAACAAGTGGCATACGCGGCAGGCCTGAGCTTGGGTGTTGAGGTACAAGTCGCTCTGCCCCACCGTTTGCCAGCCGCTGGGCACGTAGGTGTCCACCGTGGTTGACACGGGTGACGGCAGGCCGTCGCCGCCGTAGATGTGTTTGAGGTGCTCGGCGGCGTTGCCCTGGTGTTCATTGACCGTGGCCAAGCCGCCGGTGGCGGGCCGGTTGGCGGCGCGGCAGGCGTCTTCTGCGTAGATCGACGGCGCTGGCAGCGGCATGGAGCACAAAATCATCTTGTTGATGGTTTTGATTTTGGACTCCTGCAAAACGCGGCTAAACCCAGGCAGGGCTGAATAATCCAGCGAAGCCGGCTCAAACGGATGCAGCTGCGCGCTCACATCACCGCGCGCCTGCGAAACGCTGTTCATTACCAGCGCAAACAGGCGTTTACCAGAGGAGTCGGGTGGCGTCAGCGGGTCGCCGCGCCCGCCATGGCAACTGATGCAAATGGTGGGCATGGCTTTAGAGCCACGGCCATCCAGGCTGGCGGTCATGAGGCGCGCGCCGGTGACGGGATCAAAGGTATAAAACTTGGCGAACTTGATGGTACCGCCGGGGCCCGGGCTGAATTCGATGCCGTTGGTGCCCAGGTGCCACTGCGTCGCTCCCACGATGGCGGCCTCCAGGTTGAAGGGCGAATAACCACCGTAACCACCCGCCAGGTAGTTGTCGACCATGAAGGCCAAAGTGCCGTCGGCGTTTTGGCGAGCCGTCATCTTGCGGCCATACCCGAGATCACGCATGTCGCCGACGATGACATTTTCTTCAATGGCACCAGCTACAGAACCCGTGCCGATACCATTTTTGGCTTTGAATTTGGCCAGCGTGTCGCGTTCATTCAGTGGGTCAATGGCCTCGTAGTAGGCAGTCGCATAGGCCAGGGAATCGACTTGCAGGCTGCCGTCCGCCTGTTTTAGGGGGTTGGGGAACAAGAGGTAACTGTCTGGGCCGCTGGTGGCAGTGATAGTTTTGTCGCCCGGAATAATGTCGCCACCACGGGAACTGCCGCTACCGCCGCCGCCGCAGGCCGCAAGCGCCAATGTGGCCACCACTGCCAATGTGCCACGCAGCGCTTGGGCTGAACGCTTGGCGAATCGCGTGGCGAACCTTTTTTCAAAGAGGCCATTGGGCGGCTGGATAGGTTTAAGGCGCGAGTTCATCATCATTTCCTGCCGTCTACTTAGAACCTCAACAGATAGGTGACCGACCATTGATTAGCAATATAACTTTGCGGCGAGGTCACAAAAGCCGGGCGCAGGCCGGGCGTGGACTCCACCCGTCGCCAGGAGAAATAGAGCGAGTCGCGCGGGCCAAAGCCGATGTTGTAGCCCAAGGTCGTCATTACCGTACGGCCTTCAAACTTGTAGCTGAAGAACTGGCCACTCGCGTAGGCGTCGTCTTGCACAAATACTTTGGCGATACTGGCGTTTTCCAGCGATGGGCGCCCGGTGGAGACGATGTCGCCATGGCGGAACTCGGCGGTGGCGTACAAGGTTTCGCGGTCACTCAGGCTGTAGTCTGCATTGACGCGCAACGCCCGCTCAAGCGTATTGAACACGGCGCTTTGACCAAAGCGCTGGTTTTGTGTAAGTGCGCCAAACAGCGAAATGCGATCGGTAAGCGGCTGGCGAAGCGACACGCCAAAGGAGCTACGGTAGCCGTTGCGCAGGTACGACTGGTAACGCTCCACGTTGATTTTGCCAAACAGGCCTAAGGTCGGCGAATCGAATTCAGACGAACCGCGGTATTGATATTCTGCTTCGACACCTGCCGTTATGCGGGACAGGCCGTTGAAATTCTGGAAGCGCTCACCGCCCACGCTGCCGTTGAGCAATACGCGGCTGTTCTCTGACAATTCAAACGTTTCGGTTTTGCCGAGGTTCACGCTGTAGATATTGTCGGATTGTTTGTCCGGGCCGTCCTTGGCGCGGGTCACGTTGTCGTCGAACATGAAGCCCGCGTCTACCTGCACGTCAAGCGGTTTGCTCGGTTCGTCCGAGAAACCGCCCACCAGTTTGGGCAGCCCTTTGGCGTCAAAATCTTTCGTCAGTTTGAATTGCAGGGCATAACTCGACGCCTGACCGAAGGTTTGGGTCAACTGGTAGTCCAAGCCGAGTGTCCAGCCGTCGCGCATGATGAAGTCGCTGCCCAGGCCTAGTACCAGGGCGTCGCGCCCGGAGCCCGCAACGGTCAGCCCGTAACGCGGGCCGCCAATCTGGTCCGCATAGGAAATGAAGCCTTGGCGGTCACTTTGGAACTCGTGACGGAACTCGGCCCGTACGCGCGGAATCGCCCAGCCGAAACTGGTCGAATGGATGGACTCCGCCCGCGCACCCACGGTGCCTTGCAGCGACGATGAGACTTGGTCAAAGAAGGTCAAAGCGAAAGCTCCCGCACCACTTTCCGTGCCGTCTTGCAGGCGCTCAGCCGAGTAGTCAACACGGGCATAGGGGGAGAACATCACGCCCTTGTTGCGGAATTCATAACCGCCTGTGAGCGAACCAAACAGTTGGGTTCCTTTACGCGTGCCCAAGGCGAAGTCGTTGATCGGCACCACATAACGACGGGTGTCGAAGTCAATACTCCCGACGCCGACCATACCGTCGATAAAGGTACCGGGTGTAGGCTGGTAGCTGCCGTAGACCGCCAGAGACAGGCCGCGCCCTTCGTTTTGCGAACCATCGGTACCGATCACGGTTTTGTCTCGGCCATACCCGAGGCCGAGGCCCACAATGAGTTTGTCATTGATACGGCGATCTGCGCCAAAACTCAGACCGTCTGACTTGAACTCTGAGGCACCACTGGCTCCGGTAGCGTCTTTGGTACCGAAACTGGCCACACCTTCAACCCAAAAGCTGGTGGCGCCTGCTTGTGGTGTGCCGCTTGAGGGCACCAAGTTGGCCAAGTTGATGGAATTGGTCGTCAGCAACTGAGTGGCTGCCTCAGCAAAAGGCAGTGACTTCAAACCCACGCCGCTGGCGACAGCGTCCAGGGCCTGCGCTTGACTAATGGCAACCGGTGCGGCACTTGCGCCAGTCAACGCGGCCTGGCGGGTTGATTCAAAAACTGAGCGGCTGCTAGCAATGCTTATGGTGTCAGTGACAGTCTGCGTGATGGTGTTGCTCACCTGCCCTGGCACTGGCAGGTTTGCGGTGGAACCAACATTCGAATTGGTTGAACTGGTCGCATTACTAATAGTGGCATCCCCGCGCGGCTGCAAACGCAAGGCAGTGGCAGCGCCCGCCGCATCGTTGCTCTGGTGCAGCGACTCCATGCGGCGCTGGAAGTTGGACATTTGTGCGCGAGAAAATCGTTGGGCTGTTTCCGTTTGCGCAGCGACCATGGCTGCCACGGTCGGGTCAAGCGCGGGGTTTGGCCGCCCTGTGATCGTCACTTTGACAAGCCCTGGCGCAGTCGTGCCGCCACCCGCAAAGTAAGCAACCGCCGTGAAAGTGTCAGCGCCAAAGTAGTTGTTCTTCGGCGTGAACGTGACGGTGGTGCCACTTACGCTGATGCTGCCATTCGCGGGTGTAGCCAAAATTGACACCCCGGTGGGCGTAAAAGCCGGGAACATGCAGGGCTTAAGGTCGATGGTGGTGGCCGTATTCAGTGGCACGGTCATCACGCAGGCCGACGGGGCTGGAAGGCCGATGCTGAAGGGCACGGAAAGCGCGCCGGTGCTAATCAGGTTAGCGGCTGTCAAGATCGTGGTGACCGGGCCGGGCACTGTGGGTGTGCCGGAGATGATGCCCGTGACCGAATCAATCACAAGGCCCGCTGGCAGGCTGCTGCCCGGCTGAACACCATAACTCAGAATCGGCGGATTGGTGGCGACAACCTGGATAGGCGTCATCGGTACGCCCACCGATAGGCTGGCAAAGGTTGGGCTGGTGATCGAAGGCCCCAAAGTGGGGTTAATGGTGAAGCTCACCACCCTGCTTCCCGTCAACCCGCCGGAGTTAGTGGCGCTTAAGTTTGTTGTAAAGGTGCCGCTGGCGGTCGGGGTGCCGGACACAACGCCGGTCGCTGGGTTCAGGGCCAAGCCAGGCGGCAATGTGCTGGGTGCCATTACCGCGTAACCCGTCAGAGGGCCGTTAGTCGCTGTGATGGTGTAAACGTTTGCATTAGGTGTTCCAACCGGAACTGCCACCGCGGCCGCGGCGCTTGAAATAACCGGCGCTGAACTGGAATTGATTCGCACAGTTACGGTCAATGTACCCGGCCCGCTGACATTGCTTGCACCCAGCGTGAGCGGGAAGTCGCCGCTGGCTGTGGGTGTGCCTGATATCACGCCGGTGTTGGCGTTGACCGTCAGGCCCGTGGCCGCCAAGCCCGTCGCAATGTAGCTGCCCACATTGATGGGCAGGTTGCTGGCGTTGATTTGGATGGGC
>JANOXL010000225.1:0-3371 GCA_031418395.1 Rhodoferax sp. | reverse complement strand
CGGGCGGCAGGGCGGCGCTATCGAGGCCCATCAACAGGACGATTTGACAGCCGGTGGCTTCGCTGACAGACCTTAACTCAGCGACTTCCATGACCGCATTGGCCTGCTGCAATGCATCGACCAGCGAGCGCTTGCCACTGCCCTGAGCACCCAAAATTCCGACGGTTAGGAGTTTCATTTACTATCTTTTATATAGCAAACTAGTGAATAAATTCGAGACCTAGTGGCCAATTTTTCGAAAATTTTGGAAATACGGGGAAATTTTGTCTATTTCATACCCAAATTGGGTATGAAATTGAAACTACAACCAAAGCCCAAAGGCCTAAAAACCTAAAAGCCAAAACTCAGATGTGTTGAATTGCACCGGCGCTTTTGCCGCGCGCCTTTAGGGGCCAGCTCAACGGGTCACATGCACATAGATCTCGTTCGGCTTGACCATGCCCAGCTCTTGCCGCGCGCGCTCTTCAACCATCTCCAGGCCTTCCTTGAGATCGCGCACTTCGGCAGCCAGGCGCGTGTTGGCCATTTGCGCCTGATTGTTCGTTTTGAGCAGTTGGTCGAGTTCTTGCGTCATGCGGTTGACACTGGGCACGCTGCCCCGGCCAAACCACAACTGCGCGTGAAGGATCACGAGCAGGGCGATCAGCAGAGCGGTGACAACGCGATTGGCCATCATCGAATGCTACAACTTTTCTAGCTGGCTACGGCTTTGTCGGATGACCCACAGTGCGATTTGGCTTGAAAACAAGCTGGGCGCATCATTTCCCGCTGCCGGTCAGCGCAAGTTGTAAAAAGCCGCGCGGCCTGGGTAACTGGCGATGTCGCCCAGGTCTTCTTCGATGCGCAGCAGTTGGTTGTATTTGGCCATGCGGTCCGAGCGGCTCAGGCTACCCGTTTTGATTTGCATGGCATTGGTGCCTACGGCGATGTCGGCAATCGTGCTGTCTTCGGTCTCGCCCGAGCGATGGCTGATCACCGCCGTGTAGCCCGCGCGTTTGGCCATTTCGATGGCGGCAAAGGTTTCGGTGAGCGTGCCGATCTGGTTGATCTTGATCAGGATCGAGTTGGCAATGCCTTTGTCAATCCCTTCTTTCAGGATTTTGGTGTTGGTGACGAAGAGGTCGTCGCCCACAATTTGCACTTTTTTGCCCAGGCGTTCGGTCAAGAGTTTCCAGCCGTCCCAGTCGCCTTCACTCATGCCGTCTTCAATGCTGATGATGGGGTATTTGTCGACCCAGGTGGCCATCATGTTGATCCACTCTTCACCGCTCAGGCTCAAGCCTTCACCGGCCAACACGTATTTGCCGTCTTTGTAGAACTCGCTGGCGGCGCAATCCAGGCCGAGCGCGATTTGTTCGCCTGCTACAAAACCTGCAGCAGAGATAGCCTCCAGAATCATCTGAATCGCCGCTTCGTGGCTCGCCACGTTGGGGGCAAAGCCGCCTTCGTCGCCCACGGCCACACTCATGCCTTTGTCGTGCAAAATCTTCTTGAGCGCGTGGAACACCTCGGCACCGTAACGCAGGGCTTCGCGGAAACTCGGTGCGCCCACGGGGATGATCATGAACTCCTGCAAATCCAGGTTGTTGTTGGCATGCGCGCCGCCGTTGACCACGTTCATCATCGGCACCGGCATCGACATGCCGCCCATGCCGCCAAAGTAGCGGTACAGCGGCAGGCCCGACTCTTCCGCCGCCGCACGGGCCACTGCCATCGAGACGGCCAGCATCGCATTGGCACCCAGGCGGGACTTGTTCTCGGTGCCGTCCAGGTCGATCAGGGTTTTATCCAGAAAGGCCTGCTCAGAGGCGTCCAGCCCCAGCACGGCTTCGGAGATTTCAGTGTTGATGTATTCCACTGCTTTCAACACGCCTTTGCCGCCGTAGCGGCTCTTGTCACCGTCACGCAGCTCGATGGCCTCACGCGAACCGGTGGACGCGCCCGAGGGCACAGCCGCGCGGCCCATGGTGCCGCTCTCCAGCAACACGTCACATTCCACCGTGGGGTTGCCGCGGGAATCCAGAATTTCGCGGCCAACGATGTCAACAATTGCACTCATTTCAGGTCTTTCTCAATTAAAAAATTTATCCAACAAGTTCACGCCAGGGCTTACACGCCCTCAACAACGACCATGTTGAAATAGTCAGTCGCACCGGCGCGCTGGGCTTTTGCGGCCTGGTATTTTTCACTGTTGTAAAAAGCGCGGGCTTTGTCCAGACTCTCAAACTTCAAAAGCGTGAGGCGACCGGGCTGCCAATTGCCTTCGAGGGTTTCGAACTTGCCGCCGCGCGCGATGTACTCACCGCCTCCCGCCGCCACAGCACCCGGCGCCGCCGCCATATAGGGCTTGAACTTCTCCATGTCGTTGATCTTGATGTCGGCAATGATGTAGGCGCAAGGCATGTCAAATTCTTTCTAAAGGGTTGAAATATTGGGGTCAGTTGGAAACATGACGCACGCAAAAAGCTAAGCGGAAAACCGGGCCTCAAGAAAACCATTTTTCTTGGTGACGCGATCCAGATCAAGTAGTGTTTCCAGCAAAGCGCGCATGTGTTTCAGCGGCACGGCATTGGGGCCGTCGCTCAAGGCAACTGCCGGATTGGGATGGGTTTCCATAAACAATCCGGCCACGCCCACCGCAACCGCCGCGCGCGCCAGAACCGGCACCATTTCGCGCTGGCCGCCGCTGCTGGTGCCTTGGCCGCCCGGTAATTGCACGGAGTGGGTGGCGTCAAACACCACAGGCGCATTCGTCTCGCGCATGATGGCCAGGCTGCGCATATCACTGACTAAATTGTTATAGCCAAAACTTGCACCGCGCTCGCAGGCCATGAAGTTGTCTTCGTTCAGGCCCTTTTCCTTTGCGGCAGCGCGGGCCTTGTCGATCACGTTTTTCATGTCGCCTGGCGCGAGGAACTGGCCCTTTTTGATATTGACCGGTTTGCCCGACTGCGCCACAGCGCGGATGAAGTCGGTCTGGCGGCACAAAAAGGCGGGCGTTTGCAATACATCAACCACACCACAGACCTGCGCAATTTGGGACTCGTCGTGAATGTCGGTCAACACCGGCAGATGTAGTTCACGTTTGACCTTGGCCAAAATCTCGAGGCCTTTGTCGATGCCGGGGCCGCGAAAGGTGTTGCCGCTGCTGCGGTTGGCTTTGTCAAAACTGCTTTTGAAGATGAAGTTAATGCCCAGCGCCGACGTGATCTCTTTGAGTGTGCTGGCCGTATCCATCTGCAATTGCTCGGACTCGATGACACACGGCCCTGCGATCAGGAAAAAAGGCTGATCCAGCCCAACATCGAACCCACACAACTTCATAGTGCCCCCACGCTTGCCACTTTGTGTGCTGCGCTGCCCCCCAAGGG
>JANOXL010000224.1:0-8328 GCA_031418395.1 Rhodoferax sp. | reverse complement strand
ACTACCGTGACAGGGATCGCATCCCCTTCATCGGTAAACAGGCGCATCATGCCAACCTTGCGTCCCAGCAACCCCAATCGATTGCTTTGACTCATTGTTTTCTTTCGTAACTTCCACCGCGCCAACTTCAATTGGTCAGCGCGTCCTTAGTGACTTATTCGTACTTTTCAGTACTGAAAGGCACCCAAGGCTAATGTGAAAGACAGTTAATAAACTCCGCCTGCAACAGAAAAGTCATCCCGTTTTGAGCAGAGCCCATGAGTATAACCCGAATTCAGAAGATTGGCAAACAGAGGTTGACTGATTTTGACCTTGGGCTCCTAGAAGTTGCCTGCGAATACCGCCGACTGCCCGCGCCAAGCACGCACCCACCATGACGAAAAAATCCGCATCGCCCTAGGGTTCGCCCCATGTCGGCAGATTTGACACTTGTTACCAAACGCAACCTCCTCCTGCGCCCAACACCCCCCGCCAAGTCTTGTCAACATTGGGGTTTTGGATTTTGGCCTGGAAATTGCTTGATGATTTCGTTTTCCATTCACCTGTGTATGTTTGCAGGTGCTCACCTATCCATTCGAAAGCTCCCATGAATTTCAAACGCCTCAAATCTCTGATCGCACCGCTCTTGCTCAGTGTGCCACTTTTCGCCGCTGCCGGGCCATTTACGAACATGTATGTGTTTGGCGACAGCTTGTCGGATACGGGCAATTTGTCAATTTTGACTGGCGGCGCACTGCCAGGAAATGCTCAGCCCTATTTCAACGGTCGTTTTTCCAACGGCCCGCTGTGGGTCGAAGGCTTGGCCGCAGGTTTAGGGCTGGCGGGAGACGCCGCGCCAGTTTTTTTGGACGGAAAAAACTTCGCGTTCGCTGGTGCACGCACGGGTACTGATTCGTCCCCACCCGGCGTTCTGGCGCAGGCTGTCGGCATTTGGGGTGGCGGCAACCCAGTACCCACACCGGGCTTGGCCGACCCGAACGCACTGTACGTGGTCGTCGGTGGCGGCAATGACATGCGCGACGCTCGTAGCTTCTTTCAGGGTGTCACCCCTGCGGATCAGTTGGGCCACTTCAACGCTGCCCTCGCGGCCATTACCAATTTGGGCAACACTGTCGGTTATCTTGCGGCCAGCGGTGCCAAACACGTTTTGATCTCCAGTTTGCCTGATCTGGGCGCTACGCCTGAAGCCGTGCTCCTCGGCCTCACAGAAGCTTCCAGCAGTGCCACCGCCCAGTTCAATGCCTTGATCGGCACCCTGCTGGGCTTGGAAAATGTGTTTGCCGGGCTCGACATTGACCTGCTCGATATGGCAGGCGTCGCCGCTGCTGCGCGCGCCAACCCGGCGGCGTATGGCATCACCAACACGCTTTTCCCTTGTGCAGGGTTCGCCTTTTCAAACGGCGCGAGCTGCGACACATCGCTGTTCTCCGATGCGCTGCACCCATCAGCCTACGCCCACAGCCTGATCGCCCGCGAAGCTTTGCTGATTTATGGCATCCCGGAGCCAGAATCCATCGCCCTGTTCGGCCTGGCCTTTGCTGCGTTGGTGATTTCACGCCGCCGCGCTGCGAAATCTGCAGTAGCAGCCTGAGCAGGCTGACACTTGCTGGCTCAAAGCCAAGCCTGATTGCCTCAAGAAAAAGCCGACATCATGTCGGCTTTTTTTGGGCGAAAAACTAAATACCCAATTTGGGTATTATTAGATAGGATATCTATTCAAATTGGAATTTGACTTATATTTTGTTTACTATTTGTCCATATTTACAATATATTTAATAGCTAAATATTAAATAAACACGAGACCCATAGTCGAATTTATATTAAAATTTCTAATCTGATAAATTTTTTACTACCTCACTGTCACCCGCGCAAACTTGCGTTTCCCCACCTGCACCACATACACGCCGCGCCCGAGTTTCAGGCCTTTGTCGCTCACCACGTTGGAGTCGACACGCACGCCGCCACCGTCGATCAGGCGGTTGCCTTCGCCGCTGGAGGCTGCGAGGCCCGCCATTTTGAGCAGGTTGCCGATGCCCATGGGCGCACCGTCGTCTGCGAGTGAAAACGCCACCTCCGGGATCACATCTGGCACGCCGCCTTTGCTACGGTGGATGAAGTCTTGTTCCGCCGCATCGGCGGCCGCTGTGGAGTGAAACCGCGCGGTAATCTCCTTGGCCAGGGCCACTTTGGCGTCTTTCGGATTGCGGCCCGCCTCGACTTCAGCCTTTAAGCGGGCGATATCAGCCTCAGACTTGAACGACAACAAGGTGTACCAGCGCCACATCAACACGTCTGAAATGCTCAAAACCTTGGCAAACATGGTGTTGGCGTCTTCGGAAATGCCAATGTAGTTGTTCTTCGACTTCGACATCTTCTCGACGCCATCCAGGCCTTCCAGCAACGGCATGGTCAAGATGCACTGCGGCTCCTGACCATATTCTTGTTGTAAGTGACGGCCCACCAACAAGTTGAACTTTTGGTCCGTACCGCCCAGTTCGAGGTCAGATTTCAGCGCCACCGAGTCGTAACCCTGCATCAGGGGGTACAAAAACTCGTGCACGCTGATGGGCGTGCCAGCCTTGAAGCGGTCGTGAAAATCGTTGCGCTCCATCATGCGCGCTACGTTGTATTTGGCCGCCAGGGTGATCATGCCGCGCGCGCCCAGCGGGTCGCTCCATTCGCTGTTGTAGCGCACTTCGGCTTTGTCCATTTCCAGCACCAGTTTGATCTGCTCAAAATAGGTTTTGGCGTTGGCGTCGATTTCCTCGCGTGTCAGCGGCGGGCGGGTTGTGTTGCGGCCAGAAGGGTCGCCGATCAAGGTCGTGAAGTCGCCAATCAGCGGAATGACGACGTGGCCGAGGTCTTGAAACTGGCGCATTTTGTTGAGCACCACCGTATGGCCGAGGTGCAAATCAGGCGCAGTGGGGTCCATGCCGAACTTGATTCTGAGCGGTTTACCCGATGTTTCGCTCTTTTGCAGCTTTTTAAGCCATTCTTCTTGCGGAATAAGCTCATCGCAGCCCCGCAGGGTCACCGCCAGTGCCTCGCGGACACGATCGGTTACAACGATTGGAGGGCTGGAGGCTTGATTCATAAGGGTTTTTACAGGTTTCGGCAAAAGGGCGGCGGTTACAATGGCTGCCCGGCTCTGGATTCGCTTCAACGTCAGATCCATGACATCAGATCTGTCGCCCGATATGACGTTGAAATAGTGCCCCAAAGTCTGCACCGCGATGCTTTAACTTCGCCAAGCAGTCTGGCACGTCGTCCCGAGATCACTGAATTTTAGTGGCTGCCTGGCTCTGTTGATGCAAAAACAGGCCGCCCAAACGTTGGAATCAGCTTTTGCCCCACGGTTTTTCCCCTGCTGCGGACATGAATGCGAACGCGCTGTTGGCCCAGATTGCCCAGTCCGTTCAAAACCAGTTCGTCCAACATCCCAAACGGCTGATGACCCTGGTCGCTGCCTTGGCACTGGTGGGCGCCGGTGGCGCTTTTGCCGTAGCCTCGATTGCGCCGGATGCGGCTGATTTGCCAGTGCGCCAGGTCGTTGAATCGGTTGAACTGACACCCGCAAGTCTGCTGACGCCCAATACGCAGCTTGCAAGCAGCGGCTCCGACAGCAGCGCACCCGCCTCACTTTCGACCGCAGTGCCAAGTAGCCTGGAGCCGCTGGCTGCCTTACCCTTTACGCTCTACCGCTCGGAAGTGACCCGTTCCACCGACACGGCGGACACCCTGTTGCGCCGCTTGGGCATTGATGATGCGGCCGCCGCCAGCTTTTTGCGTTCTGATGCGCTGGCCCGCAAAAGCCTGTGGGGCCGGGCTGGCCGCGCGGTGACGGCTGAAGCCGGCATTGACAACAACTTCAACAAACTCGTCGCCCGCTGGACGTCCTCAGATGACGGCAATTTCAATCGCCTGGTGGTCGAGCAAACCCCTGCCGGGTTAAAGTCGCGCGTCGAAATCGCGCCGTTGACCGCCTCCGTGCGTTTGGCCAGCGGCAGCATCAGCTCTTCGTTATTTGCGGCGACTGAGGAGGCGCGCCTGCCAGACTCTATCGCCACCCAAATTGCCGAAATTTTCTCGGGCGACATCGATTTTCATCGTGCGTTGCGCAAGGGCGATCGGTTCAGCATCACGTATGAAACGCTCGAAGGCGATGGTGAGCCCATGCGCGCGGGCCGTGTGTTGTCTGCCGAATTCGTCAATAACGGCAAAAAATTCCAGGCCATGTGGTTTGCTGCGCCCGGGGCCCCATCTGACGGTAAATCCAACGCTAAACCCGGCGCGACTCTCAGCGCCAAGTCAAAAGGCGCCTATTACTCCCTGGACGGCAAAAGCTTGAACCGCGCCTTCCTGGCCTCCCCGCTGGAGTTCTCGCGTGTCACGAGTGGCTTCAAAATGCGTCTGCACCCGATTTTGCAGACTTGGAAGCAACACCTCGGTGTGGATTACGCCGCACCGACTGGCACGCCGGTGCGTTCGATTGGTGACGGCGTGGTTGAATTCGCCGGAGTCCAGCGTGGTTTTGGCAATGTCGTTATCGTTGATCACGGCAAAGGAAATACCACGGTCTATGCGCACCTGAGCAAAATCAACGTCCACAAAGGCGAAAAAATCAGCCAGAGCCAGAACCTGGGGGCCGTAGGCACCACCGGCTGGTCGACCGGGCCGCACCTGCATTTTGAATTCCGCGTCAATGGCGTGCACCAAGACCCGCTGACGATGGCGCAAAATGCTGAGACATTGCCTGTCGCTGCAGATGTCAAACCGCTGTTTGACGCGGCTTCTGGCCAAGTCCGCATTGCCCTGGCCGCTGCTGTGGGCATGAAACGCGGCACCGCAGAGTAACTGCTCCGGGGTTGCTAGGGCAACCCGCCAAGATCATCATGGCTGCGTCAAATTCAAAGCTTTACATGGGCCTGATGTCCGGAACTTCGCTGGACGGCATCGACGGCGTTTTGGCAGACTTCTCAAACGGCGCAATTAAAGTGCTCCAGCATGCGGCGTTGCCGTTTCCTGTCGAGCTGCGGCAGGAGTTTCTGGCACTCAATACCTCCGGTCATGACGAAATCCATCGCGCGGCGCTGGCGGGCAATGCCCTGGCCCGCCTGTATGCCCAGGTGGTACGTGAGATTCTGGCCACATCGGGCGTACCTGCCAATCAAGTTGCCGCCATTGGCGCCCACGGCCAAACAGTACGCCATCGCCCGCAAGAATTTGACCTGGCTGCGGCAAATAGCTCGGGCGGCGGCGCCGGCTACACCGTTCAAACCAACAACCCGGCACTGCTGGCTGAACTGACCGGTATCGACGTGGTGGCTGACTTTCGCAGCCGCGACGTCGCCGCCGGTGGCCAAGGCGCGCCCTTGGTGCCCGCCTTCCACCGCGAAGTGTTTGGCAGGCCGTACAAGGCCGTCACAGTGCTGAATTTGGGGGGCATCGCCAACGTGAGTTTGATCCCAGCCCAAACGGCGCTGGATGCAGCCGACGTTCTGGGATTCGACACCGGCCCAGCCAATGTGTTTTTGGACCACTGGGTACAAAAACACCTGGGCAAAACCTTTGACGAGGGCGGCCAATGGGCGGCCAGCGGGCAGGTGTCAGTTGCCTTGTTGCAGCGCATGTTGGCCGACCCGTTTTTCACCAAAGCACCGCCCAAAAGCACCGGGCGAGACCTTTTTAATGTGGGCTGGCTCGACAAACACCTGGCGCAATGCCCTGGCGTCTCTGCCGTTGACGTACATACAACTTTGGCTGAATTGACCATCAGGTCAACCGTAGACTGCATCAAAAGCTACCAAAACAATAGTGAATTGCTGCTTGTTTGTGGTGGTGGCGCGCTGAATTTGCACCTGATGACCCGTTTGAAGACGCAGTTACCGGGCCTTCAGCTTGCGTCATCCGGCGATTTTGGTCTGCCGCCGCTGCAAGTCGAATCTGCTGCCTTCGCCTGGCTGGCCCACAAGGCGGTTCGCCGCGAAACCGGCAACTTGCCGAAAGTTACGGGCGCAAAAAAGGGTGCCAAACAGGGCACCCGTATTCTTGGCGCGATTTACCCGGCCTGACGCCTGGGTGAGTGCGCAAATCGGCTTAAGTCGAAAAGCTCGAGCCGCAACCACAAGTCGTCGTGGCATTCGGGTTCTTGATCACGAACTGCGAACCTTGCAGGTCTTCTTTGTAGTCGATCTCAGCGCCCACCAAATACTGGTAACTCATCGCGTCGATCAGCAAGGAGACACCGTTTTTTGTCATCGTGGTGTCGTCTTCATTGGTGATTTCGTCGAAGGTAAAGCCGTATTGGAAGCCGGAGCAGCCGCCACCCTGCACAAAAACGCGCAGTTTCAAATCGGGGTTGCCTTCTTCTGCGATCAGGTCAGCCACTTTCGCGGCGGCACTGTCGGTGAACAAAATCGGCGCGGGTGGCATGTCTTCCATCACTGCGGGTGTGAGGTTGGGCATGCTGCTCTGGATGTTTTCGGCTACTGCGCTCATGGCAAATCCTTTAAATCACTTCAAAATCTAGGTGTCAATACTACAGTAAATCGCTCGGGATTGATTACTAAAGGGTTATTTGCCCGTGATCTATCCGTAGATTACCCGTTGTTGGCCGCCAATTTCAGCGTGGGCTTTTCCTCACCGGCCAACAGCGGCCGCAGTTGGCCCGACACCAGCGCGCCTTGGTGCATCTCCAGCGCGGCGTAACGCACTTCTCCTTCGATACGCGCTTTGGGCTGGAGTTCCAGCATCACAGCCGCATAAATCGGCCCTTTGACGGTGCCGTTGATGATGATGTGGTCGGCATGCACCTCGCCGGTCACTGAGGCCATCTCCGAAATCACCAGTATGCTGGGTTCGTCTTCACTGGCGCGCAGGTTGCCGATCACCGAACCATCCACCCTCAGGCCGTCGGTAAAACGCATATTTCCGGAAATCTGGCTGCCATGGGCGATCAGGCTTTTAATGGGCGGTTGTTTTTTCTTGAACATCTTTTATGTCTCTAGTAGGTATGTAGGGCCTGTTTTTCTTAGATTTTCAAGGTTTGACTGGCCCGAACGACGCTGCCTTCGACCACTTTGACCGACACTGATTTCACCGTGGTTTGCTCAGGAAGGTCGAAAATACCTTCTGTTCGGCCAAATTGACGAAATTTAAGCGCTGTTGCTCCGCCGGGTGCGGCCGCCGTCCAGGGTTTTCCGTTTTGCGTGCCGGAAAAATTGACTTCCAGCTTGCCGGTGAAATCAGGTGCGTTTTTTTGCGCATTCATCAACAAGACCTGCCATTTTAACTGGCGACCGGCCAGTACCTCGGCCTGTAGACCGCGCACGGTTATGCCCTCTGCCCCGGTGGGCGGAATCAGTTTTTCAAAAAACCCCAGCTCTTCTTTCAGCTTGCGGTTTTCGACATCCAGCACCTTGTTTTGCGCCACCAAACCTTCCTGTGCGGCCTTTTCAGTGGTGACCAGGGTGCCTGAGGTGTCGGCAATCGATTGGGCTTTTTCTCGCGCGGCAATCGCCGTGGCGAGCTCGCCTCGCAACGCAGTCAACTCCAGCTTAGCCGTTTGCAACTCCTCATGGGCATTGCCATCCACACCCGCGATTTCTTTGCCAAACTCAAACGCCCACAGACCAATCGCTGCGCAAAAGCCGAACACCAGCGCGATCATGGCCCATCGAAACGGCCAAGGCAAGGCGCTGCGCACCGACATGCGCGGGGCGCTGACGGTGAGGCGACGGCGAAGGAGGCGAAATCTCATGGCTGGATTGACGGGGGATTGAGTCTAGCAGTGGCCTATCAGAACGGATGTAAGCAATGCCCCAAACAAAAACCGCCTGGAATCGCTCCCGGGCGGTTTATATTGGCCAGGCCAAAGCTGATATTTGCGTAGCGAGGGCTCGTCAGGCAAGGCGCAAACCGGAACAATGGTATGCCCATTGTGAGGATTTGCAACGCGGCATGGCGAGTCCGCAGTCGCAAAGATCAGCGTTTGGAGAACTGTTTGCGGCGACGGGCGCCGTGCAAACCGACCTTTTTACGCTCGACTTCGCGGGCGTCACGCGTCACGAAGCCAGCTTTTGACAGCTCAGGCTTCAACGTAGCGTCATAGTCGATCAGCGCGCGTGTGATGCCGTGGCGCACTGCCCCTGCCTGGCCGGACTCGCCGCCGCCGGCCACATTGACCATGACGTCAAAGGTTTCGGCGTGGTTGGTCAACAAGAGCGGCTGTTTGCAGATCATGATGGAGGTGGCACGGCCGAAGAAAGCAGAGATGTCCTTGCCGTTGACGACGATCTGGCCGGAGCCCTTTTTCAGAAACACGCGGGC
>JANOXL010000223.1:0-31762 GCA_031418395.1 Rhodoferax sp. | reverse complement strand
TGTTGCCGCCGGGCAGCCAGATTGGCCCGATCAAGCCCGAGCAGCGCCAGGTATTGATCAAGGAGTCGCTGGTTGCCGGTGTCTACGAAAAGACCGAAGACCGTGAATCGGCCTACGAAAAGATCAAGGGTCGCGTGGCCGCATCTTCATCGGCATCCGCCGCCGCGCAAGACGACAAACTGCCCTCGGGGCCCATGTCTACGGGTTCGATGGCGGGCACGCCGATCGGCGGGGGCAACTCGGGTGGCGCGAATTCTGACGCAGCCAAAGCCGAAGGTGGCGGCCTCTTGGGCGGCCTCACCGATGTACTGTTTGGCAGCACCGGCCCACGCGGTGGCCGCAACGAAGGCCTGGCCACCAACATGGCGCGCTCCGCCGTGCGCACCATGGGCTCCGCAGTCGGGCGCGAAATCATCCGGGGCGTGCTGGGTGGTTTATTTGGTGGGCGGCGCAGGTAAACAATCGTACCTATTTTGGGTACGATTTACTCCGAAATTCGGGATACTCCAATTTTTTATAGAAAATGGTAATCCTGGTCTCGTTAAATAAGGCTTTGTAGCTATACTATTTATAGTTACATTTTTCAAAATCATGACCACCACAGCGTCTCCCCAACACATCCGCCTGACGTCCCATGCGGGTGGTTTTGGCGCATTGCCGATTCAATGGGCCGCTGCGACAGCACAGGAGCGCGGCCCTGTCATCGGCACAACGACCAAACGCAGCCACCGTAACGTGATCGGCACCCACAGCGGCTCTTACAGCATTTACCGTGCACTGGCAGTGGCCTCGGGCGGGCTCTCCAAAGACCACAAGGCGGATTTGACCAACACCTCGCCCACGGTGCAAATTGGCCCCTACCCGCAGTGGAGCCAGCCGGGCCGCATCGTCGCCATGGACCCTTGGGGCGCGACGATTGCCGATGTTTTTCAAGACGAACTCGCGGCGGGCTACGACATCCGCCCGACCATCGCCGTCACGCAAGCGCATGTGATCCTGCCCGAGGTGATCGAGGCGCTGCAATCGGGGCGTTTGCAAGCCGATGGCAAATATTTGACCGCGGGCGGCGCTGCCATGGTAACTAAAGTCGCCGTGGAGCCGGTCTGGTTTTTGCCCGAAGTCGCCAAACGATTCAACTGCTCCGAGGCCGATTTGCGCCGTGTGTTGTTTGAAGAAACGGGCGGCATGTACCCCGAGCTGGTGACCCGCAGCGACCTTGAGGTATTTTTGCCACCGATTGGTGGCCTTACCGCCTACATCTTCGGCAACCCTGCCGATCTGGCCAACCCCGCAATCGAATTGACGGCGCGCGTGCATGATGAATGCAATGGCTCGGATGTGTTCGGCTCTGACATCTGCACCTGCCGACCGTACCTCACCCACGCGATTGAAGAATGTATTCAGGGCGCGCAGCGCGGCGGTGTGGGCCTGGTTTCCTACTTCCGCAAAGAAGGCCGCGCACTCGGTGAGGTCACCAAGTTTCTCGTCTACAACGCACGCAAGCGCCAGCCCGGCGGCGACACAGCTGACCAGTATTTCAACCGCACCGAGTGTGTGGCCGGTGTACAGGACATGCGGTTTCAAGAGCTGATGCCCGACGTGCTGAATTGGCTGGGCATCCGCAAAATCCATCGCCTTGTCTCGATGAGCAACATGAAATACGACGCCATTACCCGCTCTGGCATCGAGGTGGTGGAGCGTGTGAATATTCCCGATGGCCTGATCCCCGAAGACGCCCGTGTGGAGATGGATGCCAAGATGGCGGCCGGTTATTTCACGCCCGGCGCGGTGCCGGACGCGGACGAACTGAAGATCGCCAAAGGGCGTGGGCTGAACGAGTAAAGGCGCATGACCGATTTAAACCAGACGCCCCACCCGGCACAATTCGCTCCCGTTTCAGGCGCTGGTGACGCTGCATTTTCAATGGCTGTGGCCCAGCTGCGCTCCACAACAACGATCCGCAAGCGTGCGCAAGGCCTGCTGGCCCGCGCCCGCGCGGGGCATTCGGACTACTTCACGATCCACGACGACGCGCTGCCCCCCTGCGCCGCACGGGTGGTGGAGACCACACGGGAGCGCTACCCTGATTTGAAAATTCCGTACCACAGCCGCTGGCGGCATTTCGAGGCGGGTGGCGTAGACCGATTGGCGCGGCTCAATGAAGAATTGGGTAAGGTGTCGCTCGCCAAACGCGCGCGCGCCCACATCGATCTGGCCATCGTCAGTGTGCTGCTGGACGCAGGATCTGGCCCAGACTGGCATTATCTGGATAGTCGCAGTGGCCAGGTCTACGCTCGCTCCGAGGGCCTGGGTGTGGCCAGTTTCAACGCCTTCACTACCGGGCTTTTTTCGAGCAAACCCACGCAGCCTTGTCAGGCTGACGCAGCAGGTTTGCAAGCCATCACGGCCAGGACGCTGGGCGACGCGTTTCAAGTAGCCAAAGACAACCCGCTCGTAGGCTTGGAAGGCCGCGCGGCGCTGTTGCGCCGGCTTGGTGAGGCGATTGAAAATCAGCCCGACGTGTTTGGTGGCGCAGGCGGACAGTGTCGGCCGGGGCGTTTGTTTGACCACCTGTTGACGCAAAGTGAGCGCCAAGGTGATGGCGCCAGCGTCGCCGCGCATGACATCCTGGTGGCCTTGCTCAACACGTTGTCTGGCATTTGGCCTGCGCAAAACACGATGACATCAGACGGCGGCGAACCCATCGCGTTGGGCGACTGCTGGCGTCACGCTGCGATCCTGGGTGAAAGCGACGGCGGCGGTGATGGTGACGATGACGGTGATGCTGGTAGAGCCGGCGCAGGCTGGATGCCCTTTCACAAACTCTCACAATGGCTCACGTATTCGCTCCTGGAGCCCTTTGAGTGGGCGGGCGTGACTGCCACCGGGCTGGGTCAACTTACCGGCCTGCCCGAATACCGCAACGGCGGACTGCTGCTGGACGCCGAGGTCATCACAGTGAAAGACGCCACGCTGCTGCAGCGCACCTGGACGGCGGGCGACGAATTCATCGTCGAATGGCGCGCGCTCACGGTGGCCCTGCTGGATGAACTTGCGCCCTTGGTGCGCGAGCAACTCGGTCTATCCGAACAACAAATGCCGCTGGCCTGTGTGCTCGAAGGCGGCACCTGGGCGGCCGGCCGCATGTTGGCTCAGCGCCTGCGCGGCGGCGCGCCCCCGCTGAACATCCAGAGTGATGGCACGGTTTTCTAAGGAAACGAAGAATAAACCCGCGCTGCTTTCCGTCACTTGTGACTAAAGTGACTGCCGTGCAGCCCGTTCGGTGACGATTTAAGCCGAATTTGAATCAAAATCAATCTGATTCCAACCCTAAATCATGACGGTAGGTCGTTGCGCCTCCTAGTCGTGCCAAAGCACTGTCTTCGTCGGCGCGCCTACTACACTCATAATTTAGAAATGGAATGACGCCAAAAAAAACCGAATAAGACTTTCAAGGATCACCATGTCGAACATCCCCGCCAACGTCCACCTCGTCAGCCACCCGCTGGTGCAGCACAAACTGACGCTCATGCGGCGCAAAGATGCGTCCACCAACACCTTTCGCCGCCTGCTCAACGAGCTGGCGTCGCTCATGGCTTATGAAGTCACACGTGACATGCCCACGCACGAGATCGAAATCGAGACACCACTGGAGAAGATGCAGTCCAAAGTGATTGACGGCAAAAAACTCGTCTTCGTCTCCATCCTGCGGGCGGGCAACGGCATTTTGGAAGGCATGCTCAACGTCGTGCCAGGCGCGCGCGTGGGCCACGTCGGCCTGTACCGCGACCCTAAAACCCTGGTGGCCGTGGAGTACTACTTCAAGATGCCGCACGACATGCAAGACCGCGACGTGGTGGTGGTGGACCCGATGCTGGCCACGGGTAACTCGGCCATTGCAGCGGTAGACCGTCTCAAGGAGTTGCACCCCAAGTCGATCAAATTTGTGTGCCTGCTGACTTGCCCTGAGGGCATCAAAGCCCTGCATGCCGCGCACCCCGACGTGCCGATTTTTACCGCCGCAATTGACCGCCAACTCAATGACCACGGCTACATCTTGCCGGGCCTGGGGGATGCGGGGGACCGGATTTTTGGGACCAAATGAGTTTTGAAATAAATATTTCAACTATTTTTTTGTAGGAACTGAAGCTTATTAGGTCTCGTAAAATATGTATTGTTAGCTATTTTTTTATTTTATCAATTGTTTATATTTTAAACATTTTAAGTAATAGAAATCACATTTTTTATCAAACTGTTGAGCTTGTTAATACCCATGTTAATAACTGTGGCAGCCCTCCACCCGCATTCACTATCCACTTAAACCGCACCCCACCATGATCGATTTGCTCATCACCCACGCAACCTTGCCCGACGGTCGCCGCGACATGACGCTGGCAGTGCAAGACGGTAAGTTTGTAGCCGTCGCCCAAGGGCCGCTTGCTCCTGAATCGGAAGCGCGTGAAATTCTGGACGCAGCAGGTCAACTGGTCTCGCCACCTTTTGTCGATGCGCATTTTCATCTGGACGCCACTTTGAGTTACGGCCTGCCGCGCATCAACCAAAGCGGCACCTTGCTCGAAGGCATCGCACTGTGGGGCGAGCTCAAACCGTCGCTCACCGCAGAGGCCATCACCGAACGTGCTCTGACCTACTGCGACTGGGCCGTCGGCAAAGGCCTCCTGGCCATCCGTTCGCATGTGGACACCAGTGACGAGCGCCTGCTGGCGGTGCGCGCGCTGCTGGAAGTTAAAAAACAGGTCGCGCCGTACCTCGATTTGCAGCTGGTCGCTTTCCCGCAAGATGGCATATTGCGGTCGCCAGGCGGCATGGACAATATGAAGCGCGCGCTGGATTTGGGTGTGGACGTGGTCGGCGGCATCCCCCACTTCGAGCGCACCATGAGTGATGGCGCAGCCAGCGTCAAGTGGCTGTGTGAACTCGCTGCGGAACGGGGCCTGCTGGTCGATATGCATTGCGACGAGTCCGACGACCCGCATTCGCGCCATGTCGAATCACTCGCTTTTGAAGCGCAACGCATGGGCATGCAGGGCCGCGTCACCGGCTCGCACCTCACCTCCATGCATTCGATGGACAACTATTACGTGAGCAAACTCATCCCGCTGATGGCCGAGGCGGGTTTAAGTGTGGTCAGCAACCCCTGCGTGAACATTACGCTGCAAGGCCGCCACGACACCTACCCCAAACGCCGGGGCCTCACGCGTGTGCCCGAGTTGTTGGCAGCGGGCCTGCCCGTCGCCTTCGGGCAAGACGACATGATGGACGCGTGGTATTCATTGGGTAGCGCCGACATGCTGGACGTCGCCTACATGGGCCTGCACGTCGCGCAAATGACGTCCCAAGCGGCGATGCGCCAGTGTTTTGAAGCCGTCACCACCCTGCCCGCACGCATTTTGAAACTTGAAAGTTATGGGCTGAATGTGGACTGCAACGCCGACTTTGTTCTTTTGCAGGCGCGAGACCCAGTCGAAGCCATTCGACTGCGCGCCACACGGCTCAAAGTCTATCGGCGCGGAAGGCTTTTGGCACAAACGCCAGCGGCCACCGCAACGCTTCATTTGCCAGGGCGGACCGGCCAGGTGGACTGGCTGCTGGGTCAACCCGTCGGCGCACCAAAATGAAGGTCGCATGACAGGGTCCCTGCCCCAACGGCTGCTGGCCGTGCACAACCAGCGGCTCGAACAGCACTATGGCCATAACCATCTGCTGCTTTTCAAGACGCGTGTTCTGGCCGGCATCTCGTCGATCAGCAGCGTGCTCTTGCTGCCGGTGACCTTGTTTTTTCTGACGACAGGCAACAGCCTGATGGAGGAGACGACTCGACGTATTTTTGTACCCTTTAACGTCGGCTTGATCAGCGCATTGGTCGTCGGTTATGTCGCTTTGCTCAAGGGCTACGCCGCTTTGGCACGTTGGGTCGTCGGGGTGGCCGTTATGGTGGCCATTCCCATGTCAGTGGCCCTGACGGGCGGTTTTCCGGCCTCGGTGGCGACGCCGGTGTTGCTTTTGCCGAGTATCATTTTTTTCTGCCTCTATGGCGCGCGCGCAGGCGTTTTAAGCGCCATACTCATGCCGCTTTTTGTACTGGCTTTGTATGTTTTGGACAAAGTGTTTGGCATACCGATGCCCAATTACACGTCGCAAACCTCCCCCGACCTGAACGTAATTTTTGTGATGCTGACCACCCACGGCATCGCCTTTCTGGCCATCGCCAGCTATGAGCGCAGCAACCGGCAACTCAGCGAGCGTCTGGACGCTGAATTGGCCAAACACGCCGTGCTGGCCAATCTGGACAGCTTGACGGGCCTGGGCAATGCCCGCTTTTTTGATCTTGAACTCAAACGCCTGCTTGCCCAGCCACGCACCGCTGAGCAAAGCCTGGCGGTGATCTATTGCGACTTGGACGATTTCAAACCTGTCAACGACAACCACGGCCATGCAGTGGGCGACGAAGTGCTGGCCACAGTCGGCAAACGCTTGCAGTCGCTTACCAAACAAGGCACCGACACGGCGGCACGCATCGGCGGCGACGAGTTTGCCATCATCCTGCAAGGCTGTTCGAGTGGCGATGTACCTCAAGTCTGTGCCCGCATCCGTGCTGCGGTTACGGCGCCGATCATGCTGAACAGTGGCGTTTTTCAGGTGGGCATCAGCATGGGTCAGGCATTTGCCGCCGCTGAAGATAATGACCCGGTCGAATTGATCAAACGGGCCGACCGGGCTATGTACCAGGAAAAACGCCGTAAACCCAGCGATGCGCATGTCTAGGGTTTAGCCGCTGGGAGCCAAGCACCCTTGCCCGACGCACTCGTGCCTGGTTAGGCCCGCCACATTGGCCGCCTCGCCCGCAGCGTAGACGACCGATGTAACGACACATATTTGAATTGAAATCCCCATGAAACTCTGCCGCTTTAATGACAACCGCTTGGGCCTCGTTCAGGAGGATCAGGTTCTGGACGTGGGCGAAGCGCTGGACGCCCTGCCCGCGCTGCGTTACCCCTACCCACCAGCAGATCAGCTCATCGCGCACTTGCCCGCCGTGCAAGCGCGTGTCACGGCCCTGGCCGCCACCGCGCAGCGCGTGCCGCTGGCCAGTGTGACCCTGCTCTCGCCGGTGGCCAACCCCGGCAAAATCATTGCCGCGCCCGTCAACTACACCCAACATTTGAAGGAAGTGCTGGCTGACCCGCATATCCATTTCGACCAGCAGATCAAGCACATCGAACAGGCGGGCCTTTTCTTGAAAGCCACCAGTTCGCTGTGCGGCGCGTCCGCCGGGGTGCCACTCGTCTTCCCACAGCGGCGCACGGACCACGAAATCGAAATGGTGATTGTGGTCGGGAAAACCGCGCGCAACGTGGCTGCACAGGACGCCTTGGCCTACGTGGCCGGCTACAGCATAGGCCTGGACATCACCGTGCGCGGGCCGGAGGAACGCAGCCTCAGAAAATCGCCCGATGGCTACACCGTGCTCGGGCCATGGTTGACTACTGCAGACGAAATCACCAACCCCGGCGCTTTGCAGATGGAACTGCAAATCAACGATGTCACGCGCCAAAAGGACAATACCAGCGATTTGATTTTGAGTGTGCAGGCGCTGATCGCCTTCGCCTCCAGGTTTTACACCCTGCATGCGGGGGATTTGATCTTCACCGGCACACCCGCAGGTGTGAGCCAGCTTCACGCGGGCGATCAATTGCTCGCGCGCATTGAGAAACTGGGCCAGATGCTTGTGGCGATTCGCTAAACCCAATTTCGATGTTGAGACAGCATCCGCTTTTCACCGGAACCACTATGCTTGAACTAGACGACGCGCACATTTTTATTCCCGACATCTTCACCAGCCACGGCACTTTCAAGCGGCACCAAGAGGCCGTGGTTTGCGGCGCGGTGCGGCGCACCTGGGGCGACTTCAACGACAACATGAACCGCGTGGCCAACGCCTTGCGGGCGCTAGGCGTCGGCCACGGTGACAAGGTGGCGGTGCTGATGGGCAACTCAGTGGAAATGCTCGAAGTGATGTTTGGCGTGGTGAAGTCCGGGGCTTGTGTAGTGCCTCTTTCGGGTTTGCTCACCGGGGCGCAATTGGTGGCGCTCATCAATGACAGCGGAGCCAAAGCGGCCTTTGCCACGCCCGAATTCATCGACAAACTACAGGCGCTCGAAACGCAGATGCCAGCCTTGCAGTCCGGTTTGCGTTTTGTCGTCCACGGCCGACCAACTGATGGTGCCCCTCAGTCTGTGCAATGGCGCAACTACACCGGCCTCGTAGCCGACGCGTCCACCGATGCGCCGCAAGTCCGTTACGCCACGGGTGACGACTTCAACATCATCTACAGCTCGGGCACCACAGGCCTGCCCAAAGGCATCGCGCAAAGCCACCGCGCGCGCAGTCATTGGGCTATCTCGAACAGCATCGAGATGGGTTTTACCGACAAGAGCCGCGCGCTGACCACCACATCGCTGTATTCCAACGGCACCTGGCTCATGATGCTGCCGGTGCTCTTTAGCGGCGGCACCTGCTTCGTGATGCCGAGTTTTGAGCCGAAGGCCTTTTTGCAGGCGCTGCAGGCGGAGCGCATCACCCACAGCTTCATGGTGCCGGCGCAGTTCATCGCTGTGTTGCAGGTTGCAGATGCACCCATCAATGCGCCGCATTTGCAAACCCTGCTGTGCGCCGGTTCACCGCTGCGGCGCGATACCAAACGGGAAGTTGTCACCCGTTTTGGCGACAAACTCATCGAGTTGTACGGCTACAGCGAAGGGTTTGCGACCATGCTCAAACCTGGCGCGCCCGCGGACAAATTTCACACCGTCGGCACGCCCGTCCTGGGTTTTGAAGTGCGCATTCTGGATGACGCCGGTCAAGTGCTTCCTGCAGGTATCCCCGGCGAGATTGCCGGTTATGGCGCGGGCATGATGAGCCGCTACCACGGCAGACCCGAGGCCACCGAGGCGCTCATCTGGCGCGATGAACGTGGCCGTCGCTTCATCCGTTCGGGCGACATTGGCAAGCTCGATGACGACGGCTACCTGGTGCTGGTCGATCGCAAAAAAGACATGATCATCTCGGGCGGCTTTAACGTGTTCCCCGCTGATCTTGAAGAAGTCGTCGGTCAGCACGCCGCTGTGATGGACGTGACGGTCATCGGCATTCCGCACGAACGCTGGGGCGAAACCCCCTTGGCCCTCGTGATACCCCGCCCCGGCGTGGCGCTGGACAGCGCTGCCGTGATGGCCTGGAGCAATGAACGTCTGGGCAAACACCAGCGGATCAGCGGCGTAGAACTGCGCGATGAATTCCCGCGCAACGCCTTGGGCAAGGTGCTCAAGCGTTTGTTGCGTGAGGCATATTGGTCTAAAAACCAGGACGGAAAAGCTTAAAGCCGCTGCCCACACGGCCTGGATGGCGGTTGCCGCTGGTTTTAACGCTCCGGCGCCACCAGCTCCGCCCAGTCATACAACGCACCCAAAATCGCTTCTCCGCGTTCATCGGCAGTTTCTGAAAGACGGTCGATCTCTTCGAAATAGGCCTCTACCGGTTTGTGGCCGCCCTCGCCTTCGAGCAGGCGCGCTGCGCGGTAATCTTCCCAGCGTGCGGCGTCTTCCAAACTCAAACTCGCCAGAAAATTGCGCGCCCGGTACCGAAACACCAGCTCTTCAAGGCGTGGGTCGTCAAAGGCGTTGCGGGCTTTGGCAAGCTGTGGGCCGTCGAGCCTGCGCAGGTCGTTGAGGCGTTTGCGGTCGGCGTTGCCGATAAAGCCGCCGTACAGGTCCTCATCCACATCGATCGGGCCTTGCGGCTCCCGTGTGAAGACTTTGGACCAGATGGCGTTCATGTCGGGCAAATCGCGGGCGATGGCGGCTCGGCGTAGCGCGGTATCCACGTCGATCCCCCACTTCTTTGCCTGAGCCTCACTCAAGGTTTTGAGGCTGCCCACGACCATGGGTGATTTGTTCAGGTGCACGGTTTTGATAGGCAAGCGGCCCATGCCTTCAGGCAGGTCGCTGGCCTTGGTAAACATGCGCAGGCGGATTTCGTCGGCATTCAGGTTGGCGAACTCTGTGGGGTCACCTTCTGCCGCCGACAAATCCCAGGCGATGAGTTCATTCTTGTTGACCGGGTGCGTCGCCAACGGCCACATCACGGCCAGACAGCCGCGCTCGGGCGGGAACATGCCCGACACATGCAAAAACGGCTTGGCACTTTCGCGGCTTGCGGGCAAGCCCAGCTCCTGGGCGACACGCTCCTTTTTGTGCAGCGCGAAGCAGAAGTCGAAGAGTTTGGGTTGCTTGTCGCGAATGAGCCGCGCCAGCGCGATGGTGGCGCGCACGTCGCTCAAGGCGTCGTGTGCGCCTTCATGGGCGATGCCGTTGGCGGCGGTAAGGTCGGTGAGTTTGAAGCTCGGCTTCATGGTGCCCGGCGGGCCGTTTTCATCTTGCTTGGTGGGCCACACAATGCCCTCAGGCCGCAGCCCGTAGGCCATACGTACCACGTCAAGCAAATCCCACCGGCCACAGTTGTTTTGCCACTCGCGGGCGTAGGGGTCGGCAAGCGAGCGCCACAGCATAAAACGTGTCACTTCATCGTCAAAACGGATGGTGTTGTAGCCCACACCCACGGTACCGGGCTGGCCGAGTTCACGTTCAATTTGGGCGGCAAATTGGTGCTCGGGCAGGCCGAGCTCCAGGCAGTGTTGTGGCGTGATGCCAGTGATCAAGCAGGCCCCAGGTTCGGGCAAAAAATCATTGGCCGGCTGGCAATACAACATGACCGGCTCGGCGACCTCATTCAACGCGGCGTCGGTGCGGATGGCCGCGAACTGCGCGGGGCGGTCACGCCGCGGGTTGACGCCAAAAGTCTCGTAGTCATGCCATAAAAATGTATGTTGATTCATTGGTCTATCGTTATTTTGGCATTTAGCTCTTGCAATATATTAATAATTCGCTATTCTATTCATACCAATAATGGCTATATTTAATACATT
Organism: Rhodoferax sp.; assembly: GCA_031418395.1. GTDB lineage: Bacteria > Pseudomonadota > Gammaproteobacteria > Burkholderiales > Burkholderiaceae_C > JANYCG01. Next base: position 20,756 of record JANOXL010000223.1, on the reverse strand, counting down.
TTTAACGTCTTCTGGCCAAACGAACGCCATCTAAATCGGCCACGCTGGCCAGCACTTTTTGCAGCTTGCCAGAGTCGGCCACCTCCACGGTAAACGTCATCCACGCGGTGCCTTTGATCGACTGGGTTTGTACGCCGGTAACGTTCATTTTCTCTTTGGTAAATACCTCAGAGATATCGCGCAAAAGGCCCGTGCGATCAGCCGCTTCCACACTCACGTCCACGGGGTACATGGCGGCGTCAATGGGACGGCCATCACCACCATTTGAGCCGCGATTCCCCTGCACAGCGCCCCATTGCACCTCAATCACCCGTTCGCCATTTTTGGCCCGCATCTCGCGCAAATTGGAGCAATCAAGCCGGTGCACGCTCACACCTTTGCCACGGGTGACAAAGCCGCAAATCAAATCGGGCGGCGCCGGTTTGCAGCATTTGGCCAATTGCGTCATCAAAGAATCGACGCCCACCACCAAAAGGCCGCCTTTGGCGGAAGGGTCGGCGGCTCTGGATTTTTTGAGGATGGGCGCGTCCTGCGGATCGGCAGCCGGTTCACTGGGGCGCAGCAAAACCTCAATAGTGCGTAGGGAAAATTCATCTTTGCCGACGGCTTCAAATAAGTCGTCCGCCGCTTTGAAACCCAGTTGCGTGGCCAGCTCATCGAGCTTGACGGCCGTTTTGCCCTCACGTTGCAGCAGTTTCTCCACCGCGTCACGTCCGCGCGCCACGGTGTCGTCCAGCGCCAACATGTTGAACCAGGCGCGCACCTTGGCACGGGGCCGCGCGCCTGCTAGAAAACCCAACTCTGGGTTGAGCCAGTCGCGTGACGGGCCACCTTCTTTGGCCACCGTGACCTCGACGGTCTGGCCGTTTTTGAGCGGCGTATTGAGCGGCACCATGACGCCGTCCACCCGCGCGCCGCGACAGCGGTGACCCATGTTGGTATGTACGCTGTAGGCAAAATCAACCGGCGTGGCACCTTGCGGCAGCTCGACGATGGCGGCATCGGGCGTTAGCACGTAAATGCGGTCTTCAAAAAGGCCGACTTGCCCCTTGGCATTAACGGCCCCTTCTTGCGTCACGTGCGAGAGCTCCCGTTCCCACGCCAGCAACTGGCGCAGCACCGCGATTTTGGCGTCGTAACCGCTGCTGGCCGACACACCTGCGTAACCCTTGATGCCGGCTTCCTTGTAGGCCCAGTGCGCCGCTACGCCGTGCTCTGCATGGTCGTGCATGGCCTGCGTGCGGAACTGGATTTCGATAGGTTTGCCCGAAGGCTCCCGCACAATGGTGTGCAGCGACTGGTAACCATTGCTTTTGGGTTTGGCGATGTAGTCGTCAAACTCTTGCGGCACGGGTGTGAACTGGCTGTGCACCCAGGCCAGCGCGGCGTAACAATCGGCCGTATTGCGTACCACCACACGCAGCGCACGGATATCGTACACATGGTCAAAATCCAGCGCCTTGCCGCGCATCTTTTTGACGATGCTGTAGATGTGTTTGGGCCGTCCCTGCACGGTGGCCTTTATGCCTTCCAGCGCCAAACCCTGTTCGATGCGCCCACGCAGTTGCTGCACGTACAACTCGCGTTCAGTGCGTTTTTCATCCAGTTGTCGTGCGACTTGCCGGTAGACCTCGGGCTCCAAAAAGCGAAACGCCAGGTCTTCCATCTCCCATTTGATTTCCCAAATGCCCAGCCGGTTGGCCAATGGCGCAAACACCTGTAGCGACTCGCTTGCCAACGCCTGTGGCACAGGCAGTTTGCTCGCTGCGAAGTGGCGCAAGGTTTGCAGTCGCGAGACCAGGCGCAGTAACACCACACGTAAATCGCGTGAAAACGCCAGCAGCATTTTGCGCACGTTTTCGACTTGCACGGCAGCCGTTTGCGCCATCGGTATGGCGACTCTGCCCGAGGCCGATTGCAGGAGGTTTTGGTTGCGCGCCTGGCGCTGCACCTTCACCAGTTTGTGGGTTTCTACGGCCAGTGCCGCAAAGTTCTCGCCAAAGGCCTTGGCGATCACTTCCAGCGGTTTGTTCAGATGCTCGCAGGCATACACAAGATACGCCCCGGCCTGCATCTCGGGCGAGCTGCCGATGCTGCGCAAAATGGCCGACACGGCGTCCGCATGGGCCAGTGTGTTTTCGCCGGTGTCGAGCTGCTCCGTCGCGATGAGCGGCTCGGCAAAGGCGCGGGCGCGGGCCAGCGCGTCGGCCTGACCCGAGGCTTGTTCGGGCGCGAGTACGGCGGTAGCGGCCAGCAATTGCGGGCGCAACGCGGCGTCCTGAGGCTGCGGGCTGAGACTTTTCATGAAGGGCAATTTGCCATTGTTTTCGCAGGGCTTTGCGCTGACTTTACGCGCCGCGATAACCTGTCATGAAAATATGAAATCAAGCGCTGTAGCCACTTGATCGTCGGCGATGAAAGTCGGCGCATGGCCCACACCGGCAAACTCGACCAGGCGGGCTTTGGGGCCACGTTGCGTCATCTCGGTGGCGGTCTGTTGGGTCAATAAATCCGACACTGCGCCACGCACCAGCAGGGTATGGGCGCTGATATGGTCATACAGCTGCCACACCGCCGCCTGGCCCGCCGCCGCGCTTTCCTGGGTGATGGTTTTGAAGGGTACGGCGATGGCCGGGTCGTAATGCAACAACACGCCTTGCCCGTCCGGGCTGGGTTTGACCATGTGGCGCGACAGTTCCAGCCACTGTTGTGGCGTGTGCGGCCCAAAACTGGTGGAGATGGCCCACATCGCCGTGGCGGCTTGCTCAAGCGACGCGAACTTGGGTGCATTGCCCAGATACAGGCCGATGCGTTGCAGGGCTTCCCATTGAATCACCGGTCCCACATCGTTGAGCAAAAGCCTGCGCACCGGCACGGGCAGCGGCAAGCCTGGCGACCCGGCCAAGACCACGCCGATCAAGCCGCCCATACTGGTGCCGATCCAGTCGAGTTGTGTGGGTTTGAGTTGCGTCAACAGGGCCAACATGTCCCCCGCGTAGTTGGGAATCTGGTACCCCATCGGGTCTTTGAGCCAATCGCTCCGGCCGCGCCCCACCACATCCGGGCAGACCACACGCACCGCGTCACCACCCTTCAGTGCCAGCGCCTGCGCCAAAACGTCAAAGTCCCGCCCCTGGCGCGAGAGACCGTGGGCACACACAATCACGTGCCCAGCGTTCGGATTGCCCCATTGCCAATAAGCCATACGGTGACCGCCCGAGGCGTCGGGGCAATCTACGAAATGCAGGGTGGGTTCGGTCATGGTGGTGTCAATCTCTGGATAATTGCAGTGAACCCAGATTGTCCATGAGGTGGCACTTCGAGCCTAGCCTGTAGGGTGTGCTTGGCGGACGATTTGTGGCCATTTCGCACCTTCTTTCGTTGGCCATAGCGGTGTTATTGCCGCCTCACGAAGCCTTGAAATGGCTCGCAAGGCGCCTCGCCATGCACGCGCGACATCATGGACAATCCGGGGTGCACTCAGGCGGTGACCCTATCGTAATGCAGCTCGACCGACCAAACTGGTCAGCCTTGCACGCAGGGCCGGCCTCACGCGGCCTGATCCCACACCATCTTCTATCACTTGTTTGGAGAATTCATGCTCGTACCTTTGCTTCAAGGCAAAACCGCCCTCGTTACTGGCTCAACCAGCGGCATTGGCCTAGGCATTGCCAAAGCCTTGGCCCGCCAAGGCGCGCACATCGTCATGAACGGTTTTGGCGATGTGGCTGGTCCGAAAGCTGAGATCGAAGCGGCAGGAGCGGCTTTTGGCGTCAAAGTCGTCCACCATGCTGCCGACATGAGCAAAGCTGCTGATATCGCCGACATGATGGCCTTTGCCGCGCAGAATTTTGGCCGTGTGGACGTATTGGTGAACAACGCGGGCATCCAGCACGTCGCCAAAATTGAAGACTTCCCCATCGAGAAATGGGACGCGGTGATCGCCATCAACCTCAGCAGCGCCTTCCACGCCACGCGCATGGCGTTGCCAGCCATGAAGGCCGCTAACTGGGGCCGCATCATCAACATCGCCTCGGCGCACGGCCTGGTCGGATCGCCTGAAAAGTCCGCTTACGTGGCGGCGAAACACGGTATCGTGGGCCTCACGAAAGTCACCGCGCTTGAAAACGCGACCACCGGCGTGACCTGCAATGCGATTTGCCCAGGCTGGGTGCTCACGCCCTTGGTGCAGAAGCAGATCGACGCCAAAGCTGCCGCGCAAGGAATTAGCGTGGATGCCGCCAGCAAACAACTGCTGGCTGAAAAAGAGCCGTCTTTGCAGTTCACGACACCTGACGAGCTGGGCGAATTAGCGGTTTTTTTCTGCTCGGCAGCGGGCAACAACATTCGCGGTGTGGCTTGGAATATGGACGGGGGCTGGACTGCACAGTAACCGGGGTCTCAATGCACAGGTGTCAACTTTAGGGAAACCAAAGACAAGAAACCAAGCCCCACCTGGCAATCACGTTGCCAGGTCTCGCACAGCTGCTTTTTTACGTCGTCAATCCGCAGCCGCCGCCTCCGCCGCCTCGGGCTTGGCCTTGCCCTCTTTTTTGGGCAGAGGCTGGATGTCGAGCAACACTTCGCCCTGCTCCACGCCTTTTTCGTCGGTGGTGACTTTCATGTCCACCGTGAGGCGGCCGCCGTCGGTCAGACGGCCGAACAGCAACTCGTCGGCCAGGGCGCGACGAATCGTGTCCTGAATCAGGCGCTGCATTGGCCGCGCACCCATGAGCGGATCGAAGCCTTTTTTGCACAGGTATTTGCGCAGCACGTCGGTGAAGGTGACGTCCACTTTCTTGTCGGCCAGTTGCGTCTCAAGCTGCAGCAGGAATTTGTCGACCACACGCAGGATAACGTTTTCGTCCAGCGCTTTGAAGCTGACCGTGGCATCGAGCCGGTTGCGGAATTCGGGCGTAAACAAGCGTTTGATGTCGGCCGCTTCGTCGCCCGCTTCGCGCGGGTTGGTAAAGCCGATCGTGGCTTTGTTCATGGTCTCGGCGCCAGCATTGGTCGTCATGATGATGATGACGTTGCGGAAGTCCGCTTTGCGGCCATTGTTGTCAGTCAACGTGCCGTGGTCCATCACCTGCAGGAGCACGTTGAAAATCGCCGGGTGAGCCTTTTCGATTTCGTCCAGCAAGAGCACGCAATGCGGCTTCTTGGTGACGGCTTCGGTGAGCAGCCCGCCTTGGTCAAAACCCACGTAACCGGGCGGCGCGCCAATGAGGCGGCTCACGGCGTGTTGCTCCATGTATTCGCTCATGTCAAAACGAATCAACTCGATGCCCATGATGTAGGCGAGTTGTTTGGCCGCTTCGGTTTTGCCCACGCCGGTGGGGCCGCTGAACAAGAAGCTGCCAATCGGGCGGTCGCCCTTGCCCAGGCCTGAACGCGCCATTTTCACGGCGGAAGCGAGCACGTCGAGCGCCTTGTCTTGCCCGAAGACGACGTTTTTCAGGTCGCGTTCCAGGGTTTTGAGTTTGCCCCGGTCGTCATTCGACACATTCGCCGGAGGAATACGCGCGATCTTGGCGACGATTTCTTCAACCTCGGTTTTGCTGATGATCTTCTTGCGCTTGCTGATCGGCAAAATGCGCTGGGCCGCACCCGCTTCGTCGATCACGTCAATGGCTTTGTCAGGCAAATGGCGGTCGTTGATGTATTTGGCGCTGAGTTCAGCAGCAGCCTGCAGCGCGGCCACGGCGTATTTGACGCTGTGGTGCTCTTCAAAACGCGACTTCAGACCTTTGAGAATGTCCACGGTTTCCTGAATCGTCGGCTCGACCACATCGACTTTTTGAAAGCGGCGTGACAGGGCGGCGTCTTTTTCGAAGATACCCCGGTATTCGGTGAAGGTGGTCGCGCCAATGCATTTCAAAGCGCCAGAACTCAAACCGGGTTTCAACAAATTCGAGGCATCCAGCGTGCCACCCGAGGCAGCGCCCGCGCCAATCAGCGTGTGGATTTCGTCAATGAACAAAATGCCGTTGGGTTTGTCTTTGAGCGACTTCAAAACGCCCTTCAAGCGTTGTTCAAAGTCACCCCGGTATTTGGTGCCGGCCAAGAGCGCGCCCATGTCGAGTGAATACACCACCGACTCGGCCAGAATCTCCGGCACTTCTTTTTGCGTGATGCGCCAGGCCAGGCCCTCGGCAATCGCGGTTTTTCCGACACCGGCCTCACCGACGAGCAACGGGTTGTTTTTGCGGCGACGGCACAGGATTTGTATGACGCGTTCGACTTCGTATTCGCGGCCGATCAGCGGATCAATCTTGCCGTCTTTGGCGAGCTGGTTCAGGTTTTGTGTGTACTGCTCCAGCGGGCTTTGCTTTTCATTTTTCTCTCCGCCGCCCTCTTCGCTTTCAGCTTGGGCTTCACCGGATTTGATGGGCTCCGGCGGGTCTGATTTTTTGATGCCGTGGGCGATGAAATTGACCACATCCAGGCGCGTCACGCCCTGCTGGTGCAGGTAATACACGGCGTGCGAGTCTTTCTCACCAAAAATCGCGACCAGCACATTCGCGCCGGTCACTTCTTTTTTGCCGCTGCCGGTGCTTTGCACGTGCATGATGGCGCGCTGGATGACGCGCTGGAAGCCGAGCGTGGGCTGCGTGTCGACATCATCCGAACCGGCCACCTGGGGCGTGTTGTCTTTGATGAAGTTCGACAGCGACTTGCGCAGGTCGTCAATATTGGCCGAGCAGGCGCGCAGCACCTCTGCGGCGCTGGGGTTGTCCAGCAAGGCGAGCAGCAGATGCTCGACCGTGATGAACTCGTGGCGCTGCTGGCGCGCCTCGACAAACGCCATGTGCAAACTAACTTCCAATTCCTGGGCAATCATGAGATTTCCTTCTGCCTTATCTACGGCGCTTTACGTGACATGAGGGTGGCTTCTTGCAACCAACTTTAATAGCTTTTTATCTGCGGGTGCGTTTCAGTTTTGCAACGGCCCTGTTTTTCAATATTTTTTAACACCACTTCGCGCGCTTTCTCAAAACTCTACGGGCTCGCTGACGCACTTCAAAGGGTGCCCGGCCTTCGCAGCGGCTTCCAGCACCTGATCGACCTTGGTGGCAGCCACATCGCGCGAGTACACACCACAAACCGCTTTGCCATCCAGGTGGATTTTCAGCATGATTTGTGTGGCTGTCTCCAGGTCTCTACTGAAGAATTCCTGGATTACCACGACCACGAACTCCATCGGGGTGTAGTCGTCATTGAGCATCACCACTTGGTACATCTGTGGCGGCTTGGTTTTTTGGGTTTTGCGCTCTAGCACCACAGCGCCGCCCTCATCGGGCTCGCGCGGTCGTGTCAGCGGCGGGGCCGCAGGGGGAGTTTTAGCAGGAGTCTGGGTTGCCATGAATTCATTCTAATTTGGTGGCAACAAGGTTGCTTTCAAGCGGTCAAAATAAAAACCGCCGACTGCTTGTGCCCGCTGTGGCTTTTTTCAACTCGCCATGGCGAAAACCAGCACGAACGCAGAATTACATATTTTCGATCATCACTTGCCCAAAGCCAGAGCAACTCACTTGCGTCGCGCCGTCCATCAGACGGGCGAAATCATAGGTGACTTTTTTGCTCAAAATTGCCTTTTCCATTGCACTGATGATCAAGTCAGCTGCCTCTTTCCAGCCCATGTGGCGCAGCATCATCTCGGCTGAAAGAATCTCGGAGCCGGGATTGACATAGTCTTTGCCCGCATATTTGGGGGTCGGACCGTGGGTAGCTTCAAAACAGGCGACGGTGTCCGACATGTTGGCGCCAGGCGCGATGCCTATGCCGCCGACTTGGGCGGCCAGTGCGTCAAAGATGTAATCGCCATTCAGGTTGAGCGTCGCCACCACTGAATGTTCGGCGGGACGCAACAGGATTTGCTGCAAAAAGGCATCAGCCATCACGTCTTTGATAACGATATCGCGACCGGTTTTTGGGTTCTTGAGCTTGCACCACGGGCCGCCGTCAATTAGCACTGCGCCGAACTCTTTTTGCGCTAGCCTGTAGGCCCAATCACGGAAGCCACCTTCGGTGAACTTCATGATGTTGCCCTTGTGAACGATGGTCAGGCTGGGCTTGTCATTGTCGATGGTGTACTGGATCGCCTTACGCACCAGGCGCTCGGTGCCTTCAATCGACACCGGTTTGATGCCAATGCCCGAGGTGCTGGGAAAGCGGATATTCTTCACACCCATCTCGTCGATAAGGAACTTGATGAGCTTTTTGGCCGTGTCACTTTGGGCTTCGTATTCGATACCAGCGTAAATGTCTTCCGAGTTTTCGCGGAAGATCACCATATTGGTTTTTTCCGGCTCTTTCAATGGTGACGGCACACCTTTGAAATACTGCACGGGTCGCAGACAAACGTAAAGATCGAGCTCCTGGCGCAATGCGACGTTGAGCGAGCGCATTGCGCCACCCACGGGTGTCGTCAGCGGACCTTTGATCGACAGCACATACTCTCGCAAAACCTTCAGGGTTTCTTGGGGTAGCCAGACGTCGGGGCCATATAGATGGGTTGCCTTTTCGCCTGCGTATACCTCCATCCAGTGGATCATTCGTTGACCAGCGTAGGCCTTGGCCACAGCCGCATCAACCACTTTGAGCATGACCGGCGTGATGTCCAGGCCTGTTCCATCACCCTCGATGTACGGGATGATGGGCTGATCAGGCACATTAATCGAATTGTCCGCATTGACCGTGATTTTCTGGCCGACAGCGGGCACCTTGATGTGCTGATACATGGAAATTCGCTCTGCGATCCTTGTCGGCAATGGGGGCGTAGTTAGAAGCTGGTGAACAAGTTAGGCACGGTTCAGACTGCGTGGGGATGCCCTGGCTGAGACTAAATGAACTGTCCCGTCGGGCGGATGTTGGGCGAAGCCTTCGATTATAGCGCGAAAAAATTTGAACTTTTTGTCAACCACATGCTACGCCCCCCCGTTACGGATGGGCCTTCTGGTAATTCAGGAGGGAAACTTTTAACCCACGTGTTTTTAAGGAAACTGAAATGAACAAGCTCCTCGTTGCCCTGATCTCTGGTCTGTTTGCTGTTGGCGCCTTTGCCCAAGCTGCTGCTCCCGCTGCGCCTGCTGCCAAGCCAGCCGCTGCTGCTGCCGCACCTGCAGCTGCCGCTGCACCCGCCGCCGCTGCTGCTCCTGCTGCCAAGGCAGAAGCCAAGCCAGCTGCTAAAGCTGACGCTAAGGCCGACGCCAAGAAGATGAAAGAAGAGAAAGCCGCTGCTGCTAAAGCCGCCAAAGCTGAAAAAGCTGCCGCTGCCAAGAAGATGAAAGAAGAAAAAGCTGCTGCCAAGAAAGCCAAAATGGCTGACAAGCCCATGGCCAAGAAAGAAGAAGCCAAGAAGTAATTCTTGACAGACTCGAAAAAGCCCGCTTTGGCGGGCTTTTTTTTGGTCCTTTTTTGTGCCTTTTTCTCCCCAAGTTCCTTCACAATGGAGCGATGTCAATGAATTCACCCGTTTACCCGCGCCCTGCTTCTTGGATTGAGGCCGGCTTGGCCAAGTTGGCCCGCCACAACTTCATGGGTTGGCTTACTTTCGCAGCCTTAGCCGTCCTCACACTCCAGCCTGCCTTAGCCCAGAACGCACCACAAATGGATTTGCCACGCGTCAAACTCTCAGCCGGCATGCACCAGATTACCGCGCAAGTCGCGCAAACCCCCGAGCAGCGCCAGATTGGCCTGATGTTCCGCAAAGACATGCCGCAAACTGAAGGCATGTTGTTCGTCTTCGATCAGCCTAACCAGCAGTGTTTCTGGATGAAAAACACGCTGTTGCCACTCACGGCAGCCTTTGTGGCCGATGATGGCAGCATCGTGAACCTGGTCGATATGAAGCCGCAAACAACAGACTCACATTGCTCGGCCAAACCTGTTCGTTATGTGCTGGAAATGAATCTGGGCTGGTTTGCCAAAAAAGGCATCCTGGCGGGCTCGAAACTCACCGGGGTGCCTTTTCAGCGTTGAATTAAGGCCGAAATTAGCGCTGAATTTGCGACTGACGACGGCCAGTGCCTTACGCGATCTAGAGCGAGGGCTGCGCTCAGACCAACCCGCCAAATTTAGGCGAAATTCTTTTCCGCAAAACCCCAATTCACCAAGCTGTTGAGGAAAGTCTCAACAAACTTCTGGCGCAGGTTGCGGTAGTCGATGTAATAGGCATGTTCCCACACGTCGACCGTCAGCAGCGCTTTGTCAGCCGTGGTCAGGGGGGTTCCGGCGGCGCCCGTGTTGACGATATCCACCGAGCCGTCCGCCTTTTTGACGAGCCAGGTCCAGCCCGATCCAAAATTGCCCACGGCCGACTTCACAAAGGCTTCTTTAAAGGCAGCGTAAGAACCCCATTTGGCGTTGATCGCAGCGGCCAAGGCGCCTGCGGGCTCCCCACCACCAGCGGGTTTCATGCAGTTCCAGAAAAACGTGTGGTTCCAGATTTGTGCGGAGTTGTTGTAAATGCCGCCGCTGGACTTTTTGATGATGTCTTCGAGCGACATGGCCTCAAACTCGGTGCCCTTTTGCAGGTTGTTGAGGTTGACAACGTAGGCATTGTGGTGTTTGCCGTGGTGAAACTCGAGCGTTTCCTTGGAGTAATGGGGGACCAGAGCGTCAATCGCAAAGGGCAATGCGGGCAGAGTGTGTTCCATGAGATCCTCGTGAGTTGGTTCGGGAAAGCGGTGATTGTAGGAAGTTCCAGGCCCGAGTTTTGAAACGGTCAATTCGACACCGTCAAATCCAGGGCGCCATCTGCCAAAGTGGCGCGTAGCGCTTGGCCGGGCCGTGCTTGGGCCGCGCGGGTGACGGGCTGCCCGTCAGCGTCTGCCAACCAGACGTAACCACGCTGCAAGACGCGGTGGGGATCAATGCCGCCCAAGCGCAGCGCCAGCCGTTCAACCTTGTCCAAACCATGCGCGAGGCCACGCGCCAACGCAGGTGTCAACGCGTTGTGCTGACGCTCCAGGGCGCGGCCTTGGCCCGCCACTCGTTGGCCTGTGGCGTAGACCATGCGCTGCTGCTGCGCCGCCAGGCGAAAGTTCAGACGCTCCAGCAAAACAGTGGGGCGCGCCAGGCGGCCGCTGGCGTTGTCGAGTTGCTGCTGCGCACGGTCCAAATGCCGTTCAATTGCCGTCTGCTGCCGATCCTCAAGCTGCGTCAGTGCGGCCAGCGCATCGCCACGCGGTGCGGCGGCAAACTCTGCGGCGGCTGTAGGTGTTGGGGCGCGCAAGTCGGCGACAAAATCAGCGATGGTGAAGTCGGTCTCATGCCCGACACCGCTGATCACCGGCACCGGGCTGTCTGCCAGGCAACGTGCCAACGCTTCGTCATTAAACGCCCACAGGTCGTCCATCGAACCACCGCCGCGCACGAGCAGGATCACATCCACGATGGCAGCGGCAGGCTTTTCACCCGTCTTGCCCGACTGAATCGATTCACGCGACTCAGCCGATTCATCCGCCGCCAAACGGTACAAGCTGGACAAGGCCGCGACCAGCTCGGCCGGAGCATTGGCGCCCTGGACGGCGGCAGGGGCAATGACGACCGGAATATGCGGCACACGCCTGCGCAGCGCCGTCACTACGTCGGCCAGCGCAGCTGCCTGGAGCGAGGTCACGATCCCAATGCCACGGGGTGCCTCGGGCACCGGGCGTTTGCGCACAGCGTCGAAAAGCCCATGCGCCTGCAACTTGGCTTTCAGGCGCAGAAACTGCTCAAACAAGGCACCCTCACCCACGCGGGTCATGGATTCGGCTATGAGTTGCAGTTCCCCGCGCGGCCCGTACACGTCCAGACGACCACGCAATGCCACCTGCTCGCCGTCACGCGGCTGAAAATCAAGTAGTAACGCTGCCCGGCGGAACATGGCACAGCGAATTTGTCCGGCTTCAGGCGCCTGCGGGTCTTTCAGGGTGAAGTAACAATGCCCACTGGACGCGCGTGAAAAGCCTGAAATCTCACCCTGAACCGCGACTGGGTTGAACCTGGCCTGCAGGGCATCTGCAATGGCGCGCACCAGCGCCGCAATGTGCCAGATTGGTGGCGTACTTGCTGGATTCCCGGACTCAAACATCAACTAAACAGCCCCACGATGCCAGGTTTAGCAGAGCAAGTGCTCCACAGATCGCGACGGGCGGGCCCGAACGTCAGAAAGACCCTCTGAAACCACGGATTTACGTAGCAAGTCATTGATTTCATTGAATTTATTTGTGCTTAAAATGTCATCAATCTGTCATGTGTGAGATTTGGCGCGCCTCAAACCAAGCTTCAAGCCGACTTCTTCACAAAGTTATCCACAGATTCTGTGCGTTGTTTTAGCGAGATTGACGCCGCTTTTAGTGGCTGGGGGCAGTAAGCCATAATCGTGCAGCAATTCAACTTAGAGCGAAAGATTTCCCTTGTTTTCAATCATACAAGCTGCGGGATGGCCGATCTGGCCGCTGATTGCCTGTTCGATCCTGGCGATGGCGCTCATCATCGAACGATTTATCAGTCTCAAAACCGCCAAAGTGGCACCTCCCCGGTTGCTGGACGAAGCCTTGGCCGTATCGCGCCAAAACGTGCCGTCGGTCGATGTGGTGGCGCAATTGGAGCAAAACTCAGCCTTGGGAGAGGTGTTGGCCAGTGGCTTTCGTGCCCTGAACGCCAACCCGCGTTGCTCTGAGGCGGACCTTCGGGCGACCATGGAAGGCACCGGCCGGGTGGTCGCGCACCGGCTGGAGCGTTACCTCAACGCGCTGGCGACGATTGCCTCCGCCGCGCCCTTGATGGGCTTGTTTGGTACTGTGGTGGGCATGATTGAGATTTTTGGCTCGCAGTCGCCTGCGGGCGGTGCCACGGGAGGTAATCCAGCCCAATTGGCACACGGTATTTCAGTGGCGCTGTACAACACCGCGTTTGGACTGATCATCGCGATTCCATCACTGATTTTCTGGCGCTACTTTCGGGGCCGGGTAGACGAGTACCTAATGACGTTGGAGCTCGCTTCTGAGGCCTTGATTCGGCATCTCAACCTCCTTCGGCGGCCTTAATGAACTTCCGCCCCCGTCAAAAAGAGGAGCCGGAGATCAATCTGATCCCGTTTATTGACGTGTTGCTGGTAATCCTGATCTTTTTGATGCTGTCCACGACTTACAGCAAGTTCACCGAGATGCAACTGAAGCTGCCCGTGGCCGACACCGAGGCACAACGCGATTACCCCAAGGAATTGCTCGTTACCGTCAATGCCGAAGGGGCCTACAGCGTCAACCGCGTGGCCGTACCGGGGCGCGCCATGGAAGACCTGGCAGCCGCGATGACCAATGGTGCAAAAGCCGGCAAAGACTCTGTGGTCGTCATCAGTGCTGACGCCGCCGCGCGGCACCAAGCCGTTATCACTGTGATGGAGGCGGCCCGTCGCGCTGGGCTCTCACAAATCACCTTTGCCACTCAGTCCTCCACCCAAGGGGCCCGCAAATAAGCCATGGCCGACCTGCCTGCGCCCGTTGTGCCGCCGGGTGAAAGTAGCGGGAATAGATCCGGTTTAACTGCCGTTAGTGGCGGTGGCAGGACCGTCGATGGCGGCACTAGCTGGCGAGAAACACTCGCGCAATCCTGGACGCGGCGCGGTCCTTTAAGCTGGCTGCTGTGGCCGCTTTCTGTTGTTTATGGTGTGGCCGTCACGCTGCGACGCTGGCTCTACCGGCTGGGCATTTACGCTTCCCACAAACTGGACGTGCCGGTGCTCGTGGTGGGCAATGTGGTGGCCGGCGGTGCGGGCAAAACCCCGGTCGTGATACTGCTGGTGGCGCACCTGCGGGCGCGGGGTGTGCGGGTCGGCGTCATCTCGCGCGGCTATGGTCGCGACACGCTGGACTGCCGCGAAGTGTTGCGCGATAGCTCCGCGCAATCGGTGGGGGACGAGCCCAAACTTGTCAAACAAGTCACGGGCGCACCCGTATTTGTCGCCATTCAACGCCACGAAGCTGCCGCTGCCCTGCTGGCCAAGTACCCGCGCACCCAGTTGATCATTTGTGATGACGGTCTGCAGCACTATGGTTTGCAACGTGACATTGAAATCTGCGTGTTCGACAACCGCGGTTTGGGCAACGGCTTTTTGATGCCCGCTGGACCCCTGCGTGAGCCCTGGCCACGCCATTCGTGGATTGGCAAATTCTGGCCGCATATTGTCCACTTTGTATTGCACACTGGTGATGCACCGGCCGTGGATGGCGGCTACAACGCGCCACGCACCTTGGCGGATTTTGGACAGAGCATTGACGGTATTCGAATCGCGCTGGCCGACCTGGCAGGAAAACCGCTGCTGGCCGTGGCAGCCATTGCCCAGCCGGAGAACTTTTTTGCGATGTTGCGCTCGCGCGGTTTGACGCTGGAGCACACTATTGCGTTGCCTGATCACTATGATTTTGATGGCTGGTTGTGCCCGTTTTCTGGGACACATACGCTGATTTGCACTCAAAAAGATGCTGTGAAATTATGGCCCCGACATCGTGAGGCGTTGGCCGTACCTCTGGTGCTGGACCCAGAAGCGGAGTTTTTGAACGAACTGGATGTAGCGATCAACAGCTTGCTGAAACACAAATGACGGCTGTCTTCCCTATTTACGCTTGATTCCCCCGATCACCACCGCAGATTGAATATCATCGGGCCATGGACACCCGATTACTTGAACTGCTAGTTTGCCCGGTCACCAAAGGCCCACTGGAATACGACCGCGTCAAAGAAGAACTGACCTCACGTAGCGCCCGCCTGGCCTACCCGATACGCGACGGTATTCCGATTTTGCTGGAGGATGAGGCAAGGACCCTCACGGACGAGGAACTCGGACTGTGATTCGTCAAAATTCTTTTGGCACGGAACTTGACCAGTGATTTGTCAATTTTCCCCTGACAAGGCACTCCGCCTGTGATTTCCCCTGCCTTCACCGTTTTGATCCCGGCGCGGCTTGCGTCGACGCGACTGCCCAACAAACCGCTGGCCGATATCGCCGGTAAACCGATGATCGTGCGTGTCGCCGAGCGCGCCCGGCTGGCTCTCACGGCAGCAACAGATTCAGATACGGTTTCGGCAAAAGACGCGGCTTCAGAGCGCGTCGTCGTCGCCGCCGATGACGCCAGCATCGTCGCCGCATGCCAAAGCCACGGCATCCGTGCCATCCTGACCCGTAGCGACCACGCCAGCGGCAGCGACCGGCTGGCAGAAGCCTGCGATCTGCTGGCGCTGCCTGACGACGCGATTGTGGTCAATGTGCAAGGCGACGAGCCCCTGATGGACCCGCAACTGGTACGTGATGTCGCCCAACTGCTGGCCGACAGGCCCGCAGCCAGCATGTCAACTGCCGCGCATGTAATTGAAACGCTGGAAGATTATCTGAACCCCAATGTCGTCAAAGTCGTGCTCGACGCGCAATCGATGGCCTTGTATTTCAGCCGCGCACCGATCCCGTGCGGGCGCGACTTCGCCGGGCAGGTCTGGTGGAACGTGGGGAGTAGCGCGAATTCGGGCCGCGTTGCTAACCTTCGCGACGGGGCCGCGCCCTTGCGGCACATCGGCATTTACGGCTATCGCGCGGGGTTTTTGCGGCTTTTTCCTCAACTCGCGCAAGCGCCGATGGAGGTCGCCGAAGCGCTGGAGCAGCTGCGAGCCATGTGGCACGGGCACCGTATCGCGGTCGCGGTAACCGCCCACGCGCCCGGCCCCGGTGTAGACACACCCACAGACCTGGCGCGGGTGCGGGCCTTGTTTGCGGGTTGATTTGCGGTTTGACTTACGGCTTGACACACAGGTTAACGTGCATTCAATTGATCCGCCAAACCGACCGTGTTTCGCCTGTTTCGCCGCTTTCACATGCTATTCTCGCCACCTTGAGCAAGGCGCTGCCCGCCCGCACTTGAGGGACAGGCGCAGCGTCCGGATGACCGCATAACGAGGAGTTTCATGAGACTGATTCTGTTGGGTGCCCCAGGCGCCGGCAAGGGCACGCAGGCCACCTTTATTTGCCAAAAATACGCGATCCCGCAGATCTCCACAGGTGACATGTTGCGCGCTGCGGTCAAGGCTGGCACGCCCTTGGGTGTTGAGGCCAAAAAGATCATGGACAGCGGCGGCCTGGTGGGTGACGACCTGATCATCAACCTGGTCAAGGAACGCCTCAAACTGCCCGATTGCGCCAATGGTTTCCTGTTTGATGGTTTCCCGCGCACGCTGCCACAAGCTGACGCCATGAAGGCCGCGGGCGTGAATCTGGACTACGTGCTGGAGATCGAAGTGCCGTTTGAAGCCATCATCGAACGCATGATCGGCCGGCGTTCCCACACGCCGTCGGGCCGCACTTACCACGTCAAGTTCAACCCGCCCAAAGTCGAAGGCAAAGACGACGTGACTGGCGAGCCCTTGATCCAGCGTGTGGACGACCAGGAAGAAACCGTGCGCAACCGTCTGGATGTGTACAGCCGCCAGACGCGCCCGCTGGTGGCGTATTACTCGGACTGGGCCAAAGCATCGCCACAATCCGCCCCCCGTTACCGCAGCATCAGCGGCGTGGGCGACGTGGAGACGATCAAGGCGCGGGCGTTTGCTGCGCTGGCAGCTTAAACCGATTTAAAAGATCGGTTTATTTCGAATTTTAACTATATTTTTGAGTATTTTACGATCTATTTTTAAATTAATTACATAGCAAACTAGTCATAATTTACGAGACATTATGTTGAAATAGTTTGCTTAGAAAGAATTAAAAATAAATATTCACACCGGACTCGAACGCAGCGCGTAGACTTTACCCGCCACAAACAGGTATTCCACCCGCATCGTGGCGCCACCCTTTTCATCTTTGAAAGTAAACCCGACCGCTGCGACTTGAGCGCCCACTTTGATCTCGGCGACTTTCCAGGCTTCCAGGCGCGTCAAGGGTGCGAGTTCAAGTTCCCATTGGCGGTCTTTGCGGGTCGGTACCACCGTTTTGGCCAACAGGGCCTTGCCATCCACCGGGGCTGACTGCGCGGGCAAGACTCGGCTGACCAGGTCAGACGGCAAACGCAGTGGGGTCGGTAATTCAATAACAAGCTCCACATGCGGATTGGCCCACGTGGCCTTGACGACTTTGCCCTCAAGATAAATCGGGCGCTCCTGGTCAAACGAACTCCAGCCGTGGTGAGCCAACGCCGACAACGGCCATTGGACGGCAGGCAAAGCCAAAGCGGTGGCAATTAGATGGCGACGGTTCATACAAGCTCCTTGGTGAATATGGGGTGAATCCAGGCCCGGCTGAAGCGCGAGTCTTCTTCCATTTCCAAAAACATGCGTGTAGAAGGCGCAACACCCTACAGTCATGATTTGGGAATGGAATCAAGCGTACGCGATCCAGCGCCCACAACTGATCACCGCAATCCAGGTCAGGGTGGAGAGCACCATCAAGACCTTGGCGGTGACATCGAGTTTCTCCAGCGATTTTCGCGAATGAAATATCGCCGCGTTGGTACCGGCCACAAATA
Organism: Rhodoferax sp.; assembly: GCA_031418395.1. Classification (GTDB taxonomy): domain Bacteria; phylum Pseudomonadota; class Gammaproteobacteria; order Burkholderiales; family Burkholderiaceae_C; genus JANYCG01. The sequence goes on along the minus strand of JANOXL010000223.1, from coordinate 3,258 downwards.
ACAACACCAGCTTGATGGTGAATGCCCTGTTGGCCAAAAGTTCGTTGGGCTGACTGGCAAACATCACGCTACCCGACACGGCGGCAAGCGAAAACCCGAGCACCACCAGGGAGAGGCCCAGGCGCGACAAATCCGCGATCGGCAAAGCCGCGCCTTTGCCAAACACCCGCAACTCCAACAGCACCAGGTTGCCCAAGAGTAGCGCCACGCCAATGATGTGGACAATTTCCAGCACCGGGTAGGCCCAGGAGGAGAGTTGAATACCGGTGAACATGGCCGAAGTATGCCGTTTAGCGCTTTAAGCCTGGATTGACGCCTGGATTGATGCAGTGAGGTTGACGCAGTTGGTTCGATGCAGGCATTGGTTCTGAGGTTTGCGCAGGCTGCTTACTTGGATGTCATCAACGCCAGTATTAAAGCAACACGCGCCTTGACTGGCGTGAGCGCACTGATCTCGGCCAGCCCCTGGCCCGGCACCGCCTGCACCTGTCCATAGGCGCAGCGCGTGGTGCGCACGACGCGAATACCTGCCGTCTGCGCCCGCACCAGCGCGGCCTGCAAATCGTCGTGCACCGTGCCGTTACCGGTGCCGGCTACCACGATGCCGCGCACGGGCGGGATGGGCGAAGCGTTTGATCTGTTGGCAGTCAGCGCCTCGGCGACCCAGGCGTCCACCGTGTGCCCCGAGGCTCCGGCGTAATTCATCACGATTTCGACGCGTGGCCAATCGCTTGGCGCTGGCAAGTGCGCAATTGAATGACTTGACTCTGGCTGCCGGGATTCGAGCCCATCCAGCTCAGAAATAACCCGAACGGGCGACCCGCCAAGCGAAGTTTCCGTGGCGTCCGAAGTGCTTGAGGCGGCGGCGCTGGCCATCTTCACCACACCCGTAGAAATTGACCCTAAAACACGTGCATCACCCGAGTCAAACGCATTCAGCCGCTCGGTGTGGATCTTTTGCACGTGCAGCGCCGCATGGATTTGCCCGGCGCAGACCACCATCACGCCCTGCGCGCCTGGGTAGGCGGCCAAGAGCAAGGCGTCGCCCAGATTCTGCGGGCCATCCGCTTCTTTCGACGTCGCAGGCCGCATCGCACAGGTCAACACCACTGGCTTGTTCGCTAAAAGCGAGCGCGGCCATAACAAATGCGGTAACGCCAGATGTAAAAAAAACGCAGTTTCTTCCAGCGTATCCGTGCCGTGGGTGATGACCACACCCGCCACGTCGTCTTGGGTCAAATGGTGCGCCACCCGGGTTGCCAAGTCCGTCCACACAGCAAAACCCATGTCTTTGCTGTCGATCTGCGCAACCTGTTCCGCCTCGACCTCAAAAGGTAGCGCTAAAGCCCCTGGAACGCCCTGCAACAGGTTTTGAATGCTAATTTGGGCAGCGGTGTAACCCACCTTGTCTTCTGCGCTGGGCGCGGTTCCGGCAATCGTGCCACCCGTGCCCAACAACGCAATTTTTTTTGCCATATTTGATAAAAATTTGTAGAAAACGCTTGCACTGTTTGTAAAACTGGTTAAAAATACAGTTACTGGATATTAAGACAGCTTTCCCGCATTTCTTGCTTGCTTCAAATTGTCCGTCATCCAGATTCTGAACTTCAGGAGCCCCCATGATCGAATTGCCCAGCCTTCAAGTGAAACTCACCGCGCGCCAGCAGCAGATTCTGGACTTGATCCAAAGCGCTATCGCCCGCACCGGTGCGCCGCCCACCCGCGCCGAGATCGCCACCGAGCTGGGGTTCAAGTCGGCCAACGCCGCTGAAGAACACTTACAGGCACTGGCCCGCAAAGGTGTGATCGAGCTGATCAGCGGCACCTCACGCGGCATTCGCCTCAAGAGCGAGGCGCTGCGCTCCATCAACGAGTCGCGTTACAAGCAGTTCGCTTTGCCGCTGCCGGGCCTCATGCAGTTGGCGCTGCCGCTGATTGGCCGTGTGGCGGCGGGCTCGCCTATCCTTGCGCAAGAACACGTGGACCAAACCTATTACGTTGAAAACAGCCTGTTCCAGCGTAAGCCAGATTACTTGCTCAAAGTACGCGGCATGTCCATGCGCGACGCCGGCATCATGGACGGTGACTTGCTCGCTGTACAAGCCACTAAAGACGCCAAAAACGGGCAAATTGTGGTCGCCCGTCTGGGTGATGAAGTTACCGTCAAGCGCTTTAAACGCAACAAACACCTGATCGAGTTGCATCCCGAAAACCCCGACTACCAAACCATCGTGGTTGAGCCCGGAGAAGCTTTTGAAATTGAAGGCCTGGCGGTCGGCTTGATCCGCAACACCATGTTGATGTGAACGGAGACCTGTGATGAATGCCATTTTGTCCCCAACGTCATTTACGGTGCCTCCCGCCTCGTCCCAAGCTGGCACTTTTATTGACACTTTTGCCGACACCGTTGCTGACACTTTAGGCGGCATGTTGCGCTGGTTTGCGCACGGCTCGGCATCTGCCGTATTGCCGATGCAACGCACCAGCTTGCGTCAAACGCAAAACGCCCGCAAATTGCCTGCTTCAACTTTTGTAGCAAAGAGTGCCCTACCAGTCATGGTCACTAGCCATTCTGGGCCTCAAGCCTTACGGGTGTTGCGGCTGCAAGAAGCCGGGCAAGCGCGCAGCAGCGTGGGCCGTATGGTGATTTCAGGCCGCATGGCCGATGTATGCGCTGAGCTGGATCGCCTGGTTTCTTGCGAAGGGCATGACGCGGCACGGCATTAGCAGCTTGGCGCTCGGCGCTTATTCCACTTCTACATCATTTGTGAACAGGGCGTATCCACGAAGACAGTGCTATTGCATGGCTGCGAGGCACGGCAACGTTCACGAATGATTTGGAATTGGAAGTTAAGGGCCTTGTCATCCGTGCCAGGTGACACTTCGCGACAAATAGCGCTGAGGGCAGTCGCTACAGTTGGCTGCCCCAGGCATGATTTAAGAGGCGGCACCCACCAAATAGTCTGACTTGCCGACTTTGACGCCGTTGTGCCGCATGATCATGTAGGCCGCGTTGATGTGGAAGTACATGTTGGGCATCATCCAGCGGTTCAAATACGCCTCTCCCAGCAAGGTGCGCTTGGCCTCTGGGCCGACCGGGAAGGTGATCTCTTTGGCTTCTGTGCCGTCCAATTTGTCGGCAGACACGGATTTCAGAAAATCCAGTGTTTTTCCAATCCGTGCCTTGAGTTCGGCGACCGTGCTTTCGGTGTCGTCAAACTTCGGCGCTTCCACACCTGAAATGCGGGCCACGCCGTT
>JANOXL010000222.1:0-2205 GCA_031418395.1 Rhodoferax sp. | reverse complement strand
CGACAAAAAAGGCATCTTGCAAATCTCCGCCGAAATGTCAGAGCTTGCCAAAAAAGCGCGCGACGGCAAACTCGGCGGCACCGACATGCAAGGCGGTTGTTTCTCGATCTCCTCCTTGGGCGGCATCGGTGGCACCCACTTCACGCCCATCATCAACGCGCCGGAAGTGGCGATTTTGGGGCTCTCCAAAGGCGCGATGAAACCTGTGTGGACGGGCAGCGAGTTTGTTCCCCGCTTGATCCTGCCACTGTCGCTCTCTTACGACCACCGTGTGATTGATGGCGCCTCGGCCGCGCGCTTCAACGCCTACCTCGGCCAGGTGTTATCGGACTTCCGCCGAGTGCTCTTATGAGTTACGCACGATCAGGTATGTGGATGTTTCGCCGCCGGGCCGTCCCAAGGCGAAATGCTACCCCCCCGGGGGGCAGCGACCCGCGTAGCGGCGGAGCGTGGGGGCCACATTCATGACCACCGTCGTCGTCGTCAAGAAAGACGGCCAAATCGCCATCGCTGCGGATACCTTGGTCACGTTTGGCGACACGCGCCTTTCAGACCGTTTCGAGAGCAACAGCAAGTTGTTCAAAGTGGATGCCCCCGATGGCCCGAGTTACGTCGGCCTGGCGGGGACAGTGGCGCATTTTCCCGCCTTGCGCAAAGCCATGCTGGCGCTGCCAAAAGCCGAGTTGCTGCTCTCCAGCAAAGACCAGGTGTTTGACACTTTCACCAAGCTGCATCCCGTGCTCAAAGAGACGTTTTTCCTGCAAACCAAGGAAGAAGACAACGACCCTTATGAGTCCAGCCAGTTCAGTTCGGTGATCGCCAATGCCAGCGGCATTTATGGTCTGTACAGCTACCGCGAAGTGTTTGAGTTCAAGCAGTTTTGGGGCATTGGCTCAGGCCGAAGCTTTGCGCTGGGCGCCATGTATGCGGGCTGGGACAAGCTGAAATCCGCAAAGGAAATCGCCATGTTGGGTGTGAAGGCTGGCTGTGAGTTTGACAAAAACTCCGGCGGCAAAATCGAAGCCTTCACGTTGAAATCCAACTCATAAAAACTATTTCGAAAGAGGCAGTCATGGCCGCGATAGATATACAGGTTCCGGATATTGGTGATTTTGATGAAGTCACCGTGATAGAGCTGATGGTCAAGCCGGGCGACATGATTGCCGTAGACCAAAGCCTTATTACCGTAGAGAGCGACAAGGCCTCGATGGAGATCCCGTCCAGCCACGCGGGTGTGGTTCAAAGCCTGGCCGTGAAAATAGGCGACAAGGTAGCCAAGGGTTCAGTCGTGCTGACACTAGTGTCAACATCCACGGCATCACAAGTGTTAACACCCATGTTAACAAATGAAGTTCCGGCAGACAGTTTCGATAAAAATGAGGCATCAGGTCTCGTGGATATTGCGCAGGTAGCTACTAAAAATATAGCTAATACTATTCCGGCTGGCGTACTTCCCGTCGCAAAATTCGCAGGTAGCGCCGATCTGGATTGTGATCTGCTGGTTTTGGGCGCTGGTCCCGGCGGTTACAGCGCGGCATTTCGGGCGGCGGATCTCGGGCTCAAAGTGATTTTGGTAGAACGTTACGCCACCTTGGGCGGTGTCTGTTTGAACGTCGGCTGCATTCCCTCAAAAGCGCTTCTGCATGTCGCGGCCGTGATGGATGAAGTGAGTCACCTCGGTGCAGTGGGCATCGAGTTTGGTGCACCGAAAGTCAACATCGACACGCTGCGTGGCCATAAGGAAAAAGTCATCGGTAAACTCACCGGCGGCTTGGCAGCCATGGCCAAAATGCGCAAAGTCACCACGGTGCGCGGCGTCGGCCAGTTTGTCGGCAGCCACCACTTGGAAGTGGATGAAACCACGGGCGCGCAGGGGCAGGAAAAAACCGGCGGCAAGAAAGTCATCCAGTTCAAAAACGCCATCATCGCGGCGGGCAGCCAGGCCGTGCGCCTGCCTTTCATGCCCGAGGACCCGCGCGTGGTGGACAGCACCGGCGCGCTGGACTTGAAAGAAGTCCCCAAACGCATGCTGATCCTGGGCGGCGGCATCATCGGCCTGGAAATGGGCACGGTCTACAGCACGCTGGGCGCACGCCTGGACGTGGTGGAAATGCTGGACGGCCTGATGCAAGGCGCCGACCGCGACCTCGTCAAGATCTGGCAGAAGATGAACGCCAAGCGGTTTGACAACATCATGCTCAAGAC
>JANOXL010000221.1:0-15785 GCA_031418395.1 Rhodoferax sp. | reverse complement strand
CATCACACTGGCTGAATCGACCTCGCGCAGGAAGGCCTGGGCGTGTTGGTGGTCGCGCGTAAGGATGGCATCGGTGTGGTGAGAGGAGTATTTGTTGATATGCCAGATCGCCTCGTCCACGCCTTCCACCACCTTGATACTGATGACGGCAGCGAGGTACTCTTCGTACCAGTCCTGCTCGGTCGCGGTTTGCAGGTTGGCGCCAGTCAATTCGCCGACGTTCTCCAAGGCGCGCAACATTTCCAGTGCTTCGGCGTCGCAACGCATCTCCACGCCTTTTTCGGCAAATATGCGGGCGATACGCGGCAGGAAGTCGCTCGCCACACTGCGTGCCACCAAGAGGCCTTCCATTGCGTTGCAGGGGCTGTATTTGTTGGTTTTGGCGTTGTCGGCCACGGCCACGGCCATGTCGATGTCACACGGGTCGTCCACGTACACATGGCAGTTGCCGTCCAGGTGTTTGATGACGGGCACCTTGGCGTCGCGGCTGATACGCTCGATCAGGCCTTTGCCGCCGCGCGGGATGATCACATCCACAAACTGCGGCATGCTGATGAGCTGGCCCACCACTTCGCGGTCAGTGGTTTGCACCAGTTGCACCGCATCCATTGGCAAACCGGCCGATTGCAAGGCCAGTTGCACCAGCTCAGCCAGCGCCTTGTTGGACTCAATCGCCTCGCTGCCGCCGCGCAAAATGCAGGCGTTGCCGCTTTTGATCGACAGGCTGGCGGCTTCGATCGTTACATTCGGGCGGCTCTCGAAAATCATGCCAAACACGCCAATCGGCACGCGCATCTGGCCCACACGAATACCACTCTCCTGCTGCTTCATGCCGATGATTTCACCAATCACATCCGGCATGGCGGCCAACTGCTCACAGCCCAGCGCGCAGGTGTCGATCACTTTGGGCGTCAATTTGAGGCGATCCACCATGGGCGCGGCCAGCCCTGCCTGGGTAGCACGCGCGATGTCTTTGGCGTTTTCCGTTTGCAGGCGCTCGCCATTGGCGCGCAGCAGCTCGGCCAAGGTCTTGAGCGCGGCGTTTTTAGTGGCCGTCGAGGCTTTTGCCATCAAAGCCGACGCGGCCTTGGCCTGCAAACCCAGGGTTTGGGTGTATTCAGCGATGTTCAGGGCGTTCATGTGGGCATTTTCGCCCAAATCAACGCGCCTGCACGGGCTGCGCCCCGCATTCGCGGCACAACATCATCGCCAGGCGGTGCAGCGATTGCCAGGGGTTGGCGGGCCAGTCGGGCTGTTTAAGGCCCTTGACGATGCCGTCCACCTGGTGCGCGGCGTGCAACAAACGGTTTAGCGCTTTGTCGCTCAGGCGGGGCAACACACGCTCATACAGGCGCTCTTTGACGCCCCACACGCGTTGCTCGCGCAGCGCCATCGGCAAAGGACGTCCCTGAGCCATGGCGTCTTTGACGCGTTTGAGCGCGCGGATATCCTCCGAAAGAGCCCAATGCACCAGCACCTCGGCCTCGCCCTCGGCCTGCAGGCCGTCCAGCATACGTTGCACGCGCAGATGTTGACCGGCGAGCACGGATTCCGACAGTTTGAAAACGTCGTACCGTGCAACGTTGAGCACGGCAGTCTCAATCTGTTCGAAGCTCAGCGTGGCGGCATGGCCATACAACAGCGCGAGCTTCTGAATTTCCTGGTGCGCCGCGAGCAAGTTGCCTTCCACCCGGTCAGCGAAAAACTGCAAGCTGCGCTGGCCTTCTTCGCCATCTGCCACACGTTGACCGTTGACGGCCAGGCGTTGGGCGATCCACTGCGGCAGGGCGCCGCGCAGCACGGGCTGCACTTCCAGCGTCATGCCATGCGATTCCAGTGCCGTAAACCAGCCGCTGGTTTTGCTCATTTTGTCCAGGCGCGGCAGCATTACCATCGTCAAGGTGCTGTCATTGCCCGCCGCGCTTTGCGCGAGCTGCTGCAAGGCGACGCTGCCGTCTTTGCCCGGTTTGCCTGAGGGGATGCGCAACTCGACGATTTGTTTGTCGGCAAACAGGCTCAGCGAGCTGCCCGCCGCCATGACCTCGCTCCAGTAAAAATGCGCGCCCGAGACGGTGTAGGACGAACGTTCGGTATACCCATTGGCCCGGGCGTGGGCGCGAATCGTATCAGCGGCCTCCTGAATCAGCAAAGGCTCGTCGCCGTGCAGGGTGTAGAGACTTTTGAGGCCTTTTTGCAGGTGGCCCTGGAGTTGGTTGGCCGCAAGTTGCATGATGTGCAGCTCAGGTGATCGATGTGACCGCCGCCAGGCGGCGCATCAACTGCTGCACGATGTCGCGCTGCATGTCCCGGTAGAGCAGACCCTCTTCGGCCTCCTTGGCCAGCACTGCCGATTCATTGAAGCTGATGTCACGTTGTTGCAGGATTTCGGTCTCGCCGATCAGCTCTTTGCCCACCGAGTTGCGCAGTTTGAAGCGCACCCGGATACGCAATTGAAACTCACGCACCTGCCCCGCCGCATTGACACCGACCACCGTTTTCTCGCGCTGCTCACTGACGATATCCATCAGTACGTGGCTCACCAAAGGCTGTGCAGGTGCCGGCGTACCGGCCGATGTGACCGGAGAGCCCACAGCCGCCTCACGTACCCGCTCACCCAAAGCCCGCCGCAATTCAGCCGCCACCGAGCCACCTTGCGAGGCAAGCACAGTGATGGAGTCAAACGCATAATTTTGCTCACCGCGCAACTTGAATCCGCAGCCAGACAGTAGCAGGGCCAGGCCCGCCACAGAACCCAAGGCGACGTGTCGCCGGCGAAGATTGGATGGTGCAGACGTCAAGGCAGCGGCTTTCAGGCTTAAAAACAGCTCGTTACAGCACCACATTGACCAAACGACCCGGCACCACAATGACCCGTTTGATCGGCCCACTGCCCACCTGTTGTTGCACCAGCTCGTGGCTTGTCGCAGCTTTTTCGATGTCGATCTTGGTGGCGTCAGCGGACACAACGATCGCGCCGCGCAGTTTGCCGTTGATCTGCAACATCAGTTCGATTTCGTCTTGTTTGAGCGCACTCTCGTCTACGGTGGGCCAGGGCGCGTCGAGAATTGGGCCGAACTTCTGCGCATACCCCAGATCATTCCACAGGGCGTGTGTAATGTGCGGCGTAGCGGGGTACAGGCAACGGAGCAATATGCCGAACAATTCAGACGCGACGATCGCAATTTTCATTGCATCCGCTTCTTCATCAGGTTTAAAATCACCCAATAATCCAAATTTTGCAGACTCAATGGCGTTAAGCATTTTCATGCACCCTGACACTACAGTGTTGTACTGCATACGTTCATAGTCATAGGTAATTTGCCGAAGAACCAAATGCACATCTCGTCGAATTACCTTTAAATTAGGGGCCAAGTCCAGCGTTACTGAAGGCCTCCCAATACCGAGTTGAACTGCATCACATGCGTCAGAACATGCTAGCCACACCCGCCTTAAAAACCGGTAACTTCCCTCCACCGCCGCATCGTTCCACTCCAGCGTGGCCTCGGGTGGCGCGGTAAACATGGTGTAGAGCCGCGCCGTGTCGGCGCCGTATTTTTCAATCAGATCTTGCGGATCCACACCATTGTTTTTGCTTTTGCTCATGGTGCCCACGCCTTCGTAGACGATGGCTGTTCCTGCAGGTAGATCACCTTTGGCGGTTTTTAGCTTGGCACTGATGACCTTGCCTGAATCATCGTGTACGTCTTCGACATCGGCGGGCCAGAAATACTCGATACCCCCTTTGTCGCCCTTGCGCGAATAGTTGTGGTTGAGCACCATGCCTTGCGTGAGCAGCTTGGTAAAGGGTTCATCGACCTTGACCAGATCCAGGTCACGCATCACCTTGGTCCAGAAACGCGCATACAGCAGGTGCAGGATGGCGTGTTCGATGCCGCCGATGTATTGGTCCATCGGCATCCAGTAGTTGGCGCCTTCGGCCACCATTTTTTCGCTATTTGCCGGATCGCAATAACGCATCACGTACCAGCTGGAGTCGACAAAGGTGTCCATGGTGTCGGTTTCGCGCCGCGCCGCTTTGCCACATACCGGGCAGACCACACCGGCGTGGAATCCTTCGTGTTTGTTCAGCGGATTGCCGGAGCCGTCGGGCACGCAATCTTGCGGCAATACCACCGGCAAATCTTTCTCCGGCACCGGCACCGCGCCATGTTCTTCGCAATGGATGATCGGAATCGGTGTGCCCCAGTAGCGCTGGCGGCTCACGCCCCAATCGCGCAGCCGCCAAGTCGTGCGTTTTTCGCCCAGGCCCCGCACTTGCAAGGCGTGGGCGATGGCGTCTACGGCCTCTTTGTAGGCCAGGCCGCTGTAACTGTCGGAATTGATGGTGACGCCGCGCGTCTTGTCGCCATACCAGTCTTGCCAGTTGTCGTAGTCGTATTCGAGCCCGTCGATCAGCACCACTTCAACGATGTCAATGCCGTATTTTTTGGCGAAAGCGAAATCACGCTCGTCGTGGGCGGGTACACCCATTACCGCGCCGTCGCCGTAACTCATCAGCACGTAGTTGCCGACCCACAGCTCGATTTTGTGCCCGTTCAGCGGATGGGTGACGAAAAGCCCCGTGCGCATGCCCACTTTCTCCCGCGCGGCCAGCTCGGCCTCGGTCGTACCGCCCTGCTTGCACTCTTCAATGAAGGTCGCCAGTTTGGGGTTGGACAAGGCGGCATGCAAAGCCAAGGGGTGCTCGGGCGCGACGGCACAGAAAGTCACGCCCATGATGGTGTCCACACGTGTTGTGAAAACATACATCCGCCCATCACCGATCAACTTGCCTGCGCTGTCCCTGATGTCGTGGGTGAACCCAAAACGCACGCCCTCAGAGCGGCCAATCCAGTTCTCCTGCATCAGTTTCACGCGCTCGGGCCAGCCCGGCAGGCTGGATTGCACGCTGTCCAGCAGTTCCTGGGCGTATTGTGTGATCTTGAGGTAATACCCTGGAATTTCGCGCCGCTCCACCACGGCACCCGTACGCCAGCCTTTGCCGTCGATTACTTGCTCGTTGGCCAGCACAGTTTGGTCCACCGGATCCCAGTTCACGACTTGGGTCTTGCGGTAAGCAATGCCTTTTTCCAGCATTTTGAGGAACAACCACTGGTTCCATTTGTAGTAACTCGGGTCGCAGGTAGCGATCTCACGGCTCCAGTCGATGGCCAGCCCCATCGCCAGCATCTGCTGCTTCATATAGGCGATGTTGTCGTAGGTCCATTTGGCGGGTGGCACGCCGTTTTTCATCGCGGCGTTTTCAGCCGGCAGGCCAAAGGCGTCCCAACCCATCGGCATCAGGACGTTCAAGCCCTTCATGCGCAGCTGGCGCGTCAGCATGTCGTTGATGGTGTAGTTGCGCACATGGCCCATATGCAGCTTGCCGCTGGGGTAGGGCAACATGGAGCAGGCGTAGAACTTCTTTTTCAGCTGCCCGGCAGCGTTGCGGGCATTTTCGGTGACACGGTACACGTCAGCGGCGGTCCACTGGGCTTGCGCCACACGTTCTACGCTGGAATGGTCGTAAGCTTTTGGGTTGTATTGATCTTCCATGCCCCAATTCTAGGGGGCGGGCATGCCAACGCTAGCGCTTGGGGCTGGCAACGAAGCCGATTCGATTCAGCCCGGCTTTTTGGGCAGCGCCCATGATCTCGACAACACGGCCATAAGGCACGGCTTCATCGGCCCGCAATTGCAACTCTGTATCCGGATTTTGGGCCGCAATTTTGGCCATTTGCGTACTCAACTCTTCTGCGGTGATGGCCTTGTCATCGATGAAGGTTTGGCCTGCTTTGTCTACCACGAGCATTACAAATTTGGGGGCGTCGTTGGGTTTGGCGCCCTCGGCGCGGGGTAAATCAAGCTTGATGGAACTGGCCAGCAAAGGCGCGGTGATGATGAAGATGACCACCAGCACCAGCATGACGTCAATCAGTGGCGTCATGTTGATGTCGCTCATCGGGGCTGAGCCTTTGTCGCGTTCGAGCCTGCCGAAAGCCATGCTTGTCAAGCCTTGGCGTGGGTCAGCAATTCGCGCAAATCACGGGCGAAGCCTTCGAGATCGGCTTCAATGCGGTTGATCGTGCGACCAAACACGTTGTAGGCCAATACCGCCGGGATGGCGACCGCCAGACCGGCAGCCGTCATGATCAGCGCCTCCCCAACCGGGCCGGAAATTTTGTCAATGGTGATCTGCCCGGCACTGGAAATGCCGATCAGCGCGTGGTAAATGCCCCAAACGGTGCCCAACAAACCTACAAAAGGCGCAGTGGCACCAATGGTGGCCAACAAAACCTGGCCAAAATGAAGTTTTTGCAAAATGCCGTGCAAGGCGTCGCGTAACACACGCGTGAGCTGCTGGGCTTTGTCACCGGCTGCCGCCAAGGTGCCAGGTGCTTCTGTTTTTATAGCGCTTAGTAGCGGACTGACGAGACCTGCACGGTCAAATGCCACAACTTTGGGGGAAGCTTCATCCAGCGTCGCAGATTGCCAAAATGCCGCAATGCTACGCGCCACTTCACCCTTGGCCCGCTGCAATAACCAGCCTTTCCACAAAATCACCACCCAACTGCTGACCGACATCACCAAAAGCAGCAGGGCCACCGTTTTGCTGACAAAGTCGCCTTGCGAGAAGAGTGAAAGCAGATTCATTTGAGACCCAACACGTCAAACATGTCGTAAAGACCCGGTTTTTGGCCCGCCAGAAAACGTACAGCGCGCAAAGCGCCGTCGGCGTAGCTTTGGCGGGTGGACGACTTGTGGGTGATCTCGATGCGTTCGCCTATGCCGGCAAACATCACCGTATGGTCTCCCACAATGTCACCACCACGGATGGCCGAGAAACCGATGGCCTTTGGGTCACGCGCGCCGGTGATGCCTTCACGGGTGAACACAGCGTGGCCCTTGAGGTCGCGCCCCAGCGCCTGCGCAACGACTTCGCCCATCTTCAACGCTGTTCCCGAAGGCGCGTCAACTTTGTGGCGATGGTGTGTTTCAATGATTTCGATGTCGTAGCCGTTGTCCAGCGAACGCGCCGCTAGGTCCAGCAGCTTGAGTGTGACGTTGACACCCACACTCATATTGGGCGCCAGCATGATGGGAATTTCCCGCGCTGCAGCGGTGATCTCAGCTTTTTGTGCGTCGCTAAAACCCGTGGTGCCGATAACCGCACTCACACCCAATTCGAGGCACACCTTCAAATGCGCGAGCGTGCCCTCGGGGCGCGTGAAATCGATGAGCGTTTTCGCACCTGCAAGCCCCACACGCAAATCAGCCGTGACCTGCGGGCCGTGGGTCTGCCCGAGAAAGGCCCAGGCGCTTTGGCCCATCGCTGGACTGGTGGACACATCCAGTGCGCCTGTCAGTTCACAATCGTTCGCCGCCCGGATGGCCTCGATCAACATGTGGCCCATGCGCCCGGAGGCGCCGGCAACGGCAATTTTGTGTTGCATCATTCGATTGTGGGCGCGAGGTCAACGTGTCGGCGATTCGAGCGGCGGATAACGCTCAGGAAGAGGCGGCAAAACCGGGCTGGGTGTCAGCGCAGCCGGGGCAGGTTTGGAGGCCCCAAATTTGGCCAAACTCTCTTCGCTGGCCTCCAACACGGGCACACTGCCGATGCGGCGCCCAGAGTTGAGCGAGGCGACAAATTCGGCTTCGGTCGGCAAGTTGTCGGCTTCAAACCTGTCGACCACATCACTTTTGAAAAACACAGTGACTTTGCGCGACTGGGGCTCAACACCTTGACGCTTGAAGGTAAACGCATAGTCCCAACGATCAGAATGGAACATGCTGACCAAAAGCGGGGTACCCAAAAGATCACGCACCTGCAAACGACTCATGCCGGCACGCAGTGCCGCAGCCTGTTCTTTGGAGACGAAATTCCCCTGGACAATATCCATCCTATAGGGCGAAATGATCGACGCCAAACGGTTGCTGACGTTGTCGGTGGTGCCACAGGCCATCAAAACCGAGGCGGCGGCCACAGACGCCCAGCGGGCAACACGAAGCCTGACTTTTGAGGCGCGGGAATACAGCGATATCATCGGCGCATTGTAGCGGTTGGCCTGCGGGCGGCAGATCGCTGCGCACCGCTGAAAGATCGCATGGACACCATCGACGAACTCAAAAATACCGGCCTCAAAGCCACTGTGCCTCGGCTGAAGATTCTGGACATCTTCCAGAAAGGTGGCCAGCGCCACATGACGGCCGAAGACGTTTTCCGTGTATTGTTGCAAGACCGCTCCGACGTGGGTTTGGCTACGGTTTATCGGGTGTTGACCCAGTTTGAACAAGCCGGTATTTTGAGCCGCAGCCATTTTGAGAGCGGCAAAGCGGTGTTCGAACTCAATGAAGGCCAGCATCATGACCACCTGGTTTGCCTGGATTGCGGGCGGGTTGAGGAGTTTTTTGACGCAGAAATTGAAAACCGGCAGCACAGCGTTGCCAAATCCAAAGGTTTTCAGATTGCCGACCACGCCCTGAGCTTGTACGCCAACTGCACGAAAGAGCCTTGCCCCAACCGGCCGGCACCGAGGCGATTTGGGAATTGACTTTGCCTACTGGCTAACAACTAACGACTAACGGCTATCGCTTGTAGCCGCTGGCGAGCACGGCCCAGCTTGTTGGACGAACGCCGTGCCTATGGGGTGCCTGACGCCATGGCTTTTCGGTGGCGCTCCACGAACTCTTGGTAGGTATCGATGCCACGTAATTGCAAAATCGTATTGCGCACAGCGGCTTCGACCAGCACCGCGATGTTGCGGCCGGCCACCACCTGAATCACCACCTTTCGCACGGGAATACCCAGCACGTCTTGCGTCAGGGGTTCATAAGGAATGCGCTCGTATTCCCGCTCCAGAGTTTCACGGCGCACCAGGTGGACGATCAACTTCAGCCGCATTTTTCGGCGTACTGCCGTCTCGCCAAAAATCGCGCGAATGTCCAGGAGTCCAATGCCGCGCACTTCCAGCAGGTTTTGCAGCAACTCGGGGCAGCGCGCTTCAATCGTCGTCTGGTTAATTCGGAACAGATCCACCGCATCGTCGGCCACCAAACCGTTGCCGCGCGAAATCAACTCCAGGCCGAGTTCGCTTTTGCCCAAGCCGGATTCCCCGGTGATTAAGACACCCAAGCCCAGAATGTCCATGAACACGCCGTGCATGGACGCGCGGTCGGCGAAATGTTTAGACAAAAACGCACGCAACACGTCGATGACAAAGGCCGAAGATTCAGGCGTGGCGAACATCGGAATTTGTGCACGTTCACACATCGACAGCAGGGCATCGGGTGGTTTTTGCCCGTCTGCCACGACCACCACCGGCGGCTCCAATGTGACGATGCGGGAGATGCGCCGGGCGCAGTCTTCGGGCTCGGCATTGGTGAGGTAAGCCAACTCCCGCTCACCCAAAATCTGCACGCGGTAAGGGTGGATGTAATTGAGGTAACCCACCAAATCAGCGCCCGAGCGTGCCGCCCGCACCGCTACCTCGTCAAATTTCCGTTCTGACGCGCCCAGGCCCGCCAGCCACTCCCAATGCAGGCGCTCACGAAACTCTTCGAACAGGGCATCCGCGCTGACGGCTGTAGGTTTCAACGGAAGCAGGTTCGCAAAACAGGTCTAGGCGACCATGGCGGACTGCCAAGCGTGGATCAGTCCATGCAGCTGGGATGCGTCCGTGCACTGCGCAAGCTGCGAGCGCAGGGGCGCATCACTGAGCATTTCAGCAATTTCTGACAATATTTCCAGATGTTTTTGGGTTGCCGCTTCGGGCACCAAAAGGAAAATAAGCGTGCCCACGGGTTGTTCGTCGGGCGCGTCAAACCCAATGGCCCGGGCCAACTGAAAGACGGCGGCACAGGGTGCTTTGAGGCCTTTGATGCGCCCGTGGGGAATGGCCACGCCATGGCCCAGCCCGGTTGAACCCAATCGTTCTCTGGAAAAGAGACTGTCAGTCACCAAAGCGCGCCCAAGTCCATTGAAATTTTCAAACAAAAGCCCGGCTTCTTCGAAGGCACGTTTTTTACTGGTGGCTTCTACGCCCACCAATACATGGGTTGCGGGCAGGATGCTGGCAAGTCGGTTCATGGAAGGCGAATTATGCCGACAAAAAAGCCACCTGTTTGGGCAGGTGGCTCTACTGTGGTTTGTGGAGTCAAAGTCAAGCGCGTGACGCGAAAACCTTGGCGTAGGGGAGCCCTGCTTCGGGCTCCAGCGCTACATCAACCGTTTCGGCGCTTCGTGATGGTGATTTTGCAGGCGGTCTTTGTGGCGAACCACCTGGCGGTCGAGTTTGTCGACCAACTCATCCACGGCGGCATACAAGTCCTCGTGGGAACTCTCGGCAAACATGTCGCTGCCTTTGACGTGGATGTTGCATTCGGCACGTTGTCTTCGTTCTTTTTCCTTCTGTTTTTCGACGGTGAGTAGTACTTTGACATCGACCACCTGGTCAAAGTGGCGGGTGATTCGATCAAGCTTGGTCGTGACGTAATTTCGCAGGGCCGGGGTAACTTCGAGATGGTGACCGCTGATCGTCAAGTTCATAAATAACCTCCTGTTGCTCTCACGTTGAAAAACTCTCACCTGAATTCACTATGCCTACGATTGGTCGCAAACGCAACGCCTTTTTTTGCAAAATTTGTTATTTATCGTCCAACTCTTCGAAACAGGCTGTGTTTTAAGCCAGTTTTAGGCAGCGTTTGACGTTTTGGGCACAGGGGAGGTGTGCAAATCGAGCTTGCCGGCGAGCCAAACCGTCAGCAAACTGAAGCCGGCGCCTACAGCAGCGGCCTGCCAAAAATCCTGCACCTGCCCATTTGCCGTGCGACCGATCAAATGGCCGCCCAGCAGCGCCGCACATCCCATCGCGGCCGATTGCACCGAGGCATTCAGGGTCATGAAAGTGCCGCGCAAGGCCGGGTTGGCGGCGGAGGTGATGATGGCCATGCCGGGAATCATGCGCCCGCTCATACACATCATGAAAAGCGTCGAGACGGCAATCGCGACCCATAACGGTGTGCCGAAGGGCAGCAAGGTGACGGCGAACATTGGCAGGACGACGACGGTTGCCATCAAGCGGAAACTCTTGACTTTGCCCCAGCGGTCGGTCATACGCCCGAACCACCGTGCCAATATCAGCGATGCCACGCCACCAAAGAGGTAGACATAGGGCAACTGATCGGAACGCAAACCGATGCCGTATTGCAAGTTAATGGCCAGATACGGGATGATGGTGAAGCCAGCCAGCATCATCGAGGCTGAAAACGCGAAAGCGCGGCGGTGATTCGATTCTGCCAGGACGGCCTTGATCCGCCCCAGGGCGGAGGTGCCTGTTTGTTGCCCCACGTGGTCGTCCAGCGGTGGCATCGTCAACGCCGCAAAGGTCGCCAACACCAGGCACAGGCTGGCGATGCCAAAAAACGGCGCGTGCCAGCCGAAGTGCTCTGCCAGCCACAGGCCCACGGGCACACCCGCAACGGACGCCAGCGAAAACGAACTCATCACGATGCCCATGGCCCGGCCGCGTTTCTCAAACGGGATCACGTCGCCCACAATGGTTTGGGACAGACTGGACAACACGCCGCCAAAAACACCCGCCAAAACACGCGCCAGCATCAAGGTGGCGTAGCCCGGTGCCAGCGCGCAGGCTAGCGCGGAGAGGCCAAAAAAGGTGTACAGCGTGAGCAACATGCGTTTTCTGCCAAAACGCTCGATGAAGGTGGACGCCACCAGGCCCGACACGCCCCCTGCCAGCGTGTAGGCCGATACCAAAAGGCCAAACTGCGCATCGTTGATGCCGAAGATCCGCGTGAACTGCGGCCCCAGCGGCATCATGATCATGAAATCCAGAATATGACTGAACTGGATACCCGCCAGCGTGAACAACAACCAGTTCTCGCGTTTACTTGTCATCAATTTGGGGGATTCAGGCATTCTTTGGCAGAGCGGGTCTTGCGACAGACTCTAACATCCCGTCACAATTGCGCTATGAGCCTTGACACCATCATCCATGCGGGCCTGGCCCGCTACGCCAAGCCATCGACCGCGCTGGTGCTGATGGGGGGCGGTGCGCGTACGGCCTACCAGGTCGGGGTGTTGCGGGCGCTGGCGTCGATGATCCGGCTGCATCCGTCGCTGTCGAAGGCGTTTCCGTTTCAGGTGCTCGTGGGCACGTCAGCAGGCGCCATCAATGCGGCCTGCCTGGCTTCTTGGGCGACCAAAGGTTTAAGCGCTTTTGATCAACTGGCCAAGTTCTGGGGCGAATTGCGCTCAGACCACGTTTACCGCCTCAACGTGCCCTCGTGGGTTCGGTTTTCGCGCATCGCGGCGGCTTGGCAGCTCTCGCGCAACGCCCGCGCGCAGGGGGCCATTCTGGACAACTTGCCGCTGGTGGATACCCTTCACAAGGGTGTCTCGTTGCAAGCCATTGAAGACGGACTGCGCTCCTTTGCCATCACTGCGTTGGCGATCACCGGCTCCAGCTACACCAGCGGCACACACTGGACGTTTTGCCACACCTTGAAGGGCGCGCCGTTTGACGGATGGAGTCGCCCTGGGCGGCGCTCGGAGTTCACGCAGATCAGCATCGAACACTTGATGGCTTCCAGTGCCATTCCGTTTCTGTTTCCGGCCACGGCTTTGTGGGTAGACGGGCAGCGCCAGTTTTTTGGAGACGGCTCCATGCGGCAAATCTCGCCGCTCTCGCCCGCGATGCACTTGGGCGCACGCAAGATTCTGGTGGTGGGCGTGGGGCAACCCGACCGCCCGGCGCTGGCCGCCAACTCGGCGGCGGCCTTGCCTGGCACCACACTGGGCAGCATCATGGGGCACACCATGGCCACGGTGTTTCACGATACCTTGCACGCTGATGTAGAGCAGACACGGCGCGTCACCAGCACCCTCAAAGCGCTCCCGCGCGATGCCGCATCAGCCTTGCCTTACAAGGCGATCGACGTCATGGCCATCGCACCTTCACAGTCGCTTGACGAGATAGCTCAGCAACACATCAAAGAGCTGCCGGTGGCAACGCGCCACGCCTTGAGTGGCCTGGGCATTTTGAACGGCGGTGGCGGCGTGTTGGCCAGTTATTTACTGTTTGAACCCAACTTTGTGCAAACCCTGATTGCCCTGGGCGAGACGGACGCGTACGCGCGGAAAACCGAGTTTTTGGAGTTTTTTACGGCCTGAATGTAGGACTGCAAACGGTGTAGCGGTTTGCAGTTTGCAGTTTGCAGCCTCCGATCTCGTGGCATCTCAAAACACGTCTATAGCGCTTGAATTTCCAGTTTATTTTGGATTTTAAGTATACATACTATGTAAATTTAGTCTATTTTTAATATTTATTTAATAGCACTAAACTAAAATAAGAAGAGACCTAATGGCGATAATTTAGTGTTATTGAGTTTTTCAATAAAATAATTTAACCTTAACCCATGATTGAAGGCCTTCAAGCCACCCGCATCGGGGTGCCAGATTTGCCACTGGCGGTCACCTGGTACACCCGCGCGCTCGACATCGAGCCCTATCTGCGCGATGCCACCAGTGCCACGTTTTTTCTCGGCGGCAGCCTCTTGCGCCTGGAGCAGGAGAACCATACGTCGGATGAAGGCAGCCCAGGACAGGTCACCGTGTACTGGCGCGTTGATAGCCTGCAAAGCGAATTGCTGCGCCTGCAGGGCCTGAATGCTGCGCCCTTCCAGGCCGTGGCGCACATCGATGGCGACACCCAAACCGCCTCGGTACTCGACCCTTTTGGCAACGTGATGGGGTTAATCGAGCGACACGACCCGGCCATCCCCAAAGCCCGCATCCAGCGTGTTGCCGAAAAAGTAGCCATCCGCCAGGTGCGCGAGACGCTTGACGGGCTGGCCGAGGAAGAAGCCAGGCGGCGCCGCGCCGTGAAGACGGCGCTGGCCTGGTCAGCGCTGGGCGCCACCCTCGGCGCTTTGCTGATTTGGGACATGGTGCGGCGTTAAGGAAGCACGGATTTATTGGGCGTGGATACGTGGCGCTTGGGTTGGGATGGGCTGCGGACACCCTTCGGGCGCGGTAGAAATTCGGCCGATCACCGGACCCCTTCACCCCGCCAGTGCGATAATTTGGCCATCGCCACAACAGGAGAGCACTCCTTGGACCACCCGAGTATTCGGTAGGCGCCAACTCCCACATTGCATCGGGATTGGCGGCAGACCTACCACCCACATTGAAGCCGCCCCTGGGTGGCACCAAGATGCATTGAATTGATTGGGGAACCAATCGGGAGTCAAAGAGTGCTCAACATCTTCACCCTTGCCAACGGTCGGCTGTTTCAGGAGGAAATCGAATCCCTGGAAGAGCTCTCCAAATTTCAACCCATTTGGGTTGACCTCGAATCGCCGACGCTGGAAGAAAAGCGCTGGATCAAACAATATTACGGCCTCTCCATCCCGGAAGACGCGATGGACGAGGACATCGAGGAGTCCGCCCGCTTCTACGAGGAAGACAACGGCGAGTTGCACATCCGCAGCGACTTCCTGGTTGCCGACGACGCAGCGCCCCGCACCGTGCGCGTGGCCTTCATCCTGAACCAGCACAACGCCGAGCTCAAAAGCCGGGGCGTCTTGTTCAGCATTCACGATGAAGACGTGCCCGTGTTCCGCCTGCTGCGCATGCGAGCGCGCCGCGCGCCAGGGCTGATCGAAGACGACAAAGAAGTGTTGCTCAAGCTGTTCGATGCAGACGCAGAATACTACGCCGACACGCTCGAAGGCATCTACGTCGAGCTTGAAAAAGTCAGCGCCAACGTGGTGTCTGGCGACGTGACCGACGCCCTGGCCGGCGAAGTGCTGGCCGCCATCGCGCAACACGAAGACTTGAACGGCCGCATCCGCCGCAACATGATGGACACGCGCCGCGCGCTCTCGTTCATGATGCGCAGCAAGATGCTCAATGCCGACCAGTTTGAAGACGCCCGGCAGATTCTGCGCGACATTGATTCGCTGGACAGCCACACCGCTTTCCTCTTCGACAAGATCAACTTCTTGATGGACGCCACGGTGGGTTTCATCAACATCAACCAGAACAAGATCATCAAGATCTTCTCGGTGGCCAGCGTCGCCCTTTTGCCGCCCACCTTGATTGCCAGCATTTACGGCATGAACTTTCAGCACATGCCGGAGTTGGCACAAACCTGGGGCTACCCCGCCGCGCTCTTGCTGATGCTGGCCAGCGCGCTGGTGCCGATGTGGTACTTCAGGAAGCGGGGGTGGTTGAAGTAAGGGCGCAGGTTGGCTCAGGCATTTGACTTGGGCTAGCCCCACCGGCCCCGCCCCAGCGCCTCACACTGTGCCGGGCGTCCTGCGGCGCCTGCCTTGCGGTGCTCGGTCTTGCGGCCTGGCGCAGAACTCGCTGCGTTTCACTCCGCTCAAACAACTGCGCCAAGTTTGATGACGATGCGCGCAAGCGCGCCGGCCGCAAGCCCTGCGCTCCTCAGCGCCACAGAGTGAGCCGCTGGGGCGGGGTTGGTGGCGTGGGGTCGGTTGTGGGCCAGGCGCGAAAAGCCCGCCGGCAAAAAATCACAACCCAGAACTGGCGCTTATATGGACGGGCAATTCGCCACAGATAGCGATTCGGTGATTGCAAACCACCGACACCTCAATACGTCACCGCACTCCAGTGGGCGCTGATTGGTAAATGTGACAACAAAGTCTTTAACTCTGGGTGTGTTACCCAGGTTCATACCCCTTCGACTTGATCAAAGGGACAGCCACTGGACCGGCGAGAAATTCAAGCAGTTCTCTTG
>JANOXL010000220.1:0-26294 GCA_031418395.1 Rhodoferax sp. | reverse complement strand
GGTTTCGCGAACGTCGCGGCCCGAGGCTACCGGGTCGGGTTTGCCGTCCGGGCCTTCCGGGTTCACATAGATCAGGCCCATCTGCACGGCGGCCAGGGGCGTTTGCAGCTCGCGCTTGCCGCTGTAGCGGCTGTTTTCCTTGTCGCTGGTGGCCAACCAGGCTTTTTCCGCGCCCCAATAGATGTCTTGCTCAGGCTCCCAGATGTCGACCCGGCCACCGGCAAACCCGAAGCTCTTGAAACCCATGGACTCCAGCGCCACAGTGCCCGCCAGGATGAAGAGGTCAGCCCAGGAAATCTTGCGGCCGTATTTTTGTTTGATCGGCCACAGCAAGCGCCGCGCCTTGTCCAGGTTGCCGTTGTCAGGCCAGCTGTTGAGCGGGGCAAAACGCTGGTTGCCCGTGCCCGCGCCACCACGGCCGTCACCCACGCGGTAGGTGCCCGCAGCGTGCCAGGCCATGCGGATCATCAGGCCGCCGTAGTGGCCCCAGTCAGCCGGCCACCAGTCTTGCGAATCGGTCATCAACGCATGCAAGTCTTTGACCAGCGCATCCAAGTCAAGGGACTTGAACTCCTGGGCATAGTCGAAATCCGCGCCCATCGGGTTGGACGCCGCCGAATGCTGGTGCAGGATGCCCAGCTTCAATTGATTGGGCCACCAGTCGGCGTTGGAACGCGCCGCGGCCGTGGTGTTTTTGCCTGCGGTTTGAGGGAAGGGGCACTTGGCTTCTGAGGACATGACAACTCCAAAGGTGTATTGCAGTGATTTGCAAGCCAAAGTTTAAAGTGATGATGCCTATTGATCCAATACTATTCATTAATGAAATCAATAGCCTTTGCCCGAAGGGGCGGCACGCAGCTTCTGCCGACGGGTGGCGCGATGGGTTGGATTGCGGGTTTGCAGGGTTTTGACCGGGAAAGTCTTGCGGGCAGGGTATGAACTGCTAGTAACTTGGAGTCAATCAAAAGCTCAACGTAAATTGAAAGACTTCACTTCTTGTTTGTACCGCTCCAACAGCAAGTTCGATGAAGTTGTCATCTATGCTATTAGATATATAGCACACTATCTATATTTCATGAGACCTGATGTGCTACTTAATTTAGAATTCCAAAAAAACCAACCGAAAGTGGAGCGCTGTTAACAACCATGTTAACTTTCGATTGATTTTTCAGAAGAAATTTAAAGTTGTGAATGTTTCCATCCATTAGGTCTCGTCATATATAGAGTTATTGCTATAAATAAAGCAGCAGCCATCAGGCGGCTGACATTTGCAATATAAGCAAGCCTGCGCCAGCACTCTCGAAAAAACTACCCAAAAAAAACGTCAAAATTTCACTCAAGCCATCCAAGCGGCAACAGCGTAACCGTCTTACTCATCACCACTTGACGCCATTTTGATCCGCTAAACCAGGGCCGCCAACTTGGAAGTTAGATCCAACTCCACCACGTGGTGAATGCGCTTGTCCATTTCTGGAAACTTGGTCAACAGGGCTTCGAGCTTGGCCACGTTGACTACAAAAATGCGGCTTTCCACTTGGACGATGACGGTTGCCGTGGCGGGCTTTTTGGTGACGAAACTAATCTCGCCCACCAAAGCACCTGCGTGAAGGGTGGTCACCACGCGGCCAGCCACATGGACGCTGGCTGTCCCCGCAACCAGCACCATGATTTCAGTCACCTTGGAGTTTTCTTGCGTGAGCTCGAAGCCTTTTTCAACCGTACGCCACTCGCCGATATTGACGATGCGCTGAATCTCGATCTCACTCAGTCCGGAAAACGCTCCTTTTTGAAGCAACCGGTCCTCGTCGCTCAGTTTGACCCTGGACAGTTCTCGATAGATGATGGCCAATTGCACGAGATTGATCACCACAAAAACAGCCGCCCAAAAAATACCAACCCAGAGCGGTTTATCGGCGCTGAAATAGAAATAGACCGCCTCCAGCGTCAGCGCCAAAACGGCCACGCTGCGCAGCCAAATCATATTGGTGACCAGGTAGGACACCGCCAACAAAAAAATAGCAAAAATTGCCAACCCAATCGTGCCAATCCATCTTCATTGATCTCCAAAACGATGATGTGTTCAGATGTTACGCGGTAAAAACACTACTCGATTGTTGGGTGCTTTGGTGCCAGAATGTAGCGGAACAAGGGGTGCAAGCAGCACTCAACGCAGCCTAAGTCGATCGCGAAAATCCACCGCATGACGTCAACCACAGTAGACGACTACATCGCCGCCGCTCCAGCGGCCGTGCAGGGCGCACTCCAGGAAATCCGCCGAACCGTCCAAGGGGCGGTTCCAGGCGCCGTCGAGACCGTTGCTTACAAAATGCCGGCCTTCAGGCAACAACGCGTCTTTTTCTACTACGCCGCGTTCAAGAAACATCTGGGCGTGTATCCGCCCGTCAGCGACGACGCGGCCCTCGTGCGGGAGCTGGCGCCCTATCGGGGTGAAAAAGGCAATCTGTCGTTCCCCCTGGATCAACCCATCCCTTATGAACTGATCACGCGGGTGGCAGTGGCCCTGGCGCGGCAGTATTCGAAGCTTTGAATTGAGGGAGCCGGGTCACTTGAGCATCGACGGCAACTGACGTAGTCGAGCCAACGAGCTTGGCATTTCCAAATGTTAACTCCCATGTTAATTAGTGGATCGTTTTTCAGTTGCCAAAGGAGTTTTCAAGGGTTTTTGACTTACAGGTCTCGTCCTATTTAGCTTTATTGCTATAAATACAATAGCACTTGTAAGATTAGTCACGAACAGCGCCGAGCGCTGGATGCAACCGATTTTTGTGCGATCACCTGACTGGGTATTGCGACGATGGATCGTAGTCGGCAATCGGCGACACGTTGTAAGGGACTGTCCGCATGACCAAACTAGCCACTGGTACTGAAAGCCCATTGCTCAATTTTTTGCCGTGGGTGGGGAGATACGGAAATAGGGACCTTGATGCGGCTTTAATCTGCAGTTAATCCGTTGTCGCCGCACACCTGACGCCGGGGTGCAGTTTGGCCAGCGCCAGCCCGGTGAGCAGCGCATGGGCAAAAGCCCGCGCCGACGGGTTCAGCTCACGGTCTCGCCGCTGCATCAGGAAAACTTCACGTTCCAAACCTGGCTTCAAGGGCAAAAATTGCAGCCCGCTGGCTTGCGGATGGGATGCGCCCAAAGCAGACACTACTGCTACGCCAACACCCGCTTGCGCCAGCGCCAATTGCAGCGCCAGGCTGCTTACCTCCACACCTTTTTCCATGTGTTGCACCAGCGTCGAACCGCGGCTTTGCAGCACCTGCATGATGCTGCTGTCGGGCGGCTCTTTGAGGAGTGGCAATTGGCTCAAGTCACCCGAGTTGCAGGCGGCAGTGATGTCGAATTTCGCCGGATCGCCCAGCAATCCCAGCGGCGCGGTCAGCAGCAGGCGGCACGACATGCCACTGGTGTTGCCAAACAATGAGCCAATGCCCAAATCCGCTTCGGTCCGAATGACGCGCGACGAAATCCCCGCGCTGTTGTCGTCAATCAGTCTCACCCGCACACCGGGGTGGCTGAGGGCAAAGCTGCGCAAAATATCTGGCAGCACGCTACAGCCAAAGGCTGTGCCGAGTGCCAGCGTCACAGCACCAGTCAGCCCGGTGGCCTGCGCCAAAAGGTCGCTGGCAGCCTGTTGAAGGTCATGCAGCAGACGCTGGGCCACCGGTAAAAACTGACTCCCCTCGTGTGTCAACGTCAACTGACGGGTGGTGCGCAGCAGCAGCTTGACACCGAGTTGCGACTCCAGCTCTTGCAACGCCCGGCTCAGTGCAGGCTGGCTGATATGCAGGGCCTGACTGGCCCGCGAGACATTCATCTGGGCCGCCGTGGTGACAAACATTTGCAGGTGGCGTTGACTTAGATTCATAAATTTAAATTATGAATCATGCTAATCAATGCATTGGACGTAGAGTTGTTCGCCTATTAAAGTTTCTCGATTCACCACTTTCAGGAGCTTCTAGATGTTCTTTAACTTACGCCAACTGGGGTATGGGGTCGCCTTGGCGTGTGCAGTCACGCTCCTTGGCGCTTGCGCGCAAACAGCGCCAGCACCGCATCCGTCAACACCCGTCGGCGAGGTCAAAGGGGATGCCGTGCATCACAACACTGCGTCCAGCGCAAGCGTCGCGCAGCGCGCCGCTGTGGTGTTGCCTGCCAGCGTGACGGGTGGCCCGATCTATGTAGGTACATTTGCCAACGCCCCAAAAGACACCCGAGTAAAGGTGCCGGTCGTGGTGTTTTTACACGGTTCTTCTGGCTTGGAACTCAAAGCCATTGGCGAATGGCAGTTGTGGCTGGCAAGCCTGGGCGTGGCCAGCTTTGCACCTGATTCGTTTGCGCTGCCCAACCGTCTTACCTACAAATCCCCAGTAAGCAAAGACGTGTACGAGAAAATCCACGCCCTGCGTTCGTCTGAGATTCCCCTAGCACTGCAAGCCTTGCGGCTTGCGCCGTGGGCAGACACCGCGCGCTTGATACTGGCGGGTACCAGTGAAGGCGGGCCTGCAGTGGCGCGTTACGGTGGCAACGAGTTTGCAGGCCGCATGCTGTATTCATGGAGCTGTGAGAACAATTATTTCGTGGATAACCACCGCACAGCCGTCATCACCCAGCCGGTTCTGAATGTGATGAGCTCGACCGATGTGTTTTTCTCGCCATCCAACCCATGGCTAGGCAATAGCGCCGCCAAAGGCTACTGTGGCGATGCGCTCAAAGACAACAAACAGGCGACGATTGTGTTGATCCCGGGTGCCCCGCATACGCTGCTGAATTTGCCAGCCGCTCGCAATGCCACAGTAGGTTTTGTGCGAGATGTGCTCAAGCTATGAGCGTAAGAAGCAAATCAATGCGAAGCAACCCAAACTTGATAGCCATCGAAAATCGCTTTCCTCACCCCTTCAAATTCCTCTCAAACAAAGCATGCAGCCGCTCCCAATGACGCTCGGCCGCCGCTTTGTCGTAGAGGCCTTCGCGTTTGGGGAAGGCGAAGCCATGGTGGGTGCCAGGGTAGGTCTCCACGCGGGCGCGTATGCCGGTGGATTTGAGGTGGGCGTCTAGCGCGGCGATCATCTCGGTGGGGGCCCAGACGTCGGTTTCTGCTGCGCCCACGTACACCTCGCCCTTGATTTTGTGGGCGTCACGGTGCGGTGAATCCGGGTCGTCGGTACACAGGCGCACGCCGTAGAAGCTGGCAGCGGCGGCGATGCGCTCCGGGTGCGCTTCAGCCGCCCAGAAGATGAAGGGGCCGCTCATGCAGTAACCGACCACGCCGATTTTTCCGGGTTTCATAGCCGGGTCTTTGTCGATGAAATTGAGCAGGGCTTGTGTGTCTTTGAGGATGTTGGTGCGGGTGATGGAATCCATGTGTTCAAACATCACGGCGCGTTCCGCTTCACCGCCACCTGGCGTGAGTTTGAAGTCGCGGCTGCGCCGGTAGTACAAATTGGGCAAAACCACGCAATACCCGGCTGAGCCCAGGCGGCGCGCCATGTCGTGCAACTCTTCGCGCTTGCCCGGCGCGTCCATGTAGAAGATGACGGCGGGGTGCGGGCCACCTTCTTCCGGGTGGGTGATGAAGGTGTTGACAGCGCCATCGGGCGTGGGGATGTCTAGGTGGCGGTCGATCATGGGGGCCTTTGAAAACGGTGACGGACGGGTTGTGAAGGGCTGCTGGTGGTTTACCTTTTGTCACGGCAAACCGGGCCGGTGTGCAAGTTATCATAGTGCCATAACTCGGGTTCTGATCGAACCAAAGTTTTTCATATAAATCAACAAGTTAGCTTTAGTTCTCACTTTTTTCCGTGCGTCTCAATTCCATCAAGTTATCCGGGTTCAAGTCCTTTGTAGAGCCCACCACGTTTCAGCTACCCGGACAGTTGGTGGGTGTGGTTGGGCCGAACGGCTGCGGCAAATCGAACATCATGGACGCGGTGCGCTGGGTGCTGGGCGAGTCCAAGGCCAGCGAATTGCGCGGCGAGTCGATGCAGGACGTGATCTTCAACGGCACGAATACCCGCAAACCGGCGAGCCGCGCCAGCGTCGAGCTGGTGTTTGACAACGCGGATGCGCGCGCCGGTGGGCAATGGGGCCAGTTTGGTGAAATCGCCGTCAAACGGGTGTTGACGCGTGACGGTACCAGCAGTTATTACATCAACAACCAGCCGGTGCGCCGTCGTGACGTGCAGGATGTGTTTTTGGGCACGGGCCTCGGGCCTCGGGCCTACGCCATCATCGGGCAGGGCACGATATCGCGCATCATTGAAAGCAAGCCGGAAGAGCTACGCCTGTTTCTTGAAGAAGCCGCCGGCGTTTCGAAATACAAAGAGCGCCGCCGCGAGACCGAGAACCGCCTGCACGATACCCGCGAGAACCTCACGCGTGTGCAAGACATCCTGCGCGAGCTCGATGCGAATCTGGACAAGCTGGAAAAGCAGGCTGAAGTCGCGCAAAAGTACAACGCGCTGACTGCCGATGCCACGCTCAAGCAGCAGCAGCAGTGGTTTTTGAAACGCGCCGATGCCCTGGCGGAACAGGACAAGGTCAAACTTGACGCTGAACGGGCCCGCACCGCGCTAGAGGCGCGTGTAGCCGATCTGCGCGCGATTGAAGCCGAGTTGGAAACCGTGCGCCAGGCGCATTACGCGGCGGGTGACCATGTGAACCAGGCGCAGGGCCTTTTGTACGAAGCCAGCACCGAAGTAGGGCGGCTGGAGGCGGAGATTCGTTTTGTGGTCGAAGGGCGCCAGCGTGTGGTGCAGCGCTTGGCCACGCTCAAGGAGCAGGCCACACAATGGCACACGCGCAAGGAAGATGCCGAGGCGGAAATTGGCCGCATGGCGGACCTGGCAGCCCAAGGCGAAGAGCAGTCCACGCTGCTGGCCGCGCAGGTCGAAGAACAGGCCATGGCGCTGCCGGATCTGGAAGACGCCCTGCGCCTGGCACAGAAAAATGCCAACGAACAACGCAGTGAAGTGGTGCAGGTGCAGCAGCACATCCAGGTTCTGGCGGCTGAGCAGCGGCATATCGAAGAACAAGCACGCGCGCTGAACCTGCGCCGTGACAAACAGGTGGCCGATCAAAAATCGCTAGCCGCGCCAGAAGACGCCCGTTTGAGCGATCTGCAAACCCAATTGACCGCGGCGCAAGAAGCTGCCGAAATTGCCGACGCCCGCCTGCACGAGCTGCAAGACGCCGTGCCGCAGTTGGACGACGCACGGCGTGCGCAGCAACAGAGCGCCGTCACGGAATCTGCCAAAAAGGCCGATATCAAGGCGCGCCTGGAAGCGCAAAAGGCCTTGCAGGAGCGCGTGAAGACCGACGGCAAACTGCAACCCTGGCTGGCCAAACACGGGCTGGATGGCCTGGCTGGCTTGTGGAGTCGTATCCACATCGAGCCGGGCTGGGAGAACGCGCTGGAAGGCGCGCTGCGTGAACGCCTGGGCGCGCTTGAAGTCTCGCGACTGGAGAGTGTGCGTGGCTTTCTGGGCAGCACAGGTGCCGATGCGCCACCGGCCAAGTTGGCGTTTTATAGCCCGCCCGCGGCCGGAAAAACTGGCGGTGCGGCGTCGGCTGGCCACGGTTTGCAGGCCTTGGCGGACTTGCTGCGTTTGAACGACGCCGGTCAAAAAGCGATTTTGGGTGACTGGCTACACGGCTGTTTTGCCGCGCCCAGCATGGAAGCCGCGCTGCAACAACGCGACAAGCTCCACGGCGGCGAGATGATTTTTGTGCAAGCCGGGCATGCGGTGGGCGCCCACAGCGTGAGTTTTTATGCGCCGGACTCCGAGCAGGCCGGTTTGCTGGCCCGCGCGCAAGAAATTGAAAATTTAGAGAAACAACTGCGGGCGCAGAGCTTGATCAGTGAAGAAACTCAGTCGGTCTTGATTCGCGCCGAAGCCGCTTACGCTGATAGCGCCCAGCGGCTGGTGTCGGCACGGCGCGAAGCCAGCCAAAGCCAATCCGATGCGCATAACTTGCAGGTCGAATGCCTGCGTTTAACGCAAATTGCCGAGCAAACACGGGCACGCGGCCAGCAGATTGCCGACGACCTGGCCGAGATCGATGCGCAACTGGACGATTTGCAAGAGCGCCGCGTCACTGCCGAGGCGCGTTTTGAAGGCCTGGACATGCAATTGGCCGACACGCAGGAGCGCCATGCGCTGTTGGACGAGCGTGTGATTGACGCTGAACGCAAACTCGCCGCCTGCCGCGACCAGCAGCGCGGCCTGGAGCGCCAGGCACAGGAGGCCACCTTTGCGCTGCGCAGCCTGGATGTGCGCCGCGCCGAACTTACGCGCACCATTGACACGGCCACCGTGCAGGCGCAGGCGACATTCGCCGAAGAAACGTCGGCCCAAGCCGAATTGACACGTTTGACCGATGCTGCCGCCCAGGCGGGCCTTCAGTCGGCCTTGGCCTTGAAACTTGAACGCGAGCAGGCGCTGGGTGCCAAACGCAGCGAATACGACGATTTAACCGGCAAACTGCGTGGCAGTGACGAACGCAGGCTGCAACTGGAGCGTGAGCTTGAGCCGATGCGCAATCGAATCACCGAGTCGCAGCTCAAGGAGCAGGCGGCGCGGCTGGGGTTTGAGCAATACGAACAACTACTGATCGACGCGGCGGCGAACCTGGAGGCCGTGGCGGAGTCGATCACCCAAGGCAATGTCAAACTCAACGGACTGCAGGCCGAGATTGACCGCCTGCACCGCGATATCACTGCACTGGGTGCAGTTAACCTGGCTGCGCTGGACGAACTCAGCACCGCGCGTGAGCGCAAGCAGTTCCTGGATGCGCAAACGGCTGATTTGACCGAAGCCATGACGACGCTGGAAGACGCCATCAAGAAAATTGACGGTGAAACGCGTGAGCTTTTGGCCGGCACTTTCAACACCGTGAATGAACACTTTGGCAAGATGTTCCCCGAGCTGTTTGGCGGTGGCAATGCACGCCTGGAGATGACCGGCGCTGAGATTCTGGACTCTGGCGTACAGGTGTTTGCGCAGCCACCAGGCAAGAAGAACCAGACCATTCACTTGCTCTCGGGCGGCGAAAAAGCGCTGACAGCCATCGCGCTGGTGTTTGCCATTTTCCAGCTCAATCCGGCGCCATTTTGCTTGCTGGACGAAGTCGATGCGCCACTGGACGATGCCAATACCGAGCGTTATGCGAAACTCGTGACCAGCATGAGCAAAGAGACCCAATTCCTCTTCATCAGCCACAACAAGATCGCCATGGAGATGGCGGGGCAGTTGATTGGTGTGACGATGCAGGAGCAGGGCGTCAGCCGTATCGTGGCTGTCGACATGGAATCTGCCGCTGTACTGGCGCAGGCAGCTTAAGCCGATGGCTTTCAGTAATCTCCAACTCGGCCTGGCCATCGCGGGGGGCCTGGTACTGGCCGGTGTGGTGGCGCATGGTGCATGGGTGTCGCGCAAAAACATGCCGCGCCAGGCCCGCCCGGATGGTGAGCAACCTGCGTTGGATCCGATACATCCGCCTGGCGATTTGCTCGAGCCTTCGATGGACGCTGAAACTTTGACACACCTGCCTGCGCCTGAGAAGAAGGCCAGCCTGGATGCGCTGATTGATGTGATTGCGCCGGTTGTTCTGGATTCCGCTGTTTCGGGCGAAGCTGCGTTAAGCGCCATGCCGCCCTCGCGGCGCGTGGGCAGCAAACCGTTTGCGATTGAAGGTTTGAATGCAGCGAACCGGCAGTGGGAAGTGCCCACCAGCGGGCAACGTTATGACGCCTTTCAAGCGGGAGTGCAGTTGGCCAACCGTTCTGGCGCACTGAACGATATCGAATATTCCGAGTTCGTCATCAAAACGCAGGCCTTTGCCGATGCTGTCAACGGCGCGCCAGAGTTTCCTGAAATGCGGGACGAAGTGGCCCGTGGGCGTGAGTTGGACGCTTTTGCGGGCGAATACGATGCCCAATTGAGTTTTACGCTGCGAGCCCGGCACACCGCGTGGAGTCCAGGATTCATCGCCCAAAACGCCGCCCGGCTGGGTTTTGTGGCAGGTGTGATTCCGGGGCGTATGGTGCTGCCGGCCAGCACGGCAGGCATGCCGCCGATTTTGGGTTTGGGGTTTGACGCGCAGGCAGCGCTGGCGGACGACCCCACGCAGTCGGCCATCCGTGAAGTGACTTTGAGCCTGGACGTGCCGCATGTAGAGCGTTCGGAGCGCCCGTTCGTGCAGATGCGCGAATGCGCGGGCGCTTTGGCGCAGGCCATGGATGGTGTCGTTTCCGATGACAACGGGCAACTGCTGGCCCCTGAGGCCATGGACGTCATCGGCTCCGAACTGGAAAAGCTGTACGACACTCTGCATGACCGGGATTTGGGAGCGGGTTCCGTGTTGGCGCGGCGCCTGTTTTCTTAATGCCTGTATTGGAGACGGCCACGGCCAGGGCGCTGGCCTTGCGCGAACAGTTGCATCGGCATGCACACCAATACTATGTGCTGGATGAACCTCTAATTCCCGATGTGGAATACGACCACTTGTTCCAGGAGTTGCAGGCCCTTGAAGCGCAGTTTCCTCAATTAGTCTCGGCGGATTCCCCAACCCAACGCGTCGGCGGCAAGACGCTGGACGGGTTTGCCTCGGTGCGCCACGCCGTGCCGATGCTCAGTATCCGCACTGAAACTGATACAGAAGCCACTGGCGCGCAGAATTTTGATGCGCGGGTGCGGCGGGAATTGGGACTTGGAGAGGCTGATGCCGCCATTGAATACGTGGCAGAACCCAAGTTTGACGGCTTGGCCATGAGCCTGCGGTATGAGCAGGGCGTTCTGGTGCAAGCGGCGACGCGGGGTGATGGCGAATATGGTGAGGATGTCACGCAAAACATTCGCACGATTGGCCAGATCCCGTTGAAATTGACCCCCTCATTTGCCACTGCGTCTGCGCCTTTCTGGTCGATACCGGCAGTGCTTGAAGTGAGAGGCGAGGTCTATATGCGCCGAGACGACTTCGAGGCTCTGAACGAAAGGCAACGCAAGAAAATTGCCAAAGGCGCAAAGGGCGAAAAGACTTTCGTCAATCCACGCAATGCAGCAGCGGGCGCAGTGCGACAACTCGACCCAGTCATTGCGGCGCAAAGACCATTGAGTTTTTTTGCCTACGGCCTTGGCGACGTTGTGTCGCCAGAAAATGGCGGGCCAGATTTTCAAACTCACTTCGAAATGCTGGAGGCCCTGAAGGCGTGGGGATTTCCAGTTTCAGGTCTCGTGGGCATTGCACAAGGCGCTATTGAATTGGTAGCTTACCATCAAACAGTCGGGCAACAACGCGATGCGCTAGGCTTCGACATCGACGGTGTCGTCTACAAAGTCAACCGCCTGGCCTTGCAACGCCAACTCGGATTTGTCACGCGCGAGCCGCGCTGGGCTGTGGCGCATAAATATCCGGCGCAAGAGCAACTCACGACGGTTCTCGCGATCGATGTCCAGGTCGGCCGAACCGGCAAGTTGACACCTGTGGCCAAACTTTCGCCCGTATTTGTGGGCGGCACGACGGTGTCTAACGCGACGCTCCACAATGAGGATGAAGCGCGCCGCAAAGACGTGCGGGTGGGTGACACCGTGGTGGTTCGCCGCGCGGGCGACGTGATTCCCGAAGTGGTATCGGTGTTGCTGGACAAACGGGTCGGTGACGCCCCGCAGTTCACGATGCCGCGTTTTTGCCCGGTGTGCGCCAGCGCAGCGGTGCGCGAAGAAGAAGAGGCCGACTACCGTTGCACCGGGGGTCTGTTTTGCAGCGCACAACGAAAACAGGCGATTCTGCATTTTGCGCAGCGGCGTGCGGTCGAAGTGGAGGGTTTGGGCGACAAGTTAGTCGACCAATTGGTGGACGCTAACGTCGTCAAGACACTGCCAGACTTGTACCGCCTGGGCTTTGCGGCGCTCGCGTCGCTTGACAGAATGGCAGAAAAGTCAGCTCAGAACATCGTGGATGCGCTACAAAAATCAAAGCAAACCACATTGCCCCGGTTTCTTTTTGGCTTGGGTATCCGCCATGTAGGCGAAGCTACCGCCAAGGAATTGGCCCGGCATTTTGGCAAACTCGACGCTATCGTTGACGCAAGTGAGGAGCAGCTTTTGGGGGTTGCCGACGTCGGACCCATCGTCGCCAAAAGCCTGCGCACTTTTTTCGACCAGCCACACAACCGCGAGGTGGTCGAACAACTGCGTGCCTGTGGGCTGACATGGGAAGAGGGCGAACCAGCTGCAGTAGCACTCCAAGCGCTAGCTGGAAAAACCTTCGTCATTACGGGTACCTTACCCACACTGGGCCGCGACGAAGCCAAAGATATGCTCGAAGCCGCCGGCGCCAAAGTGGCCGGATCAGTTAGCAAAAAGACCAGCTACGTTGTGGCTGGTGCGGAAGCGGGCAGCAAACTCGACAAAGCACGGGAGTTGGGTGTGCCAGTGATTGATGAAAACGCAATGAAGGAGCTTCTGCATGGCGGTACGTGACATCCTCAAGATGGGCGATACGCGCCTGCTGCGCGTGGCCAGCCCAGTGGCCGACTTCGATACAGATGAACTGCATTTGCTCATTACCGACATGTTGGACACCATGCGTGCTGCCAATGGTGCCGGACTGGCGGCTCCCCAAATCGGCGTTGACTTGCAACTGGTGATTTTTGGCAGCGGCGAGGTGATTCCACGTTACCCCGATGCGCCGCCGGTGCCACGCACAGTGCTGGTCAATCCGGTGATCACACCCTTGGGCAGCGAAGAGATTGAGGATTGGGAGGGCTGTCTGTCAGTGCCCGGCCTGCGGGCCGTGGTGCCGCGCTGGGCGCGGATTCGGTACACCGGGTTTGATCAATACGGCGACCCGATCGATCGAACCGTCGAGGGCTTTCATGCGCGCGTAGTTCAGCATGAGTGCGACCACTTGGTGGGCAAGCTCTACCCAATGCGGGTGCGTGACTTCAGCAAGTTTGGTTTTACCGAGGTTTTGTTTCCGGGCATCGCAGCTACTGAAGACGATTGAACGGCGAAACAGGGAAAACAGGCCAAACAGGCCAAACGGGTCTTTCGCCTGGTCTCCAGAATTTGGTCAGACCAGCATCTGACCAGCATCAGATCGGCATGATGCTCACTTTGCGCCATTTGATGGCCCCGCCAGTAGCGCCATTGACACCTGCGCCATATTGAAGCGCAAATGGGCCTTTGGCGAATTGTCCGTCGCGAATATGAACCGTCTGCACACCGTTGAAGCGCACGACTAGTTCTTCACCCCTGGCTTTCACTTCCAGCGTATTCCATTTGCCGCCCGCTCTGTAGACGGTCGGCACAGGCACCGGCGCAAAATTGACGATGGCCGCGGTGCCATAAGTTGGGTCAGGCCGGATATCCCAGATGTTGACCTCGTAAGCATTGGTGGCGCCGATATTGTTTCGGTCTGCCGCGCGGATAAAGATACCACTGTTGGTGTCGGTCGCGGCCCAGAACTCGGCGTAGATTTCAAAGTCCTGATAGGAATTTTTAGTCACAAGGTAGCCACCCTTGCCTTTGTCCGCCACGATGGCGTCGCCCTCGACGCGCCAGTTGGCGTCGCCAATCACGGTAAAGTTCTCCAGGCCTTTTGCGCCGTCTACCAGCGATGTCCAGCCCGAACCGGCGCCCGGCCCAGCGCAACCAGTCATACCCAGTACAGTGGCCAGCAGGCTTAGGCGGATCAAAGTTGAGCGTTTCATGGTGGGTCTCCTCGGGTGTTTAGTGTGGAAGAAGCAATACCTGGACGCCCACTATCGCACGGAAAGGGGGAGGGCTGTCAAGCGCTGATTTGGCGGCGCTCAGGCCGTCAGCGCCTCCAGCAGTTCGGTTTCAATCTCAATCTGGGCGCGGTTTTGCTGAAGCTCGGGGCCATCAATCAAAAAGGTGTCGTCCACGCGCTCCCCCAACGTGGCCACCTTGGCCAGTTGCAGGTTGATGCGGTGTTTGGCCAGCACGCGGGCCACGCTGTACAACAGACCCACGCGGTCGCTAGCCGAAATATTGAGTAACCAGCGCTGCGCTTTCTCGTCGGGCCGCAGGCTGACCCGGGGGGCAATCGGAAAACTTTTGACCCGCCTTGATACACGGCCTTTGCCAGGCTGAGGCAGTGGTCCCGCGCGCAGGATGGCCTGGCTCAAGCCGTGCTCCAGCAGTGCCGTCATTTCACGATATTCTGCGTCGCTGGCAGAGGTGTCTATCTGAAAGGTGTCGAGCGCATGGCCGTTGGCCGCGGTATGTATGCGTGCATCCTGAATGCTAAAACCCTGCTGGTCAAAATAGCCACAAATCCGGGCAAAAAGATCGACCTGGTCGGGTGTGTAAACCAGCACTTGCAAGCCTTCTCCCGCAGGTGAGCGACGCGCCCGTACGATTGGCAATCCAGAGCCAACGTGGCGGGAAAGCTGGCGCGTATGCCAGGCGATATCGCCCGCGTCATGGCGCATAAAGTAGCCGACGTCGAGCGTTTCCCACAGCGGCTTATGCGCCTCAAAGGGTAGGGCGGCCGCTGAAATCATGACCAAGGCTTCGCGTTTGCGCGCCACGACTTCCGCGTCAGCGTCTGGGGCGCGGCCACCCAGCGTGCGTAGTGTGAGCCGGTACAAGTCTTCCAGCAATTTGCCCTTCCATGCGTTCCACACCTTCGGGCTGGTGCCGCGAATGTCAGCCACGGTCAGCAAATACAGTGCAGTCAAATAGCGCTCGCTGCCCACACGTTTGGCGAAAGCCACAATCACATCGGCATCGCTCAAATCAGACTTTTGCGCGATGTGGCTCATAGTGAGGTGTTCACGCACCAGGAATTCAATTAACTGTGTGTCGTCAGGCGCAATATGGTGCTGTTTGCAAAACCGGCGCGCATCGTTCGTACCCAAAACCGAATGGTCACCTCCTCTGCCTTTGGCAATGTCGTGAAACAAGGCCGCTACGTAAAGAATGTAGGGCTTATCCCAGCCTGCAGCGAGTTGCGAGCAAAAAGGGTACTCATGCGCGTGTTCGGGCATAAAAAATCGGCGCGCGTTTCGCAGCACCATCAAAATATGCTGGTCTACGGTATAGACATGGAACAAATCGTGCTGCATCTGGCCGACGATGCGGCGAAACACCCATAAATATCGGCCCAGCACCGAGGTTTGGTTCATCAGGCGCATGGCATGCGTAATGCCATCGTGCTGCATCAGGATATTGCGGAACGTTGCGCGATTGACCGGATCAACGCGGAACTTTCCATCCATCACTGCGCGGGCGTTGTACAAGGCACGCAGGGTTCTGGCGGAGAGGCCTTTGATGCCTACCGTGGTCTGATAGAGCAGAAAAGTTTCCAAAATGGCGTGCGGATTGCGCTGGTAGAGGTCGTCGCTGGCCACGTCAATCATTCCCGCCTTGTCGTTAAACCGCTCGTTCAAGGGTCTTGGCGCATGAGTTTGCGGTTGCAATCGTTCTTCGATGTTCATCAGCAAAATTTGGCTCAACTGCGTAACTGCTTTGGCACCCCAGTAATAGCGCCGCATCAAGGCTTCTCCAGGTCGCACAAACATCGCTTTGGGCCTAGCAATGCGTTGTTGCGATGGACTTGCTGGCTCCAACGCAGAAGCCTCGGGCGCAACATAACCAAAGACCTGAGCAACCGCATTTTGCAAATCAAACACCAAGCGATCCTCTCGGCGCTTGGCGATCATGTGCAGGCGCAGGCGTATTAGATGCAAAAGTGCTTCATTTCGCTTTATTTGTTTAACTTCAAACGCCGTGGCCAGTCCGTTGCGCGCCAAGTCGTCCCAGTTATTACCAAAACCTGCGGCCCGTGCCACCCACAGCACTATTTGCAGGTCACGCAAACCACCAGGCGACTCCTTGCAATTGGGTTCCAGCGAATAAGGTGTGTTTTCAAATTTGTTATGACGCTGGCGTAGTTCGAGGTTTTTGGCCACGAAAAATGAATGAGGGTCAATGTCGGTGAAGAACTGGCGTTTGAACAGGTCAAACAATGGCGCACTACCCGCGACCAGTCTTGCCTCAAGTAATGAGGTTTGCACGGTCACATCATTGGCGGCCTCGGCCAGGCACTCAGAGACCGTACGGACACTGGAGCCAATCTCCAGACCGGCATCCCAGCAACTACCGATGAATTTCTCAATTTGCGCTTTGAGGCTGGGTTCATGCTCAGCGGAGTGGTCGTCGGGCAGCAACAGCAACACATCCACGTCAGAATGAGGGAAAAGTTCGTTACGTCCAAACCCCCCGACGGCAAGCAGCGCAAACGGCTCGGTCAGGCCGGATTGGGCCCACAGCTGGCACAGTGCTTTGTCTGCAATCTGCGACAACCTGAGAAGTGCCCGACGCACGCCGCGCGTTGAGGCACCGCCCGAGGCAATCGGTGCCAACACGTTGGCCTTTTGGGCGCGCAAGCCGTCGCGGGACAACTCGCCCTCGGCTTTGGGCGAGTGTGGTGACGCCGCCATATTGTCCTGTGGCTCAGGCGTGCGCCGCGGTTTCAACAAAAGCCGGTTTCGAGGGACTTCCAGCAGACAAGGTCAACACTTCAAATCCCGTCTCTGTGACCAACACAGTATGTTCCCACTGGGCAGACAAAGAATGGTCTTTGGTAACAATCGTCCATCCGTCTTTCTCCGGGCCTTCCTTGATCTCTTTACGCCCGGCGTTGATCATGGGTTCAATGGTGAAGGTCATGCCAGGTTTGAGAACTTCGAGTGTGCCGGGTTTGCCGTAGTGCAACACTTGCGGCTCTTCGTGAAAAACCCGGCCAATACCGTGTCCGCAGAACTCCCGCACCACGCTGAAACCCTGGCTTTCAGCAAATTTCTGGATCGCCCATCCAATATCGCCCAGGCGCGCGCCGGGTTTGACCATTTTGATGCCATGCCACATGGCTTCATGCGTGACATGGCACAGGCGCTTGGCCACAATCGATGAGTCGCCGACCACAAACATGCGGCTGGTGTCGCCGTGCCAGCCGTCTTTGATCACCGTGACGTCGATGTTGATGATGTCCGCCTTTTTCAACTGTTTATCGTTCGGAATGCCGTGGCAAACCTGGTGATTCACGGAGGTGCAGATGGATTTCGGGTAGGGCACGGTGCTGCCACCCAGGTAATTCAACGGTGCCGGAATACCACCTTGCACCTGGGTGATGTAGTCATGTGCCAGTTTGTCCAAGGCGTTGGTGGTTACGCCAGGCTGCACATGCGGCGTCAGGTAATCCAGCACCTCGGATGCCAGGCGACCCGCGACCCGCATGCCCTGCACACCTTCGGCGTCTTTGTAGGTAATCGTCATCCCCCAATTATCCCAGAGGGCGCGGGTAAAATTCGTGGACTTTGCGGCGCAAGCCGACAGCCCGTGCCACACGCCTGTGTTGCTGCCCTGAACTGCTTCCTTTTCCAAACCCTTCCGTGACCCTTCACATCACCTTTTTTGAGGGCGCCAATGCGCTGAGCGAGTTCCGCACCCGTCAATTGCTGCCGCAACTGCAGGCCATATATGCGCGGATTGACGGTGTATCGGCACAATTCATTCACTTGGCGTCTTCTGAGAAGGCTTTGGATCCGCATTTGAAGGCCCGTTTGGGCGATTTGTTGAGCTACGGTGAGCCATTCGTTAGTGGCGCAATGGCTGGCGGCGGCCAAACGCCAGACAAGACACCAAAAATTGTCGTTACACCGCGTTTTGGTACGGTTTCGCCCTGGGCCTCCAAGGCCACCGACATTGCGCACAACTGTGCGCTGCCCGTGCGACGTATTGAACGCGTGGTCGAATACCGCCTTCACTTGGCGCAGCCACTCTTCGGTAAGGCGGTATTGACAACAGAGCAATTCACGCAAATCGGTACTTTGCTGCATGACCGCATGACCGAATCTGTCATGCTGGACCGCCAGGATGCGCGTCAGCTATTCACTGACCTGGTGGCAGCACCGATGGCTTTTGTCCCCGTGCTGGAACAAGGGCGCAGCGCCCTGACCGTAGCCAACCTGGCCTTCGGTTTGGCGCTGGCAGAAGACGAAATCGACTACCTCACCGCCGCGTTTATCCAGCTGGGGCGCGACCCGACGGATGTGGAACTGATGATGTTCGCCCAGGCCAACAGCGAACACTGCCGCCACAAGATTTTTAATGCCGACTTCACCATTGACGACGTGGTGCAGGAGAAAAGCCTGTTTGGCATGATTCGCCACACCCACCAGAAAAACCCGCAGCATATGCTGGTGACCTATTCAGACAACGCCTCGGTGATGGCGGGCGGCCCGGTGGAGCGTTTCGTTGCAAAAATGCATGCTAAGGTCAACGGAACGGGCGCTATCAGCTATCAAAAGTATAGCGAAATCAACCATATCTTGATGAAGGTGGAGACCCATAACCACCCCACGGCAATTTCTCCGTTCCCCGGTGCATCCACCGGCGCTGGCGGTGAAATTCGTGACGAAGGCGCGACCGGGCGCGGCTCCAAGCCCAAAGCCGGCCTGACCGGGTTCACGGTTTCCAAAATTAATTGGGGTCAGATTCCAATTAGTTCTTCTCCAGACTACGGCAAACCCGAACATATCGCCAGCCCGCTGCAGATCATGATCGAAGGGCCACTGGGCGGTGCGGCGTTTAACAATGAATTCGGTCGGCCCAATCTGCTCGGCTACTTCCGTGAATACGAACAATCCGTCACCCATTCGACTGGGGCAGGCGATGTCAATGAGCAGCGTGGTTACCACAAGCCCATCATGATCGCGGGTGGCCTGGGCGTCATCGACGCAGGCATGACGCAAAAAATCGTCTTTCCCGCTGGAAGCCTGCTCATTCAACTGGGTGGGCCCGGGATGCGCATCGGCATGGGGGGCAGCGCGGCCAGTTCCATGGCCACAGGTGAGAATGCGGCCCAATTGGACTTTGACTCGGTGCAACGGGGCAACCCCGAAATCGAACGCCGCGCGCAAGAGGTGATCAACCATTGCTGGATTCTGGGTGCCGAGAATCCGATTTTGGCGATTCATGATGTTGGAGCCGGTGGCCTGTCAAACGCCTTCCCCGAACTCACCAACGACGCAGGCCGGGGCGCCACATTTGACCTTCGCGCTGTTCCGCTGGAAGAAAGCGGCCTTGCGCCCAAAGAAATCTGGTGCAACGAAAGCCAGGAGCGTTACGTGCTGGCCATCGCGCCGGAATCACTCGAACTTTTCAAAGCCATGTGCGAACGCGAGCGCTGCCCCTTTGCGGTGGTGGGCGTAGCAACCCAGGAGCGACAACTGCAACTGCTGGATCCAGGTGTTCAGCCGCCTGTCCAAATGCCAATGAACGTGTTGCTGGGCAAACCCCCCAAAATGTTGCGCGACGTGACCACGATGTCGCGCAACTTCAAGCCGCTAGATTTCAACGGCGTTAGCCTGCAAACCGCCGCGATAGAGGTGCTGCGCCATCCCACCGTCGCCTCCAAACGCTTTTTGATCACCATTGGTGACCGCACTGTGGGCGGTTTGAGCCACCGTGACCAAATGGTCGGGCCGTGGCAAGTGCCGGTGGCAGACTGCGCCGTGACTCTGGCTGATTTCAAAGGGTTTGCTGGTGAAGCAATGAGCATGGGTGAACGCACACCTTTGGCTACTCAAAACGCTCCCGCCTCAGGTCGTATGGCTGTCGGTGAAGCCATCACCAATTTGCTCGCCGCCCCGATCGAGCTGGATCGCGTCAAACTCTCTGCCAACTGGATGGCCGCCTGCGGCGAGCCGGGTGAGGATGCTGCCCTGTACGCCACCGTTCAAGCGGTGGGAATGGAGCTCTGCCCGGCGCTGGGCATTTCGATTCCGGTGGGCAAAGACTCTTTGTCGATGCGAACTCAATGGCAGGATGGTACGGGCGCGAAACGGGTCACTTCTCCCGTCAGCCTGATCGTCAGTGCCTTTGCAACGCTCAAAGACGTGCGCGGCACACTCACGCCGCAGCTTGACGCTACCGAAGCTGACACCACTTTGGTCTTGATCGACCTCGGACGGGGTCAGCGCCGCATGGGCGGCAGCATCCTGGCGCAGAGCTTGAACCAAACCGGCGACGCCGTGCCTGACCTGGACCGCCCCAGCGACTTGGGGAATTTGGTCAATGCAGTCAACGTGTTGCGCGCTCAGGGCAAACTGCTCGCCTACCATGACCGCAGCGACGGCGGTCTGTTTGCTGCCGCCTGCGAGATGGCCTTTGCTGGGCAAGTTGGCATTAGTTTGAATGTGGATTTGCTGGTCACCGAAGGGGACGGCATCACTGACAGCCGCGCCGATATGGGCGACAGTAAAAACTGGGCCGGGCAGGTCAGCGCGAGGCGCGACGAACTCACGCTGCGCGCCTTGTTTAACGAAGAATTGGGCGTGCTCCTGCAGGTGCGTACAAACGAACGCAACGCCGTTATGCAGACCCTGCGCGAGCACCGTTTGAGCCAATTCAGCCACTTCATTGGCAAGACGCGACCCGTGGGCAGCGCCATGCCCACGGGTGTGGGTGAAGTGCAAATCTGGCGCGACGCCAAAGCGATTTTTAGCGCCAAGTTGCAGGATTTGCACCAGGTGTGGGACAACACGAGTTGGCAGATTTGCAAACTGCGCGACAACCCCCTGTGCGCCGATGCGGAACACGCGGCGGTGGGTGCACCATCCAACCCAGGTTTGCATGTTGTGTTAAAGGGTTTTGAGGCACTGGGTCAGGATAAAAATACACAAGAAGCTCTTAATTTAGTAGCAATTGGCGTTGCTGACCACGCTCAGAAATCTGCCGGTCTGATGTTGTCCCGCCCGCGCGTGGCCGTATTACGCGAGCAGGGCGTCAATTCGCATATTGAAATGGCCTACGCTTTCACGGAAGCCGGTTTTGAAGCGTTTGATGTGCACATGACCGACCTGCAAACAGGTCGCGCCAACTTGGCCGACTTCGCAGGCGTCGTTGCCTGTGGTGGATTCAGTTACGGCGACACCTTAGGCGCAGGCATCGGGTGGGCACGCTCCATCACCTTCAACCCCCTGCTAGCCGACAATTTCAAAGCCTTTTTTGCCCGCCAAGACACTTTTGGTCTGGGCGTCTGCAACGGCTGCCAGATGTTTGCCGAGTTAGCGAACATCATCCCCGGGGCCGAGCATTGGCCGCGTTTCACCGCCAACCAGAGTGAACGTTTTGAAGCGCGCTTGTCAATGGTCGAAGTGCTGGACTCACCCTCGCTTTTCCTGCAAGGCATGGCGGGCAGCCGAATGCCCATCGCCGTCGCACACGGCGAAGGGTTCGCCAATTTCACAGCCTCCAAAGGCGGGCGCGGCAACCCAGCCCAAGTGATCGCCGCCATGCGTTTCACTGACAACCACGGTTTGCCGACCGAAGCCTACCCCTTCAACCCCAACGGCAGCCCCGGCGGCCTGACGGCTGTGACCACCGCTGACGGCCGCTTTACCGCGATGATGCCGCACCCCGAGCGCGTCTTTCGCAATATCCAGATGAGCTGGACACCCCTGAACCGCGATGAATTCAGCCCGTGGATGCAGTTATGGCGCAATGCGCGGCGCTGGGTGGCGTAGGCGTGCAGCGGCCAATGCGGTTCAGCGCATTGTCAAAGGCTGGACAACCAGTCGATGGTGGACGCCGCCAACAAAAGGGCCAGTACGACTGAGGTCAACACCAGGAATGCGGCAAACGATGCAGTTGTGACAAGCGTCAGAACATCGGAGTTTTTTCCACTGCCGTGACCATCAACGCGGAAATTTCCCTCCCATCCGCAGGAAAAGTTTTCGCACCGAAAGCGGTGAACCGGCACAAAGTAGCTGTATAACCGGTCTACGGGACGACGCCAGATACGAATTAGCCAGCCTTTGCACATCGGGCAGTCATGTCGAATGATGCCACCCGAAGCCCGCACGGCACTTGGCGAAGCAACCGGCCTCGTCACCAAGCCGGTATTCCTGCCTTCGCTGCGACCTTTGCTGGAATTGAGCATGTGCCCAATGTAGGCATGCCGCCAGCGTCTATCTGTTTGACAGCACACATAACCAGAATTTGTCTTCGCGCCTGGAGAGGCAAGCCCTTGCCGGGCATCCTGCGTACACTTCCACGCATGCCTCTGCCTCCCATGCGCCCCCACGTCCATGACGCCTCGGCGATGCGTTATGACACTATCGACGCGCTGCGCGGTTTTGCAATGGTCTGGATGACGGCGTTTCACTTTTGTTTTGACCTGAACCACTTTGGCTACATCCGTCAGGATTTTTACAACGATGCGCTCTGGACCTGGCAGCGCACCTGCATCTTGAGCCTGTTTCTCTTCACCGCCGGGCTTGGTCAGGCGGTGGCCCTCCATCAAA
Organism: Rhodoferax sp.; assembly: GCA_031418395.1. Lineage (GTDB taxonomy): Bacteria > Pseudomonadota > Gammaproteobacteria > Burkholderiales > Burkholderiaceae_C > JANYCG01. The sequence goes on along the minus strand of JANOXL010000220.1, from coordinate 3,933 downwards.
ACCAGCCATGGCCCAAATTCTGGCGACGCTGGGGCCAGGTAGCGGCTTGTGCGCTGCTGGTGACGCTAAGTTCCTACTGGATGTACCCCGGCAGCTTCATCTACTTCGGAACCTTGCATGGCATCTTGCTAATGTTGATCGTGGTGCGCCTCTCGGCCGGCTGGGGGCGCTGGTTATGGCTGGCGGGGGCTTTGGCAATAGCGATTAAATTCGCAGGGGCTTCCGCTCTGATCCATTCGCAAAATGCTGATTTAGTTGCCGTATTCAACAGTCAATACGTCAACTGGCTGGGCTTTATTACCGCCAAACCCATCACCGAAGACTATGTGCCGCTCTTTCCCTGGCTGGGCCTGATGTGGTGGGGCATGGCGGCAGGACAGTGGCTGCTGCGGGTTCAGCGAAAATGGTTCACGTCGGTTTCGACGTCCCGCAGCGCCGGATTTGGCGCTTTAGCGCTGCTGGGCCGCTGGAGTTTGAGCTACTACATGGTGCATCAACCGGTGATGATCGGGCTTCTGGCAGCTTTTGCCTGGTGCTTGGGCAAATAGAACGGCCCTAATGCAAAAACGCGGCAGAAGCCGCGTTTTGTTGAATCAGAGCCCAGGTCTTACTGAATTTTCGCTTTCGCCCGCAATTCCTGCTGGTAGGTCGCCAGTTTCTGCTGCGTCAGTTGCTGGGCAATTTGCGGTTTGACATCATCAAACTTGGGCAATTGCGCCTCACGCGTGTCGTCCAGGCGGATGATGTGAAAGCCAAACTGCGACTTCACCGCCACGTCGGTCATCTTGCCTTTTTCCAGTTTGACCATGGCATCTGAAAACTCCTTCACATAACTGCTGGCCGACGCCCAATCGAGGTCGCCACCATTCGCACCAGAGCCTGGGTCTTTGCTGGACTTTTTGGCGATTTCATCAAATTTGGCGCCTTTTTTGATTTGCTCGATGATCGCTTTGGCTTCGTCTTCTTTCTCTACCAAAATGTGTGCGGCCTTGTATTCTTTGCCTCCGTTGGCAGCGGCGAACTTGTCGTATTCGGCCTTGGCTTCCGCGTCGGTGACGGGGTTTTTCTTCTGGAAATCGGCAAACAGCTCGCGGATCAAGAGCGACTGACGCGTCAACTCCAGTTGGCCCTTGTAGTCTTCCGTCGCGTCCAGGCCGCGCTTTTGCGCTTCTTGCATGAAGATTTCGCGCGAAATAACTTCTTCGCGGATTTGCCCCTGGATTTCAGGCGTCACCGGGCGGCCCGATTTGGCGACCTGGGCGGCCAGCGCATCCAGTCGGGTTTTGGGTACGGCTTTGCCGTTGACGATGGCGACGTTTTGCGCCAACACCAGAGGCGAAAGTGCCAGCAGCAGGGCCGCGCCTGCGAGATGGGTGAGGAGGTGTTTTTTCATAAGGTGTTCCCGAAGTGGCTTGAAATAGAAGCGCTGGCGCATAGTGAAAATGGAAAATGGAAGATGAAAAGCGGGCTGACCCGATCAGATCGCGTCAAACAGAAAGAGTTTCAATGGCAATGGCGTGAACGCCTTGATCGATAAAAATCTGGAGCGAATCATACACAAGGCGGTGGCAGGCCACGCGGCTCTTTCCTGCAAACAACGGTGACGCGATCCGCACCCGAAAATGAGTGCCGTAAGCCGTGCCATTGGAGCCGACATGCCCCGCGTGGGCGGCGCTTTCGTCGATCACCTCCAGCCGGCTGGGCTGCAATGTTGTCTGAAGCTGCGTTTCAAGTTGTTTGGCGGCTGATGCATCTGCTACAAAACGCGGCAGATCCTTCGCCGGGGCGATCACACCCACGCTCACGGCTTGGGCTCTTGCGGTTTGCCGTTGCCGTCGTCCCCGTCAGCGCCCTTCAGATGCGGCGCGATATACAGGCCTTGGCCGACGATGAACAAAAGGGGAAAGACATAGCCCCACAGCTTGAAATTCACCCAATCATCAGTGCTGAAATAGCTGGTCACATAGGCGTTGATGCCACCCATGAAAACGCAATAAACAATCCAGATTTTGTTCAGGTTCATCCAAACGGCATCAGGCAGCTCGAGTTGGCTGCCCAGCAACAGCTTCAAGAAGTTTTTGCGGTAACCCCACAGCGCTACGGCCAGGCCCAGCGCCATCGCGCCATACAGCACGGTGGGTTTCCATTTGATGAAAGACTCGTCATGCAGGACGAGTGTGAGCGTGCCGAACGCCAGCACGAGGCCCAGCGTGATTTTGTGGATGGTTTGCAGCTTGCCCTCGAGCTTGTAGGTGATGCCCATTTGCACCACCGTAGCGGCCATCAGCACGCCAGTGGCGGCGTAAATATCAACCGTTTTATAGGTGACAAAAAACAGCAGAATTGGCAGGAAATCAATCAGAATTTTCATGGGATGCAGGGTGAGCACTTGGTGCCCGCAGGTGGCAAATCGCACATGGCGACAGAGAGATTGTCAACGCGTTAAAAGTCAAAAGAATTACTGATTATTTTTAATATTACTTAAAATATAGCCTAAATAACAATCAAAATTACAATTAAATATATAGCAATACATTTTCTAATTTCGGGACTTATTAGTAAATAATTTCACTATTTTTTTGGTAAATTAAATTTTCTACACTGTAAAGGCCATTCATCCTGCTTTGACAAACTCCAGCGACGCCGAGTTCATGCAGTAGCGCAGCCCGGTTGGCGCCGGGCCATCCTCAAACACATGCCCCAGGTGCGCGCCGCAGTCGGCGCAATGCACCTCGGTGCGTTTCATGAACAAGTAGCCGTCCACCTTGGTGCCCACCGCGCCATCTGCAATTGGTTTGAAGTAACTCGGCCAGCCCGTGCCTGAATCAAACTTCGTCGCCGCGTCAAACAGCGGCTTCTCGCAGCAAATACAGCGGTAAACCCCGGCGCCTTTCACATCTGCCAGTTTGCCGCTGAAGGCACGCTCAGTCGCTTCATGACGCGTCACGTCGTAAGCCAACGGCTCCGCGCCTTTGGCTTTGAGCAGGGCTTTCCACTGCTCGTCGGATTTTTCAATTTTGTAGGTCATGTGGGGATTTTCTCAGGTCGATGCGCGTTGTCCAGTCAATCCAGACTGACACCGGTGGACTTGATGAGTTTTTCCCAGCGGGCCAAATCGGCTTTCTGCACGGCGGCCAGTTCTGCACTGGAGGAGCCAATGGGTTCAAAGCCCAATTTGATCATCTGCTCACGCATTTGGGGGCGGCGGATGGCACCCGCAACCGCTTTTTCCAGCCGCCCCAGCACATCGGGTGCCATGCCAGCGGGGCCATACATGGCGAACCACGCGGTGGCCACCATCTCCACACCGGATTCCTTCAGCGTGGGCACGTCAGGAACCTGTGGATCCCGCTGTGCGCCCGTCACGGCGATGATGCGCACTTTGCCGGCGCGATGCAATTCGGTGGTTTCGGAAACCACATCAAATTTGTAGCCAATGTGCCCTCCAAGCAAGGCCGTGTTGGCTGGCGCCCCGCCTTGAAACGGCACGTGGAGAAGCTCAACACCGGCACTTTGACTCATCATCACACCCACGAAGTGTGGCAGCGAGCCGGCGCCAGGCGAGCCGTAGGTGGCCTCGGCGGGTTTGCTTTTGGCCTGGGCCAGCATTTCGGAAATGGATTTCACGTTGCTGGCCGGCCCGGACACCACACCAAGCTGGAACATCGCTATTTGTGAAATCGGTGTGAAATCCTTGACCGCGTCGTAGTCGAGTTTCTTGTACACATGGGGAAACAACACCATCGGGCCACTGGGCAACACAATGACGGTTTGCCCATCGGGTTTGGAGGTTTTTACCTGGGCCAGGGCAATCCTGCCGGCGGCGCCCGGTTTGTTCTCCACAATGATTTGGCCAAAATCATCCTTCAAGGCTTGTGCGACCATTCTGGCCAGCACATCGGCTGAACCACCCGGTGGGAAGCCCACCAATAT
>JANOXL010000219.1:0-3008 GCA_031418395.1 Rhodoferax sp. | reverse complement strand
GCGCGCAAGGCGTAGAAATCTGCCGCATCTGGTGCTACGACGTTGTGTTTTTGAAACTGCTTGGGCAAACTGGCAGTGGCACTGGCCAGGTAGGCGTCCACCAGCTGCTGGCCCTCATGGGTGTCTTTGCCCAGCACCTGGAGGGCCTGTTGGGCCGCGTCGAACTGGCCGTTAAACGCGAGGCTGACATAACGACGGATCGCCAACGGCAGCGAATCGGGGAAACGTTCGCAGGCTGTGTTCAACTGCGCCAGGGCTTCGTCTTCACGCCGCGCACCGGTCAAGAAATCCGCCCAGTTCATCCACAACAAAGGCTCCTGCGGCGCCAGTTCAACGCAGCGTGCGGCTTTGGCCACTGCGCCGGGCCAATCCAGACGGGCAGCGGCGCGCAGACCCAGATTGTTGAGGCTGCGCAGGTGATTGGGGTCCAACTCGAGTGCGCGCGCGTAAGCAGCCACGGCCTCGTCGTCTTGCCCACAGGTTTCGGCGGCAATCGCTAGGTTGGCCACACCGTCGGCATCGTGCCAGAGCAACTCTTTCGCTTCGGCCAGCAGGCGGTAGGCCGCTTGGGGTTGGTTCAATTGCGAGAGCAGGGTGGCACAGGCCGCAATGGCCTGTAGATGTAGGGGCCGCAAGCAACGTGCCTGATCAAATGCGACGAGCGCCGGCTCGATTTTGCCCGCTTCGTACAAGGCAGCTGCCTGGGCCATGAGGGCGTCAAAGTCGGTTGATAGTTGCATGGGCAGCAAGAGGTTCGTGAGCGATGGTGGGGGGCGTGTTGGCCGCTTTTAGAGCAAGGGGTTCGGAGAAAACCGGTACACCCATTGGCGCGTCAATTGCCAGCCCGGCGGCGTGACGACATCATCACTTGGCGGCAATGCGATGTCCAGCATGGCCGGTGCTTCTGGATTGGCCATTACGGCTGCTTTAACCCGCGCATAAAGGTGCGCACGCTCTTGGTCCGCTAGCTGCAATATGCCGCGTTGCCGTGCTAAATCTGTCTTGGCCTGCGAATACAGTGCGTTGATGCGCAGGGATAAGAAACGGTCTTGCACCTCGTGAAAACGTGTTCGGTCGGCATCGGGGTGGCTGATGCCACTCATCAGATGGGCGGGCAAAACTTCGGGCAAGCCGCCAAATGCGGTCAGGCGAAGTTGAAAATCGCGGTCTTCACAGCCCCAGCCTTCGTAGGTTTCGTCGTAGCCGCCCAGAGTGTGGAACATGGCCGTGGGGCAAATGACAAAACCGCCCAGATCGTAGGTGCCTGCGGGTGCGAGCAACACGGTGTTATCGATGAGTTTGGGCAACACAGCGGCCAAAAATCCGGGATTGAGCATCACATCGGCGTCGACAAAGCCGATCCACGGCGCGGTGGCGTGGCGCGCACCGGTGTTGCGTGCGCGTGCGGTGTTGAAATCGGCCACCTGCGGCACCTGGGCGACGAGCGCCGCTGGGTGGTTTTGCCGCACCCAGTCGCCACAATGCTCGGGGCAGTTGTAGTCCACCACAATGCTCTGCAGCAACGTGCCGGGTGCGGTGGTGCCAGCGCTTTGTTTGAGCAGGCGCGGCAAGGATTGCTGCAGTTGCGCGAGACGGCCCTTACAGGGTATAACCAGGCTTAAAACCGGCTTGGTAACGGGGTAGGCCTGCATGTTGGCCTGGGGGTGGGCAGCGGAGTCCATGACCATGGTCAGGCCAGTATATATTCGCACCATGATTGCGCTGCCACTGCATCTGATTGGCCATTTCAATGACCCGCACGCTGGTGCCGAGCGCGGGCTGCTGGAGTTGGCCGCTGGGCTCAGCGCGCGCAGGCCTTTGCAGCTTTGGTCAGACGTGCCACCGCATCAGTTTTTTGAGCAGCACGGGGTACGGCACATTCGTCCCTTCGCCGGTGAGTTTCCCAAGACCGGCATGGCGCTGTTTGCCGGCTCGCACGTGGAGGCCGGCATCTGGCTGGAGCACGCGGGTTTGAGCCGCGTGGCGCTGGGATACAACCTGCCCAACCATGGCGCTCTTTTCTCGATGCTGCAACGCCTTCAGGACGCCTGTGGACTGGAGCCCGAGATCATGTTTGTCTCGCGCGCTTTGCAGGAGGCTGTGGGTTTGCCGGGCGTGATCGAGCCAAGCTTGATCGACATCGAGCCGTTTTTGGCGATTGATGCCGGCAGGCCTGCGCGATCTGCATCGGGCCGCTTCACCGTGGGGCGTTTGAGCCGTGATGTGCCGGAAAAACACCATTCGGACGACGCGTCCCTGTATAGGCTGCTGGCCGCGCAGGGCATTCAGGTGCGGGTAATGGGCGGCACCTGCCTGCGGGCGTCGTTGGCTGATGTGAATGGCGTGGAACTGTTGCCCGCCGGTGCCGAAGCAACGTCGGATTTCCTGGCCTCGCTGGACGTGTTTTTTTACCGCACCGGCACCGTCTACGAAGCTTATGGCCGCGTGATTTTCGAAGCCATGGCCAGCGCGCTTCCGGTGGTGGCGGGGATGAGTGGCGGCTATGCGGAATGGGTGGTGGGCGACCACGGCGTGGCCTTGGTGGCCAGCCAGGAGCAGGCTTTTCAGATACTCATGGCGTTGGCCAATGATGTCGACTTGAGGCAGCGAGAAGGTCAGAAAGCCAGGCTGCAGGCGATGACGCTGCACAGTCCGCAGGTCAAGGAGGCGGTGCTCGTGAACTATTTGCGTTGATGGTTTTGATTTTTAACGCTGTGAGAAGGCTGGGCCACCAACGCAGGATTTAAGCAGGACGAAGTTGCATGCTATATAAAAAGAAGCATGCTGTTCATATTTTACGTGACCTAGAGTCCAATTTATCCAAAATATCCAGTTGGAGGATCAAATTGTCGAGAATCAACCCCAATTTGGGTATTATTTTCTCCACCATCCCGGTTGCTAATTGGGCAGCGTCAAATTGGTTCGTTGAAACGCAGCCGAGCCTGACAAAACGCCCGAGCCCAGCGAACCCGTGCTGTTTGTACTGAAGACCAGGCCCGCACGGGTGG
>JANOXL010000218.1:0-2328 GCA_031418395.1 Rhodoferax sp. | reverse complement strand
CGCCTGCCGCTCAGAGACAGCCACACGCTCACGCAGCGCACCGTGTACATCCTGCCCACCCGGCCCGGTTTCACGCTAGCGGCGACGATTCTGGTGCTCTTGATTGCGTCGATCAATTACCAGCTGAATTTGGGCTACCTTTTGACCTTCTTGCTGGCCGGTAGCGCTGTGGTGGGCATGCATGTATGCCACGGCACACTGCGCGGACTTACTCTGAATTTGATAGCGCCTGATGCACAATTTGCCGGGAGCAGTGCGGTCATTGGCGTCAACCTGGTGAACGAGCGCAAGTCCATCCGCCACGGCATTGGCATGACCGTGCTGGGGGCTGATCAATGGGTGTATGCCGATGTACCGGCGCTGGGCATTGCCACGGTTCACATCGCGTTCAAACCTGAGCGCCGAGGCCTTCATCTGGTGCCGGCTTTGACGGCGGAAACGCGCTTCCCGTTGGGCACCTTTCGCGTTTGGACGGTCTGGCGGCCGGCCTCCAAGGTGCTGGTCTACCCCGTTCCCGAGGCCTTCCCGCCGCCACTGCCGCCGGGTGAAGCGCGCTCTGGCGGCGCGGCCCATGCGCAACACGCGTCCAGCGGCGAGTACGACGGCGTACGCGCCTATCGCCGAGGCGACCCGCTGAAACTGGTGGTCTGGAAAAAAGCCGCCAAGGCCGATGAGCTTGTCAGCCGTGACGCGCAGCAGGTGCAACGCTACGAGCTGTGGCTGGACTTCGCCCACGCCGGTGGCGGCGCGGCCCAGAACACGGAACTCAAACTCTCGCGCCTGTGTGCCTGGGTGCTCGCCGCTGAAAAGCTGGGGCTGGACTACGGCCTGCGCCTGCCGGGCCTGGAGATCAAAGCCGCATCGGGCGAAGGCCACAAGCGGCGGTGTCTGGAGGCGCTGGCTTTATGTTGAGTGCTGCCATGACTGAAGTTTTGCGATTTTTTCCATCGCGTGAACGCTATTTAATTAGTAGCATAAAATCACCATCTCACGAGACCAAGAGGGCGAAATTTCGTGTATATCGGCTTGGAACCGGGTTTCAAACTCAACTATTAACACCCATGTTAATAGTTACCAAAAAATACCTGTCAAATCCGGAAATTTACAAGTTATCGACATCTAGGTCAGGTTTTATATGGATGGTTTGCTATTATTTTTATAGCTTAAATTTGCCTTTGTTACCCCTGCGAGCTTCAGATCGCCCAGTGGGAACCCATCATGTTTGACAAACTCGCCCATCTGCCCCGGGACAGTAGAGACACCTTGTTTCTGCTGGTGGTCATCGCCTGGGTGGTGATGCCGCAGGTCAGCAACTTGCCGCTGTGGTGCAGCGTGCTTGCGGCGGGGGTTTTGTTGTGGCGCGGCCTGCTGGCCTGGCAGTCCAAACCGCTGCCGTCCAAATGGTGGCTCTTGATCCTGCTGGTGGTCACCGTGACGGCCACTTTGAACACCCACCGCACCTTGATGGGCCGCGACGCTGGGGTCACCATGATCGTCGTCTTGCTGGCCCTCAAAACGCTGGAGCTGCGCGCAAAACGCGACGCCTTTGTGGTGTTTTTCCTGAGTTTCTTCACGATGCTCACCAATTTCTTTTTCTCGCAATCCTTACTGACAGCGGCTGCGATGTTGATCGCCCTCTTGGGTCTTTTGACCGCGCTGGTCAACGCCCACATGCCAGTGGGCAAACCGCCTTTGTTGCAAGCCGCCAAAACCGCTGGCTGGATGGCGCTTTTGGGCGCGCCAGTGATGGCGCTGCTGTTTGTGTTGTTCCCACGTTTCGCGCCTTTGTGGGGCGTACCCAGCGACGCCATGAGTGGCAGGAGCGGCCTCTCGGCCAGTATGCAGGTGGGCAACATCGCCAGCCTGGCGCTGGACGAAACCATCGCCATGCGGGTGCGATTCCCGGGCAACGCGCCGCCGCAGTCGGATTTGTATTTCCGTGGCCCGGTGTTATCGAGCTTCAATGGCCGCGACTGGCAGCCACTGCGTTCGGGCCTGCCCCCACGCATGCAACTGCCGGCGAACTTGCAAGTTAGCGGCGAGGCCACGCGCTACGAAGTGACCCTGGAGCCGAACAACCGGCCTTGGGTGTTTGTGCTCGATGCCACCCAGGCCAAACCCTTGTTACCCAACGCGCAGGTCGTGATGAACAACGATTTGCAATGGATCGCCGACCGGCCTTTTACCGACCTCACACGTTACAGCGCCGCCAGCCACACCAGTTTTCGCTATGGCCCACTGCAAAGCCAGGTTGCCTTGCAGGAGTATGTGGCGCTGCCCGCCAGTTTCAACCCGCGCACCTTGCAACTGGCCGCCGATCTGCGGCGC
>JANOXL010000217.1:0-11764 GCA_031418395.1 Rhodoferax sp. | reverse complement strand
CACAAGGAGCCCACCATGAGCACTGCATCAACTTCATCTTCCGAAGGGGGCTGGTATGCCAACCCGGTTGAGCGCCGCCGCGCTGCGGGTACCAGCGACCGCACCAGCCGCACTGATGACGAACGTATCAAGGACATCACCGTGTTGCCGCCGCCCGAGCACTTGATCCGCTTCTTCCCGATCAGCGGTTCGGCCGCCGAGTCGCTGATCACGCAGACACGCCACAACATCCAGGACATCATGGCCGCCAAAGACGACCGCATGCTGGTGGTGATTGGCCCCTGTTCCATTCACGACCCAATGGCGGCGCTGGAATACGCCCGCCAACTCAAAGTGCAGCGCGACAAATACGCCGACACGCTGGAGATCGTGATGCGCGTGTATTTTGAAAAACCCCGTACCACGGTGGGCTGGAAGGGGCTGATCAATGACCCGTATTTGGACGAGTCATTTCGCATCGACGAGGGCCTGCGCATTGCGCGCCAGTTGTTGATTGACATCAACCGCCTGGGCTTGCCCGCCGGCAGCGAGTTCCTGGACGTGATCTCGCCGCAGTATCTGGGCGACCTGATTGCCTGGGGCGCGATTGGCGCGCGCACCACCGAGAGCCAGGTCCACCGCGAGCTGGCTTCGGGCCTCTCGGCGCCCATCGGTTTCAAAAATGGCACTGACGGCAACATCAAAATCGCCACCGATGCGATTCAGGCCGCCGCCGGTGGCCACCACTTTTTGTCGGTTCACAAAAACGGCCAGGTGGCGATTGTGCAAACCAACGGCAACAAAGACTGCCACGTGATTTTGCGCGGTGGCAAAACGCCCAACTACGATGCCGCCAACGTCGCCGCCGCCTGCGCAGAGCTGGAAAAAGCCAAATTGCCTGCGACCTTGATGGTCGATTGCAGCCACGCCAACTCCTCCAAGCAACATGAAAAACAACTGGACGTGGCGCGCGACATTGCGTCCCAAGTGCAAAGCGGCTCGAACCGCGTTTTTGGCGTGATGGTGGAAAGCCATTTGCAAGCGGGTGCGCAGAAATTTACACCCGGCAAAGACGATGCCACCCAGCTTGAATACGGCAAAAGCATCACCGATGCTTGTTTGGGTTGGGATGACTCGCTTAAGGTGCTGGAGGTGTTGTCCGGCGCCGTCAAGGCGCGGCGCGCTTAAGCCAGGGCGTCTGCGGAACAACGCCGCGGTTTGAGGAGGCTGGTTCGACGAAGCTGGTGCGAGGAAGCTAGAGCGAGGAGAGCGGTACGGGGGCATGGTTAGACTGTGGCATTTGCCGTCCACGCTTTGCCATTTGGAGATTTCATGCTGCACCCCCAAACCCGCGCCTTGCTCAATTTGATTGAGCAAAAAGGCTTCCCGCCCACACACACCTTGACGCCCGCCGACGCGCGGCGCTTCTACAGGGAGCGTCGTGCGTTTTCGCAGCCCGCACCGCCGCCCGTTCACGAGGTGCGTGAGTTGGCAGCCCCAGGGCCACTGGGGCAGATTCCGCTGCGGTTCTACCGACCCGCCCAGAGCGGTCCAGCAACCAAAGCGCCGCCCGTGCTGGTCTATTTTCATGGTGGTGGCTGGGTCATTGGTGACCTGGATACCCACGACGTGTTGTGCCGCGAGTTGGCCAATGCGTCGGGCTGTGCGGTCGTGGCGGTGGACTACCGTATGGGGCCGGAACACGTCTTCCCCGCTGCCGTAAACGACTGTTTCGCCGCCACCTGCTGGGTGCGGGATAACGCAGCGGCGCTCGGTGTCGATGCCTCGCGCCTGGCGGTGGGGGGTGATAGTGCGGGCGGCAACCTGGCGGCTGTCATCTCACTGATGGCGCGCGATCAACAAACCGGGGCTGCGTTACCCATTTGTTTCCAGCTCCTGATCTACCCCGCCACTGACATGCGCCAGCTCACGCCCTCCATCCAGCGCAACGGCCAAGGCTACATGTTGACCCAAGACACGATGAATTATTTTCAAGGCCATTACACCGGCGGCAACCCGGCGCACCACGACGACTGGCGCGCCTCGCCACTTTTGGCCCGCAGCCATGCTGGCTTGCCGCCCGCTTTTGTGTTGACCGCTGGGTTTGATCCGCTGCGTGATGAAGGTTTGGCCTACGCCCAGAAGCTGAGCGACGCCGGTGTGACATCAACCCATATCTCCTTTGAGCGCCAGATCCACGGTTTCATCACGATGGGCCGCGTGATTGAAGAAGCCAACGTGGCCGTGCGTTTGTGCGCGGCTGAATTGCGCGCAGCGATGGCAGCTTGAAAATTGTGAACATTATTCAATAATTAACATGGGTATTAATTATTGATGTTTCGACCAGCAGTTTTTGGGTAATTTATAGAAAATCAAAGCCTAAGTCTCGTGATTATTAGACATATAGCTATCTAAATTATAGCTATCACTGCGTCCAAAAGCGCTTTTGCAACAGCTTGCCTGCCAGTTGCCATCGACAAAACGTCAAATACACCGGCATCGGGCCACACGTCGCCGGCCCAAGCCACGTGTTGGTCGGGGCGGATCAACGTGAGGCGGCGCGGGTACAACGCAGCAATCGCCGGCGCCTTCGGGCGCAATACCTGTAACGGGACTCCCAGCCTTTGGGCGTCTGCTTCAGCGCTGGCAATGGCGGCCTCATCTGCGCTTGTGCCCGCAACCGGCGCTACCGGCGCAAGTGGCGCAACCAAGAGCGTAAAGCCCGCGCCGAAATGGTCGTAGAGCGAGCTGCCATCGTGCAACCAGGCATGTGGCGCGCGACTGCCGGGCAAGGCGTTGGGAACGTAATTGAGGAAATCACGTGTGCTGGCAGGCGGTGCATCCGGCACGTTCTGGACAACGGGCGAATCCGCATACCGGTCGCCCAGCATAGTGCCCAGGGTGTAAAACTCTGACAACTTGGCTGCGCTGATACGTTGGCCCACCCGCGCCCGGATGGCGGCGCCTTGGTCAGAGTCGTCTTCGATGCCCTTTTCAAACAACGCGCCCCCCAGCTGGGCATGGTTGGCGGTGGCTTCTTTGAGCACATGTAAATGCACCGGCCTGCGCTCGAGCTCGTAACTTTCCAGCAAGCCTTCGCCGCCCCAGCCTTGCAAGACGGCGGCGATTTTCCAGCCCAGATCTACCGCGTCGCTCACGCCCATGTTCATCCCAAATCCGCCAAAAGGCGGGTGCAAATGGCAGGCGTCGCCCGCCAAAAACACGCGCCGGTCCCGGTAATGTGTGGCGACCACCTGGTGCGCCACCCACTCGTCGACACTCAAGGCTTGGTAGGGCAGGTCGATACCGGTGGTTTTGCGGATCATCTCGGCGGCATTTTCCAGTGTGACCTGCACATCAGGCGCAAGGCCCGTAGGCATGAAAAACCAGCGGTCGCCGACGTCCATCGGCCCCATCAGGCAGGGCGTGTCGCCGTTCACCAGCCAGTACATGATGGCTTTGCCGTGGTGTTGCGCCTCGGCCAGCCCCGGCGCATGAAACACGATGTTGTAGTTGCGGGACATGCCAAACGTGCCTTCCATCCGTGCCCCAATGGCCTCGCGCACCACGCTGCGTCCGCCGTCACAGCCCACCAGATACTGCGCTTCGATTTCGTGAACAGGATCGCCCGCATTACTTTCACTGCCTGAGCTGCTTGACCTGTCTTCGCCAGCCCCATCGTTTGCAAGCGTTCGCACACGGGCCAAGACGGACGCGCCAGTTTGCTTCACGTGCAACAGTTCCGTGTTGAGTTGCACGGTGACGGCTGGCAAGCTGTCCAGGTGTTGGCGCATGACGCGCTCCAGCGTGTACTGCGGGATCCATTGGCCATGTTCGGCGTAAAGCGGGTTACGGCCCGGCGCGCAGTACATGGCGTTTTCAAAACGTGCCAGCGCGTGCCCATTCAGGCGCGTGGCAAAGACCACGTTCGACGGGTAGTCCACGCCAAACGGCGACGCCTCTCGCAGCGCATCCGCAATGCCCCAGCGACGCAGGTGCTCGCGTGTGCGCACATTGGTGGTTTTGGCACGTGGCGCGACGCCTATGCGCGCATTCTTTTCAATGACGATGCAGTCAATGCCGCGCAGACCCAACTCAATCGCCAGCCCCTGGCCCACGGGGCCGGCGCCAATGATGAGAACCTGTGTGGTTTGCCGCATGAAGTTTGTCAGTTCAAATGTTAATATGAGTGTTAATTGTTTTCTGACAGGGGGCGCGTTTTCATCGTTTTTAAGAACATCGACCCTTGGGTCTCGTCGATAGGTGACATATCGCTATATTAATTATAGCAATTCTAGAGAGCCTGTAGCAATTTGCCATCCCAATATCGGCAAACTACTTCACTTCAAATCACATCACATCACATCACATCACATCAAACTCCAGCCCGTAGCGCCCCCAGCAGTTTGGCGTGAATCCCGCCAAACCCGCCATTACTCATACACACGATGTGATCGCCCGCACGCACTGCCGCCATCACTTGGGCGACCAGCGTGTCAATTGACCCGGCCACCTGCGCACGTGCACCCATCGGCGCGAGCGCCTCAACGGCGTCCCAGCCCAAACCGCCACTGTGGCAAAAGGCCAAATCGGCACTCTCCAGGCTCCACGGCAACTGCGCTTTCATGGCACCCAATTTCATGGTGTTGGAGCGCGGCTCGAACACGGCCAGAATGCGTTGCCCAGGCTGATCGCTGGCCAAAATGCGGCGGCGCAATCCGTCTACCGTAGTGCGAATCGCCGTCGGGTGATGGGCAAAATCGTCGTACAGCGTGACTGGGTTGTCGCTCGCCGCCGCGCTGCCATGGCCTGCGCTGGCCGTCGACGCGCCAGAGTTGCTGCCGCCTGAAGTGCCATGCAGCGCTACCCGCCCAATCACTTCCATGCGCCGCTTCACATTTTCAAAACTCGCCAGCGCCGCGCAGGCCTCACGCACCGGCACGCCCACATGATCTGCCGCTGCAATGGCCGCCAGCGCGTTGAGTTGATTGTGAACGCCGGTTAGCGCCCACTTCACCTGCCCGGCAGGCTGGCCTTGGACTGATACCTCAAAATCGCTGGGGTCTCCGAGGGCATTGAAGTCGCTCACTACGGTGCCGAAACTGCGCACCTCGCTCCAACAGCCTGCGCTCAAGACACGCTGAAGGCTCTCTTCGAGCCCATTCACGACCACCCGGCCATTGTTGGGCACTGTGCGAACGAGGTGGTGAAACTGCCGCTCGATCTGCCCCAAGTCGTCAAAAATGTCCGCGTGGTCAAACTCCAGGTTGTTCAACACGGCGGTGCGGGGCCGGTAATGAACGAATTTGCTGCGTTTGTCGAAGAAGGCGGTGTCGTATTCGTCGGCTTCGATGACGAATGTGGCCCCCACGCCGGTCACTGCGTGTACTGCGCTGCCCCCCGAGGGGGCCGTGCCTCGCTTAGGGCGGCCCGGCGCGACGGCGGTGTCGGAATCAACTCGACCCAGCCGTGCCGACACACCAAAATTCAGCGGCACACCGCCCACTAAAAAACCCGGCTGCAAGCCCGCAGCCTCCAGAATCCAGGTCAACATGGCCGTGGTTGTTGTCTTGCCGTGTGTGCCCGCCACCGCCAACACGTGGCGCCCGGCCAGCACGTGTTCGGCCAGCCAAGCCGGCCCGCTGGTGTAGGGCAGGCCTGCCGACATGATCGCCTCCATCAGCGGAAATTTTGGCGAGCCATCCGGCAATCGCGCGCGGCTGACGACGTTGCCAATCACGTACATATCGGGCTTCAAAGCGAGCTGATCCGCCCCAAAACCCTCGATCAACTCAATGCCTAGGGCGCGCAATTGGTCGCTCATCGGCGGGTAGACGCCCGCGTCACAGCCCGTCACCCGATGCCCCGCCTCCCGCGCCAACGCTGCCAGCCCGCCCATGAAGGTGCCGCAAATACCCAGAATGTGAATGTGCATGGGGGGGATTTTAGGGAGAGCGGCGCAGCCCGTCCGCCCAACTATTGGTGCGACCCAATAAAAGCGGGGCCGTTTGCGGTGGCCGACTCGAAACGGTTCGACAAGGTCACCCTCAACGAAACTGCCAACGTATCAGGGGCCAAGCAAAATCCCATAACTTTCCGCTGCCCGGGCTGCGCCCCACCGACCCGACGATTTGTGGCGTTCTGCCCTGCGAAGCAGGGCGGAACGACTTATGAGGAGCGGCGGCGGGGCGCAGGCTGGGCGGCTGGCGGCGTTTCAGTATTCACAACGCAAATCTGCCTAATTGGCCTAAAAAGCGGAAAAACGCGGAAACACGAAAATCATACCCAAAATAGGTACGATTAATTGTTTCAGCATCGATTTCAAGATTTTTATGATAAAATCGACCTCTAGGTCTCGTAAAATATTAATAGTATGCTATCAGTATTATAGCATCTAGCGCCCATGACCCGCAATCCAACGACTTGCAAACTGCTGCTGACCCTTGAGCGCTTCTGAATTCACCGCCGAAATTGCCGCCACAGCCGCCCGCCTGGTGGTCGAAGAAGGGCTTGAATACGGCCCGGCCAAGCGCCGCGCCGTCAAAGAGATGGGTCTGCCGGGTCGCACGGCGCTGCCCAACAACGACGCGCTGGAAGACGAAGTGCGGGACTACATTGCCCTGTTTTGCGCCGACACCCAACCCGCAGAGCTGCGCGCCTTGCGCGAACACGCCCACGTGTGGATGACGCGCCTGGCCGCATTTCGCCCGCACCTGGGCGGCGCGGTGTGGCGTGGTACGGCCACGCGCCTGAACGACATCTTTTTGCAACTCTTCTGTGACGACAGCAAATCTGCCGAAATCGCCCTGATCGACCAGCGCGTGACCTACCAGGCGCAACCTGTTCGGGGCTTCAACGGCGATGAGGTTGACGCCCTGAGCATCCACAGTTTTTGCCAGGCGCTCAACGAAGAAATTGGCGTACACCTGTTGATTTACGATTTCGATGCGCTGCGCGGGGCATTGAAGCCTGACAGCCGGGGCCGGCCGCCGCGTGGCGACACGGCGGCAGTTGCTAAACTGCTGGTGGCCGCAAATGTGGCTGCAAATTCGACTGACAACGCGGCTCGTTCCTGACATTTGCACGACAATAATCTCACCCAAAACCATGACCAACCCCCGCACCGCTGGTATTCCCAACGCCTCATCGCGGCGATTGGCCGTGGCGGGAAGTATTGCCGCAGCGTGCGGACTGGGCTTGGGCTGGTGGAAGTTCAACGATTCGAGCGAGGCTGGCGCCGATAAAGCCGCAACGCAAGGCGGCTCTCGTGGCGACAGCGATCCGGAGGCGCAGTTTTGGCGCACATCCTTTGATACGCCGTCGGGCGGTCGCCTGGCCTTGGCGAGCTTTCGGGGCAAACCACTGCTGGTCAATTTTTGGGCCACCTGGTGCCCACCGTGCGTGGAAGAATTGCCGCTAATTGACGCCTTCTATAAGCAAAATAGTCCCAGCGGCTGGCAAGTTGTCGGCATTGCGGCAGATCAACTGGCGGCGGTCAACACATTCCTGGGCAAAATGCCGCTGAGTTTTCCGGTCGCTCTGGCGGGTATGGCGGGGGTTGAGTTGAGCAAATCACTGGGCAATTTGGCGGGTGGCTTGCCATATACCGTGATTCTGGGCGGTGATGGTACAGTGCGTCACCGTAAAATGGGGCGGGTGAGCGCTGAGGATTTGACGGCCTGGGCCACGCTCAAATAAGATGCTTTGTCAGAGTATCTTGAATCACAATTCGTGTAAATTAGCTGCTATTTGGCGGTATTGAGCGGAAATAAGATTAAATTAAGGTAAATTGGCGACATTCGGAATCAAGCCCGTTTGCAGCAAGTCGAACCGGCCCGCAGCAGCCACCCCCTAAGTTGGAGAAAACATGGATTTACGCAAACTCAAGACACTGATTGATTTGGTGTCTGACTCAAACGTTTCTGAATTGGAGATCACCGAAGCCGAGGGCAAAGTGCGCATCGTCAAAGGCGGGCCGCAGATGGTGCAGGCCTATGCCATGCCTCAGCAGGCGATGCAGCCCAGTATGCCGATGGCGGCTGCTGCGCCGCTTGCCGAAGCGGCCCCTGCTGCGCCACCTGTTGTCGCCAACCACGCCGTGAAATCACCCATGGTGGGCACTTTTTACCTCAGCGCGTCCCCAGGCGCCAAGTCCTTTGTGGAGATCGGTTCGGTGGTGAAGGCTGGAGATACGATTTGTATTATTGAGGCGATGAAGATCCTCAATGAGATCGAGGCAGATCAAGCGGGCACGATTTCGCGCATTCTGTGTGAGAACGGTGAAGCGGTGGAATACGGGCAGCCCTTGTTCGAAATTGAATAACCCATGTTCAAAAAGATTCTGATAGCAAACCGTGGTGAGATTGCGCTGCGGATTCAGCGGGCCTGCCGCGAAATGGGCATCAAGGCGGTCATGGTCTATTCCGAGGCCGACCGCGAAGCCAAATACGTGAAGCTGGCTGAAGAAGCGGTGTGTATCGGCCCACCGCCTTCGGCGCTGAGTTACCTCAATATGCCGGCCATTATCTCGGCGGCTGAGGTGACAGACGCCGAAGCGATTCACCCCGGGTACGGGTTTTTGAGCGAAAACGCCGATTTTGCCGAGCGGGTGGAGAAAAGCGGCTTCCAGTTTATCGGCCCCACGCCAGAGTCGATCCGCATCATGGGCGACAAAGTGTCGGCCAAACAGGCCATGATCAAAGCGGGCGTGCCGTGTGTGCCAGGCTCCGAGGGCGAGTTGCCGGACGACCCGGTGCAGATCCGGCGTATCGCCAAGTCTGTCGGTTACCCGATCATCATCAAGGCGGCGGGCGGCGGTGGCGGACGCGGTATGCGGGTGGTGCACACCGAAGCGGCACTCATCAATGCGGTGCAGATGACCAAGGCTGAGGCCGGTTCGGCCTTTGGCAACCCAGCGGTGTATCTTGAAAAATTCTTGCAAAACCCGCGTCATATCGAAATCCAGATCAGGGCCGACAAACATAAAAACGCCGTGTATCTGGGCGAGCGTGACTGCTCTATGCAGCGGCGTCACCAGAAGATCATCGAAGAGGCACCGGCGCCGGGTATTCCAAGGAAACTGATAGAGCGGGTGGGCGAACGATGTGTGGCCGCCTGCAAGAAGATTGGCTACCGGGGCGCAGGCACCTTTGAGTTTTTGTTCGAAAACGGCGAGTTTTATTTCATCGAGATGAACACCCGCGTGCAGGTGGAGCACCCGGTAACGGAGTGGGTCACAGGTGTGGACATCGTCAAAACCCAAATCATGGTGGCAGCGGGAGAAAAACTGCCCTTTACGCAGCGACAGATTGAGATCAAAGGGCATGCGATTGAATGCCGCATCAATGCCGAAGATCCGTACAAGTTCATCCCCTCGCCAGGGCGCATCACCATGTGGCACCCGCCGGGCGGGCCAGGCGTGCGGGTGGATTCACATGTGTACACCAACTACTTTGTGCCGCCAAATTATGACTCGATGATCGGCAAAATCATTGTGCATGGCGACACCCGCGAACAGGCCCTGGCGCGTTTGCGCACGGCCTTGGCCGAGACCGTGGTGGAAGGCATCAATACCAACATCCCGCTGCACCGCGAGTTGATGGTTGACGCCAAGTTCATGAGTGGCGGCACGAATATCCACTACCTGGAGCAGTGGCTCGAGCAACACAAGCGATAGGCCAGCATGTTTGAGCTGTGCCTGATCTGCCCGCAGGAATATATTGAGGCCTTAAGCGACGCCCTCGAAGCACTGGACGCCCAAAGTGTCAGTGTGGAGGATGCTGATGCCCACACGGATGCAGAGCAGGCACTGTTTGGCGAGCCCGGCATGCCACCGCCCAAGGACGGCTGGCAGCGCTCCAAAGTGCTGGCGCTATTTCAAACCCGTGCGGCGGCTGACGAAGCGCTCGCCTTGCTTTCGCAACAGGACTTTTTTGCGGGCTGCAAAGTGTTGGGCGTGCAGGTGGTGGCCGAGCAGGATTGGGTGCGCCTCACACAATCACAGTTTGCCCCGGTCGAAATCACGCCGGAGTTCTGGATAGTGCCGACTTGGCACGAGCCGCCTGCTGCGGCGCGGCAACTGATCCGGCTGGATCCCGGGCTGGCGTTTGGAACGGGTACCCATCCGACGACCCGCATGTGTCTGCGCTGGATTGCGCGACACGGCACATCCTTGGCACAAAACGCAAGGCCGCATTGGGGGCGGGTGCTGGACTACGGCTGCGGCTCGGGCATTTTGGCAATTGGTGCGGCGAAGTTTGGGGCGCAGGAGATTGATGCGCTGGATATTGACCCGGCGGCGGTCGAATCGACCAAACAAAACGCGCTGGCCAATCAGGTCCGCTTGAACGCGGGTCTGCCCGACGTCGCGTCAGGACAATACCGAGTGGTGTTGGCGAATATTCTGGCCAGCCCGCTCAAAGTCTTGGCGCCGCTCCTGTGTGGTCGTTTGGCGGCCGGCGGTGCCTTGGTGCTGGCGGGTATTTTGGAGCGGCAGGCTGAAGAGCTCAAATTGGCCTATCGACCCTACGTTTCGCTGGAAGTGGCCGATTCTGAGGATGGCTGGATATTAATGACAGCGACTTTGTGATTCGCAGGGACTGGCTGTCCTCTAGAATTTAGGCATCATGAGCCTGATCACCCGATGCCCCGCTTGCCACACCTCCTTTAAGGTCGTGCGGGACCAACTCAGGATTTCTGAAGGCTGGGTGCGCTGTGGTCAGTGCCAGCAGATTTTTGATGCCAATGCCACCTTGTTCGACGAGGATCAACCGCTCGCACCGCCACATCAAAAGCCGGAGCTAGCAAGCCACTTGGGTGCCTACGCGGTGCAGCGATCAGCGGTTTCGGTGCCTGGCTTGCCACCGACAGCAGTTGAACCGTTTGCTGATTTATCCCTTTCCTTTGGGGCTATCGATCCGCCAATTGACCTGTCCATCGACTTGCCGGCTGACCTGGCCATTGGTCTGTCTGCCAATTCGCCCGTCGATCCACACCTTGCGCTGCCGTCGGCGGCGACGGCCGTTGAGGCTCCCGCCAACGCTCAGCAAGTTCAGCTAGATGCAAAGTCATCGGAAGGTGCCGATTCAAGTCCTTCGGTTGAAGCGCCACACGAAGCGCTGGTCAAAGCGGCTGTGCAAGACGTGAGTTTCATGCGCAACATGCCCCAGAAATCCTCGTGGCAGCGGACATCTATTCGGGTGCTGCTGGGTGGGGCCGTATTGGTGTTGACATGCGTACTGGGCTTGCAGGTGGCTTTGCATGAACGGGATGGACTGGCGGCCCGATTTCCTCAGACCAAGCCTGCTTTAAATTGGCTTTGTGGGCAGTTGAGCTGCAGTGTTTCCAATTTTCGACATATCGAGTCGGTAGTGATCGACAGCTCGTCGTTCAACAAAATTCGCCCAGATGTTTACCGGCTTGCCTTGGCGGTACGTAACACGTCTGCGATGGATATTGCCATGCCGGCTTTGGAACTGACACTTACGGACTCACAAGATCAAGCACTTGTGCGCAGGGTGTTGCTGGTCAACGAGTTTTCAAATTCGACCACGCTGGCCGCAGCCTCAGAGTGGACGGGTGCCATTGCGATCAACGTGCGCGCCAGTGGCGCGGCGGAGCGCTTCTCGGGTTATCGTGTGCTTGCTTTTTACCCCTGAAAAGAAAAAGCCCGACATCTTTCGATATCGGGCTTTGAAGTTACCGCCAGCTTTTAGGGCTTGGAGGCCGTAGGAAACGGCCAGGCGGCCTGCGGGTTCAGAGTGGTCTGAGCAGCAGGGGCAGCGGG
>JANOXL010000216.1:0-1688 GCA_031418395.1 Rhodoferax sp. | reverse complement strand
CCAAAAGGCCTGCCGCCTGGGGGGCGAGGTCCAGGCGATCTGTGTCGGCACCGCGCACGATGGCGGCCAGGTCTTGCAGGCCCTTGCTTTGCGATCCGGCTCCATCAGCCTCGCCAGATTCACCTGCTGCACCCAGCAGTTTGTAGCGTTTGATGAAGGTGTCAAAACTGCAATCTTCCCCAACATGGGTGAACTCTACGCCGGGCACGTCATACGGGGTGGCACCGGTTTCTTTGGCCACGCGCATCACGTCTGGGGTAGGCACATATAAAAACTCGGGCTTCTTGTCGATGAAGCGGGCGATCAACCAGGGGCAGGCGATGCGGTCGATCTTCGGGCGTTCTCGGGTGATCCATTTCATGGGGATGCTCCTTGGGTGTGCAGGCGAAGGCGAAGGCGGTGGCGGAAAATGCCGTCGCGTCGCCGCCTGCGGGTGAGGTGGCTAAGTCATTTGAGTCATTCGGGTCATTCGAGTCGTTGGAGCGGTCCCTTGGCCGCCTTCCAGCCGGCGTGTCCACCGGCCATGTAACGTGCATCAAACCCGGCTTTGCGCAAGGTGGCGGCGGATTCGCAGCCGATGTGGAAACCGTAGACGCAAAATGTAATGACCGGCTCGGTTTTGGAGAGTTCACCCATCCATTCGTCGATGCGCTCGGGATCACGCCACACCGCGCCTTGCATCATCTCCTGGCTTTTGGCGCTGTAGTGTTTGGGGCGGGTGTCGATGATCTGCACCGGCGTGCCGGCCTTGAGCATCTCCGCCACTTCTTCAACCGACATGGCTGGCACATCACCAAACTGCGGCTGCACCAGCCGGGTGGCGGGCGCGGCGACTTGTTTGGCGCTGACATAGCGCGTCTGGACGGCGCTCCACTCGATGTTGCGCATGAACGCGGCCACGTAAGCGCTGGCGTTGGCGCCAAATTCGAGGTGGTAGGCATGTTCATACATGTCCAGTGCGAGGATGGGGATGCCGCCGGTGATGCCTTGGCTGTGCTCTTCCGTTACCTGATTGATCAGGAGGCCGTCGCGCGGCACATAGGTCAGCAAGACCCAGCCCGAGCCACCCGCAGACGCATGTGCGAGCGCGATGAACTCCTTGCGCCACCGATCCACCGAGCCGAAGTCGCGGGCAATGGCGTCTGCCATCGCCTCTGGCACGGCGCGGCCATCGCCACCCAGGCTCGCGAAATAAAGCTCGTGCAAAAGGGTGGAATTCAAAGCCGTGGCCTGGTCGCGTTTGAGGCGGCGGATCTGTGCGTCGGGCAGGCCCGGCGCGGCATCGGACGCGAGTTCGGCGGTCAACGCGTTCAAGCGCGTCATGGCGCCGCCGTAGTTGTTTTCATAGTGGCTCTCGATCAGGCGGGCCGAAATGCCGTTGAGCGTCCAGGGGCGGCAATAGAGGGGTGCCAGTGCGTATTTCATGATGCTTCCTTGGGTTGACCGGTGTGGACGTTGGGTTGATGTCAAGGTTTGGGCAGGGGCGCTACCGGCAGCGCCGCTTTGCGCCACTCTTCGATGCCGCCGACCAAGTGGCGTGCGTCGCGCCCAAGCGCTCGCAGGCAGGCGGCCAGCGCCTGGCTGAGCTCGTGCCCGTAGGCGCAATAAACCACGACCGGCTGGCCCGGCGCGGTGGCCGCGACGGCGTCTTTCCACTCCAGCCAGGCGGCCGGGTTGTGCCACTGGCC
>JANOXL010000215.1:0-19410 GCA_031418395.1 Rhodoferax sp. | reverse complement strand
CCCACTTTCAGGCCGACACCATCGAGCTGCTGGCGCGGCTGCCGCAACCCGTCATCACCGCGGTACACGGCCACTGCTACACCGGCGCGTTGGAGCTAGCGCTGGCGGGCGACATGATCGTGGCCAGCGAATCCGCCAAGTTCGCTGATACCCACGCGCGCTGGGCGCTCACGCCGATCTGGGGCATGAGCCAGCGCCTGCCGCGCCGCGTGGGCCTGGCTCGCGCGCAGGAGATGACCTACACCGCACGCACCTACACCGGCACGCAAGCACTGGCGATGGGTCTGGTGAACTGGTGTGTGCCCGACGCATCGTTTGACGCCGAGCTGGAGAAATTCGCGCGTTCAATTTTGGCCAATTCCTGGTTCAGCCTGCGCGCCAACAAGCGGCTTTACCTGCAGACCGAGGGCCTGCCACTGCAAGCCGGCCTGTCGTATGAGATTCACCGTACCGAAGGACACGGCCCCGACATGCAGGCGAGAATCGCCGGCTTCACGAACAAAACGGCCAAATTGCAATAACCAAGGAGATCCCATGACCCAAGAACTGAACCAGGAATTGATCGAGACAATTCACAACGGCGTCGCCACCCTCACCATGAATCGGCCCGAGGCGCGCAACGCGCTCACGCCGGACATGATGCAAGGCCTGCTGGCCGCCCTGCCCCGCCTGGCGGCCGACCCTGCCGTGCGCGTGGTGGTGCTCACCGGCGCGGGCCGCGCGTTTTGCGCGGGCGGCGATGTGAAAGCCTTCGCCAAACGCGCTGCTGCGGGCACGGCCGGCCCGGGCGGAAACACTGCAAGCATGAGTTTTGACCAGAAGGTCAACGACCTGCGCGCACGGATGGAAGTCAGCCGCTGGCTGCATGAAATGCCCAAACCGACGCTGGCCGTCATCCCCGGACCGGCGGCGGGCGCCGGCCTGTCGATGGCGCTGGCCTGCGACATGCGCATCGCCTGTGATGACGCCAAACTCACCACCGCGTTCTCGAAAGTCGGCCTTTCAGGCGACTTTGGCGGCAGCTACTTTTTGAACTACCTCGTCGGCGCAGCCAAGGCGCGCGAGCTTTATTTCACCGCTCAGGTGTTGCGCGCCGACGAAGCTTTGAAAATCGGCATGGTGAACCGCGTCGTGCCTTTTGAGCAGCTCGGCCAAGCCGCGCAGAAGTATGCGCAAGAGCTGGCCAGCCTGCCCACCATCGCCATCGGTTACATGAAAAAGAACCTCAACGTCGCCCTACGCAGCAGCTTAAGCGACACACTGGACGCCGAAGCCATCCACATGATCAGCACCTTTGACACCGACGACCACAAAGGCGCGGCCAAGGCCTTTGTGGAGAAACGCGTGCCTGAATTCAACGGGCGTTGAGAACTGGCGCAACTGGTGCATGCGAAGGCGATCACGCCGTCGGCGAAGTCGCCACCCGAATCAAGCGCGGCCAGCCCCGCTTCGACATGGGGTCGATTCATTTCCACGTTCGCGGCCACCCGTCAGCCCCGGATGGGCGCTGGCGCGAGCCTTGGCGTTGATGCCGTCGAGCGCGGGGGTTGCTGTCATGGGGTCCGTCTGACTCACGAATGATTTGGAATTGAAGGGGTGTGGGCCGCACGTTGTGGCCCGCGGATCACCCGGCCCGGCCGAGAGGTCTGTAAAACCCCGTCTTTGAAAGTAACTTCCCCTGACTTGATCGTCACCTCATAACCTTCTGCCTTTTGCAACAGGCATTTGCCGCCCGCAGGCAGGTCAAACGCCAGCCAGGGTTTGCCAAGTTTGAGGCGCGCCAGGTCAATCACATTGACATCGGCCAGGTAACCCGGCGCGAGCAGGCCCCGGTCTTCCAGGCCATACAGCAGTGCGGTGTCTCTGCACTGGCGCTTGATGGCATGCGCCAGCGCCACCGTGCCGCGCGTGCGGTCGCGCACCCAATGCTGCAGCAGGTAGGTGGGCGAGGCCGCGTCACAAATGGTGCCGCAATGCGCGCCGCCGTCTGACAGCGAGATCACTGCATCGTCACGCGCCAGCAAATCCTTGACAAAATCCAGGTTGCCATCCGAATAGTTGAGGATCGGGAAGTAGATGAAGCCCATGCCATCGTTGGCCATCAGCAAGTTGTAGGCGAATTCGCTGCTGCTCACGCCTTTGGCGCTGGCCAGCGCCTGAATCGAAGCGGCAGTCTGTGGCTCGTAATCAAAACCTTCGGGCATGGGGAACTGTGCCGACCAGTCGCCTGCAATGCGGCGCTGCAAATGCGCTATGTCCGACTCCACAATCACGGGGGGGTTCATCAATCATGCGGCGACGAAATGCCGGGTCGCGCAGGGCTGCAAGCTGCTCAGGCCAGGGCTTTTTGGCAATCTCGCCCCAGGCCGGTTTGGTTCTGAACGGGTGCACCGTGCCGCGCCAGGCCATCACTACGCCCGTGCCACGCAAGGCAATTTGCGCCACGATGTGGGCACCCTTGGCGTTTTCGGCGGCCATGGAGGCCATCTGCTCCGGCAGCGACAGCTCCTTGGCAATCGACTGCAATGCTGCAAAGGTGACGGGCAGGCCGGTTTCACGGCTGAGCTCGCCCATCCATTCAAATTCTTTCCAATCTCGTTTCAAGTCCGAGACGATTTCAAACACGCCGTAGCCCACGCGGCCCATGGCGCGGCCTATGCCCATCAACTCGTCTTTGGTGGCAGTGGTGCCTGGCACCAGTTCGCGGTCCACCGACTTGTGCAAGACCGTACGCGAGGTGGAAAACCCCAGTGCCCCGGCACGCAGGCCCTCTTCCACAATGGCCGCCATCTGCGCAATGTCGCTGGGCGTGGGCTCCTCGTTGCGTGCACCGCGCTCGCCCATCACGTAGGCGCGCACCGCGCCATGGGGCACATGGGTGCCCACATCCACCGTGCGCGGCAACTTTTCGAGCGCATCCAGGTACTGCGGGAAGGTCTCCCAGTCCCAGGTCAGGCCTTCGGCCAGCGCAGTGCCGGGGATGTCTTCCACGCCCTCCATCAGGCCAATCAGCCAGTCGTGCTTGTCGGGCTTGGCCGGCGCAAAACCAACGCCGCAGTTGCCCATCACGACGGTGGTGACGCCGTGCCAGCTTGAAGGTGCCATCTCGGCGTCCCAGGTGGCCTGCCCGTCGTAATGGGTGTGGATGTCCACAAAGCCGGGCGCGACGATTTTGCCCCGCGCATCGATCTCCTGACGGCCGGGCGCGGACACCTTGCCGACCGCAGTGATGCGCTTGCCGTCAATAGCAAGGTCGCCGACAAAAGGCGCACCGCCCGTGCCGTCCACAAGGGTGCCGCCGCGCAGGATGAGGTCGTGCATGCTGAGTGTCCAAAGTTGGGTTGCTAAGGGTAACTGAATTTGGAGTTTTCAATGTCGGCAACTGACGACTGATCCGAACTGGCCGTGCGCTGTCGCCGTGCTGATCGAGCTTTGGGTTCAGCAATCTGAATGCTACATTTTTAGTAGCATAAAACACTATTATCACGAGACCTAAGGCCGCATTTCATTCATTTTTGGGGGAAATATGCCGAAAACGCGATATTGTTAACACCCATGTTAATTATAGACAAACCCGCAGAACAACACCCACACCTAATTGCATAATCGGCCCAACAACCGAGGGCACCAACATGAAACATCTCAAGGGCCGGGTGGCCGTGGTCACCGGCGCAGCAAGTGGCATTGGCCTGGCGCTGGCGAAGCAGTTTGCCAGCGACGGCATGAAGCTGGTGCTGGCGGATATTGAAGCGGCTTCGCTGGCACGCGCGCTTGGCGAGCTGCGCGCTTCGGGGGCCACGGCGATAGCCGTGCGCACCGATGTATCCAGCGAAGCGCAGGTCACGGAGCTGGCCGACGCGGCTTACGCCGAGTACGGCGCTGTGCATGTGTTGTGCAACAACGCCGGGGTGGCAACGCCCGCGCTGCGCAACCGGGCCTGGGAGTCGCCACTTTCAGATTGGGACTGGATCCACAAGGTCAACTTCATGGGCGTGTTGTATGGCGTGCGCGCTTTTGTGCCGCGTATGCTTGCCGCGGCTGACGAAGGGCACATTGTGAACACGGCGTCGGTGGCGGGCCTGTTGACTGGCGGCAACCCCTACTTTGTGTACAAACATGCGGTGTCCTGCTTCACCGAAGGTTTGTACAAAGACCTCAAAGGCCTGGGCGCCAAAGTGTCGGCCTCTGTCTTGTGCCCCGGCCTGATCCGCACCGGCATCCTGGAGGCGGAGCGCAACCGGCCCGGCGAATTTGGCCCGGCGACCGATGTCACAACGTTGGACCCCACGGTTCGCGCGCTGGCTGATCAATTCCGCACGGCAATTGAAGCGGGGTTTGAACCGGTTGTCGTTGCCCGGGCGGTGGTGTCGGCGATCCAGCAAGACCAGTACTACGTCATCCCGGCGCAGCCAGGCATGCAGGGTTTGATCGATTTGCGCATGCAGGACATTTTGGCGCGGCGCAACCCGACCGTGGCTGCGTCGGCAGCCTAAGCCTGGCCATTGCAAAACCTTGCATTCTGGGTGCCCGTCAGGCTCAGGTTTTGGGCGCCCGCAACGCTGCGCTGAGTTGATCGACCGGGCCGGTCCAGTCGGCGTCCAGTAGCAACGCTTCCCGCAAAAAGGCGGCTTGTGTGGGTTGCCAGAATGGCGCGTCCGCCAGTTTGATGTGATCTGCCAGCGGGGCATGTGCGGCCAGAAATGCGGCGATGTCGTTGGGCTTGCAGGGGAGTCCGAGTTGCGCAAAGAGATCGCTGAAACGGTGGTTGGGCTTGTTCATGGCATGCGCTCAGGGTTGGGGAGTGTTGGGTCCATTACATCGCCAAAGCACTGGGTTGAACAGTGCGTTGGCGTACTGTGGCGCGCTACTGTCGACGCCTGACAGGTTCTGTCAGACTGCTCCTACGCACTAAATGCGCCTTTCCTGATGGGCTGCGTTGCACCGCTGCGACATGATCATGCTTACACACAACCCGCGCCAGGCTGGTTGTAACCGGAGCAAGATATTGGCCAGCATTTCAGAAAGCCCCGAGGCGCAGTTCGCCATGTCGCCGTTGTGGCGCAATCGGCCTGTTCGGCGGGGCATGGCCCACTTGATGGAGTTGCTGGCCGTGCTGACTGCATTGGCCATTTTGCTGGCCTTCTACCACGTGGTACAGGGCTCGGTGCTTCATGGCGAACGGTTGCGACTGGCCCTAGCTGCGCAAAGCGCCGCCACCCAGCACTGCAAATCGCTGGCCGGCGCGGGTGCCGCAGACACATGCCTGAGGCAGTTAAAAGCGCCCGCCCACGCAGCGCCGACGCCCACCGTTATATTGGTGTCGGTTAAGGCACTCTCGAAATAAGCCACGGGGTCATTGGGAGCAGGCGCGGCGCGGTGCAGGCGGGCGTCCCTAAAATGCAAGCATGACCCACCCTTGTCCCCTGCTTTGCGGCAGCGCCTTTGGCTATCCTTTTGAGTCGCCCGCCCTGTGAAAATCAAATACTTCCTGCAACTTGTCGGTCTCTCGGCCATTTGGGGCGCTTCCTTCATGTTTTTACGCATTGCCAGCCCGGCGTTGGGGCCCAATGTGTTGACGGCCATGCGCTTGGGGTTTGCGACGATTGCGCTGTTTGTCATCATGCGTGTGATGCGCCACCGCTGGCCCATGGCGCATTGGCGCGAGGTAGCGGTGCTGGCGCTGTTGTCCGTGGCCTTGCCGTTTTTGTTGTTCAGCTGGTCGGCTCTGTATTTGCCTGCCGGCTACAGCGCTTTGCTCAACAGCACAGCGATTTTGTTTGGCACATTTTCCGCTGCGTGGATGAAAGAAGACACCCTCACGCCACGCAAGCTTTTAGGCTGTTTGTGCGGCGTGGTGGGCGTGGGCCTGGTGGTCAAGCTCGGGTCGGTCGAGCCGACCTTGCCGGTCGTCCTGGCGGCGTTGGGCTGCATCCTGGCGGCGGCGTGTTTCGGTGTTTCCACGTCCTACATGAAACGTTCACTCACACGTATGCAACCGCTGGAGATTGCAGCGGGTGTTCACAGCATGGCATTTCTGTTCTTGCTGGCGCCTGCGGCGTGGAGTTTGCCGCAAGCGCAGTTTTCACTCGGGCCCTTCCTGATCGCACTATGGCTAGGTGCAGTGCCGTCAGGTCTGGCGTATTGGCTGCACCTGCGCATCATGGCGAAAGTGACACCCGTGGCTGCGATGACGCCGATGTTCCTCGTGCCGCTATTTGGCGTGGCCTGGGGCCATCTCATTCTGGGTGAACCTTTAAGCCCCGGCATTTACGTGGGTGGCTCGCTGGTGCTGTTGGCCAGCGCGCTGGTGAGTGGCTTTAGCCCCTGGCGTAAAAATCTTGAGTTGATGGATGCGAAACCCTGATCAATATTGGCAACTGGAGGCCCCCGCATGCAAGCTGCGCAAATGACAACCCTGCACATTGAAACACCCCTCATTGAATCCCGCGCGATGTCTACCCACAGCGGGCGGCGCGTCTGGCTCAAGATGGACGCGCTACAGCCCCCCGGCTCGTTCAAGATTCGCGGTATGGGCCTGGCGTGTGAGGCGTATGTGCGCCGTGGCGCAAAACGATTCATCTGCTCCTCGGGCGGCAACGCCGGTATCGCCGTCGCCTACGCGGGGCGGTGCCTGGGCGTACCCGTGGTGGTGGTGGTACCCGAGTCCTCCAGCGAGCGGGCGCGCGCGCTGATTCGCCAGGAAGGTGCAGAGCTGGTAGTACACGGCCCCTCTTGGCAGGAAGCCAATGCGCTGGCGCTGTCGATGGTCACCCCCACCGACGCCTTTTTGCATCCGTTTGACGACCCGCTCCTGTGGCGCGGCCACGCGTCGATGATTGACGAAGTAGCCAAGGCTGGCGTGAAACCCGACGTGGTGGTGCTTTCGGTCGGCGGCGGTGGTTTGTTGTGCGGCGTGGTCGAAGGCCTGCATCGCAATGGCTGGAAAGACGTGCCGGTTCTGGCGGTAGAAACGCAAGGTGCCGACTCGTTCGCCCAGTCGCTCCAGGCAGGCCATCGCATCGAGTTGCCCGCCATCAGCAGCATTGCCACGTCTTTGGGCGCACGCAAGGTGTGTGAGCAAGCATTTGCGTGGTCGAAAGAACATCGCATTCTGAGTGAAGTCGTTAGCGACAAAGCCGCTGTTTCGGCGTGTCTACGCTTCATCGACGACCATCGCGTGGTGGTCGAACCGGCGTGTGGTGCGGCGCTTGCGGCGGTGTATGACCGGGCGCCTGCGCTGGATTCGTTTCAGTCCGTTTTGGTGATTGTGTGTGGTGGTGTGACGGCTTCGTTGGAGCAACTACAGGGCTGGTCGAAATCGCTTGGGTAGTTCGCAGTGTTGGTAGTGCCGCTGAATTGCCGGGCTGGCGTTTTGGGTCGCTGGCGGGATCAAGCCGACGGGGCGCTCGGCTACGCGGCTGTCACCCACCGCGAATTACGCCCGCCCAAGTAGTAAACGCCCGTCGCGCGGCTCCTTCTTGATGCCGCTACGCCGAACGCCCCATCGACCTGATCTGAGTTGACGTGCGGGTGAACGAACGGTGAAGACACTGGGGTTGGCGATTACAGGGTCTGGTTTTATTCAAGCTTCGTTGAAACCCCAATTGCTATTATTTATATAGCAATATATGCAATAAATACGAGACCTGGATATCAGTTCCTTTTGAACTCTAATTCGGAGAGGTCAAATTCATCCCAATAAAACCCAATTTGGGTATGATTTTGGTGCAAAATGCCCGTTCCTTGGCTTTAGGCCTGCTCTGCCATGATCGGCGTACGTCAACACCGTATTCCTGCTCAAAACCATAAGACTTTTCGATCCGAAGCTTGGGTGTGTTCGACCGAAACGCTATAGTGGCCATAACGCAGCACCTCGCAATGGTGCTCCAGCAAGCGCATCGACTGGGAGGTAGGGATGACAGGGTTCATGGGATCGAAGATGACTGCATTTGGTTGCAGCATTCCGTTTATAAGCTTGGTTGCCAAGCGAGATGCAGCGCATTCAACCGTTTGGGTTTGGGCCGGGCTGCCGGGTTTATCCGGCCAGCCATCGTGAGTTTGCAGTTTTATCCGTCGAGCTATATTACGTTTGCCGCCTTAAACAACTTTCAGTACCTATGTCGCTGAAATACGAAAAGTTAACAGCCATCGCGCTCAAGAATCACCCGTCACTCAGCGAGAAGTGGGTTCAAGACCGCATAGCTGAAGACCCGGCAATTCTTGGTCTAGGCGACGTAGTTCTCAAGGATCGAGAACGCAACCAGCCACGCGCTGGCAGACTGGATCTTTTGCTTCAGCACCCAGAAGAACCTCGCCGGTTCGAAGTCGAGATTCAGTTGGGCAAGACCGATGAATCCCACATCATCAGAACCATTGAGTACTGGGACATTGAACGAAAGAGATACCCCCAGTACGAGCATACCGCTGTGATCGTTGCAGAAGAGATCACAAGCCGATTCCTAAACGTCATCAACTTGTTCAACGGCACGATACCACTAGTCGCTGTGCAAATGCGAGCGGTTCAACTTGGAAACTCCGTGTCTCTTGTCTTCACAACAGTGCTGGATAAGGTTCAACGCGGCCTTGTGGACGAAGACGAAGAGATTCAAGAGGCTACCGACCGACCCTTTTGGGAAGCCAGAGGCTCAAAGCCAACTGTCGCAATGGCAGACGAATTGCTGGAAATCGTTCGACAGTTCGATCCGAGCCTCGAACTCAAATACAACAAGTTCTACATCGGCTTGGCGAGGCATGGCCAACCCGACAATTTCGTCGTGTTTCGCCCGAAGAAGAACTACATTCGTGTCGAGCCACGCCTAGACAAAGACGAGTCCATTGAACAAAAGATAGAAGCAGCCGGACTTGACGTAATGGACTATGACGGCACGTGGAGCAGGTATCGCATTCGTCTTACAAAAGGCGATGTTAAGAAGCACATTGATCTACTCACCGAGCTCCTTTCAGCTTCATTCAAAGCGTATGGTTCGAGCAAAGGCGGCTAAGCCTTCAATCGAGAGGACCTGCCCCCGCAAGCCGGGTCAAGCCTCTCATCTTCATGTTGAGACCACAAAAGCCTCGTCCTCGCAGTTCACTAGGTGCACGACTCCCGTGACCATTGGTGCCTTCTCTTCGGTGTTTCGCCGAACGCCCGGCGACCCGATCCTGCGAGAAGTTCAACGCTTGCACAGGAACCACCGCCATCGCCGGTGAGGCCGGGGTGGGTGGCGCAGCGAAATCAAGAAGGAGACGCGCGCCGGGCCTTAACTCAACGAGCGGGTGATTCCCGCGGCGGGTGACATTCGCGGAGCTACCCACCCCGGCCTCTCCGGCTCGCCCGCGACTGACCCGGAATAACTGCCTTTTGAACCCGTTTCAAGAGATGAGTGAAGTCGTCGTCGCCAGCCCCCGCATAAAAGCCTCACATTGCCCCAACTGATCCAAGCTCACAAACTCATCCGGCTGGTGCGCCTGGTTGATGCTGCCGGGGCCGCAGACCACGGTGGGGATGCCAGACTGCTTAAACAAACCGGCCTCGGTGCCAAACGCCACTTGGGTCACGCGGTCTTGACCTGAGAGGCGTTGGGCCAGTCGCGTCACGGCGTCGCCTTCCTCGCCCAGGAAGCTGGGCACCTCGCAAATCGTCTCGAAAGAAAATCCGGCCTCTGGGTCAACCTTCTTCATCGCCACTTCAATCTCGCGTGCCTGTGCGATCAACGCCGTTTGCATCGCATGGCCGCTTGCCGTCGGCAAATCGCGGAACTCGTAACGAAACCACGCGTCTGCCGGCACGATGTTGTCGGCGATGCCGCCTTGCATCTGGCCCACGCTGGTGGTGGAGAAAGGCACATCGAAGCCGTCATAACGCGGCTCATTGCGCTCAAATCCTTCGGCCATGTCGCGCAGCTTGCCGATCAAGCGCGCGGCCATTTCTATGGCGTTGACCGACAGCGGCGTGAGTGAGGAATGCGCCGCTTTGCCGCGTACACAGCATTGGTAGCGGTACACACCTTTGTGCGCGGTGGCGGGCACCATCAGGGTGGGTTCACCGACGATGCAGGCGATGGGTTTGATACCGGCATCGCGCAGGTCGGCGATCATCTCCTTCACACCGAAGCAACCGGTTTCTTCGTCGTAGCTGAAGGCAAAGTGAATCGCGTACGGCGCAGGGCTGTTCAAAAAGGCCTCGGCTTGCGACAAGGCGATGGCGATGAAACTTTTCATATCCGCACTGCCGCGCCCGTACAGGCTGGGGCCATTGGCTGCATCGGCGTGGTTTTTCACCACCGCCCCCAGCGGGTCCACCGACCAGTCTTGCCCGGTCCATGGCACGGTATCGGTGTGACCCGAGAGAATGATGCCGGCCGGTTTGCCTTCGCCCAGCGTGGCGAAAAGGTTGGCCTTGGTTTTTTCCGCATTGAAAGTCAGGCGGCTTTTCACACCCTTTTTGAGCAACTCGTCGCGGATGAAGTGAATGAGTTCGAGGTTTGAGTTCTCGCTCACCGTGTTCATGCGAACCAGGGTTTGCGCAAGCTGGAGTGCGGCGGGGGACAGGATGGTTGAAGTCATGGAGCTATTGTGAACGCTCTGGTCAACCCACGGTGGCCCTACGATGACACGTCAAGCTCACGCAGCAAGCTCACTCTGAAGTCAACACAATACGCCCGCGGACTTGCCCGTCATGCAACATGTCCAGCGCCCGGTTGACGTCAGACTTGGGCATACGTGTGACCGGAATGGCTTTAAGTTTTCCCGAACGCGCCAGGGCGACCACGTCGCGCAGGTCTTGCGGGTTGCCGGTGGCGCTGCCCTGGATGGTGCGCGGTTTGAAGATCATGCTGGCCAGCGAGATCACCAGTTCCCCACCGGCCACGCCGATCAACACTAGCTTGCCGCCCTTGGCCAGGCAATCCAACCCGAGTTGCGCGGTGGACGAAGCGTTGACAAAATCAATCGCCGCCTTGACCGGCCCGCCGCTGGCCGCAAGCAGCGCTGCCAACACCTCGTCGCCTGTGCCGTCCACCACCTGAGTCGCACCCATCGCCAGCGCCGCCGCGCGTTGGTCGGCACTGATATCGACCGAAATGATGTTTTGATGGCCCAAGGCCAGCAGCATCGAAATGGCGGCCAGCCCCAGCCCGCCTGCGCCGATCAACACCACCGGTTCGTGCGCGGCCAGCGGCATGATTTTTTTGACGGCCGAATACACCGTGATGCCCGAACACGCGAAGGTCGAGGCCAGCGCCGCGTCTACCCCGGTGAAGTCGATCAAAAATTTTGGGTGCGGTACCAGCACTTCGTCGCCAAAACCGCCGTCTTGCATCACGCTGATGGCGTTGGGTTTGTCGCAGGTGTTGTCGTCGCCCTTCAGACAGCGGTCACACTGGCCGCAACCGATCCACGGGAACACGATGCACATGTCGCCCACGGCAACGCCCTTTGCATTTGGCCCGACTTGCGTGACCCGCCCCACCACCTCGTGCCCCGGCGCGCGCGGCAGCACCACGCCACGCTGGGCCAGGCTCAGCACTTTGCCGCCACCCAGGTTGTATTCGCCTTTGCTGAAATGCAAATCCGAATGGCACACGCCGCTATGCGTCACCTTCAGCACCACTTCGCTGCCCTGCGGAACGCGCGCGGGCACGTCGATAAGCTGTAGCGGAACTCCGTGTTGAACAACGGCCCAGGCTTTCATGTGTGACTCCTTGCTGTGGGTGGAATTGGCTAATTGTCTACCTATTATCTGTCGCAATTCTCACTCGACATCTGGATCAACTTTTTGCCACACTTTTTGCCCAACTTTTACCCTAAGCGGCCCTGCTGTGGGATTTCCGGCGACCTTTGATGGCTATTATTTGTATAGCATACTATTCATATACTACGAGACCAGCGTGTCGAATTTCCAAAACTTCCTATTTTTGGGACGCTTCGCGGCATCATAATTAATACTCATGTTAATTAACTTGACCAAGGTTTTACGTCTCTTCACGTCACCCTCGTCGCGCCCCACCACGCCACACACCTCGCCCCTTCATCACACCGCCCCGCAGAATAAGCTTAGAAGCAAATCGGCTGTAGCCATAGTGGTTTTTGGTCTGAAGCATCCGACAATCACCGCATGGGTATTGCCAGTTACATCAAGGAGATCGGTCGTGGGCGCGAGGGTGCACGTGCGCTGACCCGCGAGCAGGCGACCGACTTGTTTGGCCAGGTGCTGGACGGCGCGGTGACGCAACTGGAGATTGGCGCGTTTTGCCTGGCCATGCGTATCAAGGGCGAAACGCCGCAGGAGATGGCGGGTTTTCTGGATGCAACCCACGCCCGCCTGCAGCGGATTCCCGCGTCTGCTTATCCCGCCGCTTCCACGCCATTTGTTGCATCGGACACTTCTGCCGTTTCAGCCGACGCCACAGCAGAAAATGCAAGAAGCGCCCCGAGCCGCCCCACCATCGTCATCCCCAGCTACAACGGTGCACGCAAACTGCCTGCGCTTACGCCGCTGTTGGCGCTGCTATTGGCGCGTGAAGGCTTGCCGGTGCTGATTCATGGCACGGCGACTGAATCGAGCCGGGTTTATACGTCCAGCGTGCTCGCAGCCCTTGGCGTACCTGCGCAATCTGCGATTGAACCCGTCACAGACGGCACGGTGCAATTTGTCCCCACCGAGCTGCTGTGCCCCGGATTGCAGCGCCTTTTGGAAGTGCGCCGCGTGGTCGGCCTGCGCAATTCAGCGCACAGCGTGGTCAAGCTGATGAACCCGATCGACCAGGGCCGTGGCAAAAGCCTGCTGGTCTCGAGTTACACCCATCCTGAATACGCGGCCTCGATGGCGGCCACGTTCACGTTGATGCAATCCAACGCGATGCTGTTGCGCGGCACTGAGGGCGAGTCGGTCGCAGACGCAAGGCGCCTGCCGCAGATGGATGGCTTCCTGGCCGGCCAGCCGCGCCTGCTGCAAGAGGCGCAAAGCGGCACATTGGATAAGCTGCCGGATCTTCCGAAAACGACGGACGCCCAGGCGACGGCAGACTACATCCGCAGCGTACTCGATGGCACCAAAACGGTGCCAGAAACCATTGCCAAACAGGTGGAACACATCTTGCGTCTGGTTCAGGAACTATGAATTCTGATTTGAAAAATGGGCGGGTTGGCGATGGACGATGCACCCTTGTCGGTGCGGGTCCGGGTGACCCTGAGTTACTCACCCTTAAAGCCGTCAAGGCCATCCAGGCCGCCACCGTGCTGCTGGTGGATGACCTGGTGAACGAGGAGATCGTGCGCTTGTACGCCAACCCCAGCGCGCGTATCGTCTACGTAGGCAAACGCGGCGGCTGCAAGTCCACGCCACAGGCTTTTATTGAAAAACTGATGGTCAGCAGCGCGTTCGAAGGCCACCAGGTGGTGCGCCTCAAGGGCGGCGACCCCTTCATTTTTGGGCGCGGCGGCGAAGAGGTTGAGGCTCTGCGCAAAGCGGGTATCGAGGTGAATGTGGTCAACGGGATCACCTCCGGCTTGGCGGCTGTCACCTCGCTGAACGTGCCGCTCACGCATCGCGAACACGCCCAGGGCGTGGTGTTTGTCACGGGCCACGCCAAGGAAGACGGCAGCGGTATCGACTGGAAAACCCTGGCCGCCACGGCTCACCAAGCCAAACTCACCTTGGTGATCTATATGGGTGTGACCGGTGTGCAGCGTATCCAGAAAGATTTGTTGACTGGCCTGCCCGCACATACCCTTGTGGCGGTGATTCAAAATGCGAGCTTGCCTGCCCAGCGGCAGGTCCTGACGACCTTGGGCGACATGGCCCAGCAGGTGGCACAGCAACAGATGAGTAGCCCCTGCGTCATCGTGCTCGGGGACGTCGTGAAAGGTGTTGACGCGGCACAACACCCATTGCTGCATTTGCCGTCATTGCGCGAATCGCCCCAATCACCTCCATTGCGCCAAAGCCACGCGGCCTGAGCGCTTCAGGGCCTCGGCCTGGCGATCGCAGAAGCCTTGCCCGGCCCTAAACTGCGGACATGGAAAAATTCGACGCCCTCATCATTGGCGCAGGCGCTGCTGGCCTGTTTTGCGCGGGCATCGCTGGGCAACTCGGGCTGAAGGTTTTGCTGCTGGACCACAGTGACAAAGTAGCCGAGAAAATCCGCATCTCCGGCGGCGGGCGGGCGAATTTCACCAACCGCGACGTGAGTGTGGCCAACTTCATCAGCGACAACCCCAACTTCTGCCGCTCGGCGCTGGCGCGTTACACACCGCAGCAGTTCATCACACTGATGCAGCAGCACGGAATCGCCTTCCACGAGAAACACAAGGGCCAGCTTTTTTGCGACCACTCGGCGCAAGACCTCATCACCATGCTGCTGGCCGAGTGCGATAAGGGCCAGGTAGTGCTTAAAATGTCCTGCAAAATTCAGTCAATAAAAAAATATGACTCTAGGTCTCGTAATATATGGCTAGTCAGCTGTAAAAATAATACTGAAAATGATCAAAATATTACCGAAATCTGTACACAATCTGTAATTTTTGCCACTGGCGGATTATCCATACCCAAATTGGGTTCGACCGATTTTGCCTATCGGTTTGCCCGCGACCAGGGCTTGCGCGTGGTCGAGCCGCGCCCGGCCCTGGTGCCGCTCACTTTTGACGGCGCCGCCTGGGCACCCTATGCGGGATTGGCGGGGTTGGCGCTGCCGGTGATCATCGAAACACAAAGCGGCGGCGAAACCCCAAGCGGCGGCGTGCCCAGCGCCCCCAATGCCTCAGTCACCCAAAACGCGCCGCGCGGCGATACCAAGTCCGCAAAAACCAGCAAAAAGACCCAGGTCAGCTTCTCTGAAGACTTGCTCTTCACCCATCGCGGCTTGAGTGGCCCGGCGGTGTTGCAGATTTCCAGCTATTGGCACAGTGGCAGGCCGATCCGCATCAACCTGGCCCCGCAAGTTGACGTACTGGCGCATCTGCTCAGGGCGAAGGCGACGTCGAAAAAACTCATCGTCAACGAACTCGCCGGCCTAGTGCCCGCGCGCCTGGCCGAGGCTTGGGTGGCACAAGATCCCGCCTGGCAGCGGCCCATTTGTGACGCCACCGACAAAGCCCTGACGCAACTGGCAGAACGCCTGACACGCTGGGAGATCACCCCCACGGGCACGGAAGGCTACAAAAAAGCCGAGGTGACCGCCGGTGGCGTGGACACGCGGGAACTCTCCAGCCAGACGATGGAATCGCGCATCCCGGGCCTGTATTTCATTGGCGAAGCGGTGGATGTGACAGGCTGGCTAGGCGGCTACAACTTCCAGTGGGCCTGGGCCAGCGCCCATGCCTGCGCGCAGGCGCTGGCAGCGCGCGCGAAGGCGGACGCCAGTGCCGATAGCAGCGCGGGCCTGAGCCCCAACCTTAGCGCAGACGAGCGCGCAGACGCCTAAACTCGTTTCAGCGCCAGCTGAAATGCCTGTCAAAGGTGGTGAAATAAAGCTATAATTTCAGGCTTTGCTGGCAAACCCTCACTGCCTGTTCAAACTTCAAGTGGGGGACTACCGCAGGAATGGCGTCCGTCGGCCTGATCTTCCCCCTGACGCCTCCCGCACAATTTCGGAATTTTTGACGTAATGACCACCATCCGTGTTAAAGAAAACGAGCCGTTTGACGTCGCTCTGCGCCGCTTCAAGCGCACTATCGAAAAACTGGGCTTGCTCACCGACCTGCGCGCCCGCGAGTTTTACGAGAAACCCACCGCTGAGCGCAAACGCAAGAAGGCCGCAGCCGTGAAGCGCAACTACAAGCGCATCCGCTCGATGCAGTTGCCTAAAAAGCTGTTTTAAGCTGCTACAGCCCTTTTGTGGCACTTCGAAGAGCCCGCTTGGCAACACCCAGCGGGCTTTTTTTATGGCCAAATTAATTGGGGTCAGATTCCAATTAATTATGCAAATTGGACATGAATAATTGGAATCTGACCCTAATTAAATTGAATTCCAGAGGACTCACGCCATGACGCTTAAAGAACAAATCACCGAAGACATGAAGTCGGCCATGCGCGCCAAAGACAGCGAGCGTCTGGGCACGATTCGCCTCCTGCTCGCAGCGCTGAAACAAAAAGAAGTCGATGAACGGGTGGTGCTCGATGACGTGGCCGTGATCGCCATCGTCGACAAACTTATCAAGCAGCGTAAAGACTCCATTGCCGCCTTCACCGCTGCCGCCCGCATGGACTTGGCTGACAAGGAAAGCGCAGAGCTGAAGGTGCTCGAAGCCTACCTGCCCCAGCGCATGGGCGCAGACGAGGTCAAGGCTGCCGTGGCGGCCATCGTCGCGTCTCTAGGCGCCGAACTGGGGCGCGCGGTAGGCCCTGGCGACATGGGCAAGGTCATGGGTGCCGTCAAGGCGCGACTAGCCGGCAAGGCGGATATGGCGCAAGTGTCGGCAGCAGTCAAGGCCGCCTTGGCGGCGTAGCGTGGGAGCCGTAGTTCGTTACGGAACTTTTACGTCCTTAGGCGCGGCACTGTAGAGCACTTTGCCGCCTTTCTGGTTATCCAGAAAATCCAACTGGAGTGTGTAGTCGCCCGCCGGCGGCTCCAGCCACACTTCAGTCTGACCATTGACAAAATCCATCTTGGCAGCCTGCACGCCCTTGGCATTGGCCAGCGTCAGCCGGAAGTGACCGGTATCCTTTTCAGCCTGCGCCAGGTGGGCCACGTTCAAGCCTGAAGCGTGGAACTGCACGCGAAACGGTTTGACCACCTCGCCCTTGGCCAGCATCATCTCAATACCGGGTTTGACAAGCGATTTAGGGTCAATCGCGTTTTTCTTGGTCACCGTGATGTTCATGGGCTTGCTGTAGACAAAGTGCGGCAAGTGTTTGTCGTCAGCCAGCAAAAGGCGCAGGCTGTATTTGCCGGGCGGCAGGTTCAGCACGGTTTCCATCTGGCCTTTGCCGAAGTGGATGTACTGCTCGGTAAACGGCAAAGCCTGCTTGAAATCCAGCGGCAGGTCGCGGTTTACCAGCAGGTGGTGATGCCCGCTTTTGCCCGCCACGGGTTTAGCAATGGGCGCCAAGCCCCAGCCACCTGAGAGGCCAAATTTCACGACATACGGCGTCTCGATTTTGTCATCGTTGGCCAGGTTGGTGAAATACGCCTCAGGGATCAGCCTGGGCAGCGCTGCCTGCCAGGGATGCACCTCGACCCGTGCCTGTTGCACCGGCGCCGCAGCAGAAGGCATGGGGGCTGTGGTCGCCGCTGCGGCAGGTTTGGCGGGGGGGTTAGCTTGGCTCCAGGCCACGCCACCGTGTAGCGCCAGCCCTAGCCCGATTTGCAGTAAAAAGAAAAAAGTCAGTGCCCTTCGGTTGGTAATTGACGCCATGATTTCCATTGTTTCTTTTGACTTGCCATTAAGGTTTCAAATGGCAATATGCCTGCGCGCAACCCAGGGTACTACTCAGCTTCCAGCCACTTTCATCCGGTTGATCAATATCGAACCCACGGTTTTCGCGCCGTAATTGTATTCATCCGCCCCGACTGCCAGCACACCTTTGAGCATGTTTTTCATATTGGCGGCGATGGTGATCTCATGCACTGGAAAGGCGATTTCGCCCTTCTCCACCCAATAGCCGCTGGCACCGCGCGAATAATCACCCGTCACGTAGTTGACGCCGCTGCCCATCATTTCGGTGACAAAAAGGCCGGTGCCGAGTTTTTGCAGCATCGCGTCCAAGTCATCCGTCTTACGGGTGAGGCGGGAGGTCAGATGCAAATTGTGCGAGCCGCCTGCGTTGCCGGTGGTTTTCATACCCAGTTTGCGCGCTGAATAACTGCCCAGAAAATAACCCTGCACACGGCCTGCCGCCACCACGCTGCGCGCCTTCACGCGCACACCTTCGTCGTCAAAGGGCGAACTGCCTTTGCCGCGAATGACAAACGGGTCTTCCGAAATGTCGATGTGTTTGGGCCACACCTGTTTGTCCAGGGAGTCCAGCAAAAACGTGCTTTTGCGGTACAACGCCCCGCCGCTGATGGCCTGCACAAAACCACCGAGCAGGCCTGCGGCCAGGGGTGATTCAAACAAAACCGGGCATTCTGTGGTGGCGATTTTTCGGGAATTCAAGCGGCTCAAGGCGCGCTCGGCCGCATAACGGCCAATCACCTCGGGCGCGGCCAGCTCGTCGGCGTGGCGCATCGAGCTATACCAGGAGTCGCGCTGCATGTCGCCGTTTTTCCCGGGGCTGGAGGCAATCGGCGAGACCGACACCGAATGCCGCGAATTCGAATAGCCGCCCCTGAAGCCGTGGGTATGCGCCGTAAAAAAGTGCGATTGTTGCGCCGACACTGCCGCGCCTTCGCTGTTGGTGATGCGTTTGCTGGTTTTGAGCGCCGCTGCTTCACAGCGCAGCGCGAGCTGGGCCGCTTGCTCACTCGTCACATCCCAAGGGTGAAACAAATCAAGGTCGCTGCGCTGCTCGGCCATCGAGATCACATCGGCTTCATCAGGCAGCGCCGCAAACGGGTCTTCCGCCGTAAAGCGGGCAATGTCGTAGGCGGCCTGCACCGTGTCTTGAATGGCTTTTTTGGAAAAATCCGAGGTGCTCGCGTTACCGCGCCGGGTGCCCAGGTAAACCGTGACGCCCAGGGATTTGTCGCGGTTGCGCTCCACGTTTTCCAACTCGCCTTTGCGCACGGAGACCGAGAGGCCGCAACCCTCGGAGGCTTCGGCGCCAACATCGGTGGCGCCGATTTTTTTGGCGTGGCTGATGGCCGAATCGACCAGGTTTTCAAAAAACGGGCGGCTGTAGCTGAAGCCTTGTTGGGGGGTCGCAGTGGGGGTAGCGGTGCGGGCGGCGCGGTCGGGGGAGGTGTTCTTCATAAGGACAGCTATGATACTTGGCTGTTATTGGATAGATTGAAAGGCCTTAGATGGCTCAAGTGGCTTAAGTATGGCGCGCAAGTTAACAAAAGGTTATTACGTCAAGGGGCAATTCGTCGCCGAAGGCAGCGAATTGGACATTGAACTCAAAAAAGAGCTCAAAGGCACCGACGCCCAAAGCCGTACGGATCAAAAAAAAGAAAGCCTGGAGCTGCAAAAACTCGGTGAAGACTTGCTCACCTTGAGTGCCGGTTTGATGGCGCGGCTGGACCTCTCCGACAAGCTCAAAGATGCTGTGGTGGAAGCCAAACGCATTAGCAATTTCGAAGGCAAACGCCGCCAGATGCAGTTCATTGGCAAACTGATGCGCTTGCTGGACGAGGCGCAACTGGCCGCTATCCGGGATGCTCTCAAAGAGCAACACAGCGGCTCGGCCGCCGACATCCAGGCGCTGCACCAGGCGCAAACCTGGCGTGACCGGCTGATTGCAGATGATGACGCCTTCCAGCA
The DNA here is from genome assembly GCA_031418395.1 of Rhodoferax sp. Taxonomy (GTDB): domain Bacteria; phylum Pseudomonadota; class Gammaproteobacteria; order Burkholderiales; family Burkholderiaceae_C; genus JANYCG01. The sequence goes on along the minus strand of JANOXL010000215.1, from coordinate 48 downwards.
GTGGATCACCCAAAGCCCCACGACCGACTCGCAGCAGTTGCGCGCGCT
>JANOXL010000214.1:0-4524 GCA_031418395.1 Rhodoferax sp. | reverse complement strand
CTCGCGGTCCCCCCACGCGGCAAAGTAGCTGCGCATCAGCTCGGCATCGAGCCCCATGCCAGCGATGTCGGTAATGAAGTCGTTCTCAACCGTCAACGTCACGGGCTTTTCAAGGTACCGCTTGAACGTCAGGTTAACATCACCTTCGTTCATCACCAACACGCCGTTCACGCTGCCCGCGGCTGGAAACGCCAGGCACAGCCCGCCCGGCCAGTGCGACATGGTACCGGGCCGCGCCGTGTAACCCCAGCCACCACCCACCATCGCGCCTTGCAGCGAGATTTCTAAATCGGTCCCCGCCGCGGACGTGACTCGCATGGTTTTGGCAGCCCGCAGGCGTTTCATGCCGGTCTTCACTTTGGGCTCCAGGGCCGCATTGGGCAAACAACGCTCCAGCACTTCGGGGTGTTCGTTGGAGACCATCAGCACCCGTGTGCCGCCGGCCAAAATTTGTGGTAACTCGGGCGCGTGCAACAGGCCTTCAACCGTCACATCGGCTACAAAATGGGTCGCTTCCAGAGCTTTAACGACTGGGCCCAATCCCTGAATGGCATCGGATGCACCGGTAGAGCGCACCGGCACCGGGGCGCTTTGTCGAGGCGTTGTCAACACCACATGGAACACCGCCGCCCCCAGGCGCAGCAAAGCCAATTCAGACAACTGCACGTTGACCGGCCGTGACTGGGTTTCAGACAACACCGCCGCCGTATCCCCGGCTTTGACGCCACACAAGGCGAACGCCTGAGCGAAGGCGTCAATCCACTTGGCTTCAATACGTTCTTGCAACATCGGGGAATCCTGAATCCAATTAAAGTTGGGAGCCTAGCGTGAAATAGGCTCCCGAATGAAACAGAAGCGGCGCGGCCTCCGCGCTGCTAAAACGCTCCACCTCAGCAATAAAAAGGCAGTGGTCACCGGCGATTTGGTGCGACACGGTTTTACATTCGAACCAAGCCGACGCACCGTGCAACATGGGCATGCCGTGTTCATTCACCGCGTATTGAACATTTTCAAATTTATTCGTCGAGCTGGACGCAAAATTGCGTGACAGATCGACCTGCGCTTCAGCCAATACATTCACGACAAAACGGCCAGCGTCCTTGAAGGGCTGCAGGCTGGGCGAATTGAGCCGCAGGGACCACAACACCAGGGGCGGCTCGAGTGACAAAGCGCTGAAGGAATTGGCGGTCAGGCCGACCTGGCGGCCATCCGGCGCACAGGTGGCGATCACCGTCACACCCGTGCCAAATTGCCCCAGCGCGCGACGCAGCTCACGTTTCAACTCTTCCGGGCTCATCGGTATTGGGTCTGGCGTTGCGGTCAATTTTTCGGGTATTTCGAGGGTTGTAGCTTGATAATACATACACTAATCATATACCAACTTCAAGTGTCGGTTTTTCGAGCCACCCAACACCCGGATCAGTCTATTGTCCCCTGTGGTCAAAGGTGATAATTCTAGGATGCCCCGCACCCCACCGCTGCCCGCACCCCACACCGCCGACAAAGGCCCTGACGCGGGTGCCGTTGAGGAGCGCCCCCGCCCGCAATCTCTGAGCGATCTGTTCTGGTCCTTCACCTTCCTGGCTCTGCAAGGTTTTGGCGGTGTTTTGGCCGTGGTGCAGCGCGAGTTGGTGGAGAAGAAAAAGTGGCTGACGCCCGAAGAATTTCTGGAAGATTGGGCCGTGGCGCAGGTGCTGCCCGGCCCCAACGTAGTCAACCTGGCGCTGATGATCGGCGACCGCCACTTTGGCACACGCGGGGCGCTGGTCGCACTCGCGGGCATTTTGGTTTTTCCGCTTTTAGTCGTGCTGTGTTTGGTGGCGGCGTTCTCTGGCGTGGCGGATTCTGAACGCGCGCAGGGCGTGCTTCGCGGTATGGGCGCTGTATCGAGCGGCCTGATTGCCGCGACGGGTTTGAAACTGATTCCCGCTTTGAAAAAGAACCCGATGGGGCCATTGGCTTGCTGGGTTTTGATTGTGTTGACGTTTGTCGCGGTCGCCTTGCTTCGGCTGCCACTCTTGTGGGTGCTGTTAGCGCTTGGCGGCCTGGGCTGGGCCTGGGCTTGGCGGCAACTCAAAGCTTCTGATTCTGCTGCGCCGCTTGCGCCGGGAAGCGGATCGGCATGACCCTTGATTTTTCAGCCGCCGACTGGCTGGCGCTGTTTTCCCATTTCGCCTCGTTGTCCTTGTTGGCCGTGGGTGGCGCCATCACCACGGTGCCCGACATGCACCGCTACCTGGTGAATGAACGCCACTGGTTGACCGAGGCGCAATTCACCTCCAGCATTGCCATGGCGCAGGCGGCACCGGGACCGAATGTGCTGTTTGTCGCACTGATGGGCTGGAACATCGGCGTGAATGCGGGCGGTGGCCTGGCGGCTGGCCCGGCAGCCTGGGGCTGGGCGCTTTTTGGCGTGACGGTGTCGATGCTCGGCATTTTGCTGCCCAGCACGACGCTTACCTTTGTCGCCGCGCGCTGGGGCCATCAAAACCGGGAACGGCGCGCCGTACGGGCTTTCAAAACCGGGCTGGCGCCGATTGTGGTGGCCTTGTTGATTGCCACCGGCTGCATTTTGGCGGCCAGCCTGGGTAAAACGCTGGCGCACTGGCACGTCTGGTTGCTGGCCTTTGCAGCGGCGATGGTCGTCTGGCGCACCAAAACCCACTTGCTGTGGCTGCTGGGCGCGGGTGGCCTGCTAGGCTGGCTGGGCTGGGTCTAAATACCCAGGAGCGTGGGCGAGCCAGTGCGCCCCGACTGGCAAAAACGTTACCTCGGGCTCTCGAAAAACACGTAGTTCGAGGCGTAGTCACTGATCTCAAAATAGACTTTTTTCTCACCGGGGTCGGCCAGCATGTTGAGGTTTTCATCCAGCACGCCGTAGCCAAACCGGTAGGGGCGCGGCTTGTTGTCATCGGTGCCCATGGCCGTAGAGAGTTTGTCGATCTTGATAAAGCGGCGCACGAGTTTGTCGCCCGCGTAGATCTCCAACACACCGTTGGTACCCGTCCAGTTCTGGATGTCGCGGCTGATCTTGTTTTGCTGCTCCTGCGTGCAGCCCAATAATCCTATTGACAGAATCAATGAAGGCAACAAATAAGTCTTAGGTCTCATAATATCTCCATATAGTGCTATTTTATTTGAATATAAATAGTACTTATTTTAATCAATTACTAATTTAAAATACAAAAACGTAGACAAAATTCGCTCACTTCCCAACAAATCGACCGGTTGTTAATACCCATATTAATTTTACAAAACTGGCCAATTTCACAGCCGCTGGCGCACCGCTTCGTACAAACAGACACCGCTGGCCACCGACACGTTCAAGCTCTCCACCGCTCCGCGCATCGGGATGTTGACCAACTCGTCACAGGTTTTAGCCGTGAGCTGGCGCATGCCATCGCCTTCGGCACCCAGCACCAGCGCCACCGCGACTTTCAAGTCCGCTTGGTAGATCGATTTCGTCGCCGCATCACTCGTGCCGATCACCCAGATGTTGCGCTCTTTGAGTTCATTCAAAGTGCGCGCGAGGTTGGTCACCATGAAATACGGCACGGTCTCCGCCGCACCGCTGGCTACTTTGGCCACCGTGGCATTGATGCCCGCCGCGTGGTCTTTGGGCGCGATCACCGCGTGCGCGCCTGCGCCATCGGCCACACGCAGGCAGGCGCCCAGGTTGTGCGGGTCGGTCACACCGTCGAGCACGAGGATCAGCGGGTTCACGCGCTGCTCAACAGGCAAAGCGGCGTTGGCCGCGTCGAGGTTTTCGAGCAGTTCATCGAGCGACGTGACCTGCGTAATCGCCTTGACCCGCGCCACCACGCCCTGGTGGCCGTGCCCGCCGCAGAGTTTGGCCAGCTGCATGCCGTCAGACTCCACCAGCCGCACCTTCGCCTCCTGCGCTTTGTCGATGAAAGACCGCATCCGCGCGTCACGCCGCGTCGTGTCAAAGTGAATTTCAATCACCGACTGTGGTGCGGTTTTCAAGCGCACGCCGACTGCGTGGAAGCCGAACAGGGTTTTGGAGGAAGACATGCCTTGATTATCGGGGGTCGTTGCGGGCGGCTTTTGGCTCAGACAAGCAATGGGGGTCAGATCACACTATCGCTGCGTGCGAACCGTAGCACCCGACGTGCGGGTGGTCAGCCTGGCAATTGGGGTCAGATCGCAATATCGCTGAGTAACGAAGCGAAGTACCCTAAGTGCGGATGTTCAGCCCGGCAATTGGGGTCAGATCACAATATCGCTGCGTAGCGAAGCAAAGCACCCGAAGGGCGGGCGTTCAGCCCGGCGATTTTGTGCTCTGACCCCAATTGCTGGGCAGCGCCGGACGGTAGTTCCGTAGCCTTAAATTGCCCCAGCCGATATGCGCTCGCTTTGCCTGTACCGCCGCTACGCCACCGAGGCATTGCGCCGCCGCTCCTCATGGCGCTTAACCCGCGTCACCAAAGGTGCCACGGCGCACAAATCGTCGGGACGGCGCAATGCCGCGGTGGCGGGAGGGGTTGAAGCAGCGTGCAGTCC
>JANOXL010000213.1:0-1502 GCA_031418395.1 Rhodoferax sp. | reverse complement strand
ACGCGCAAGTCACCAGCTCCGAGCTGCACCTTCACCCGCACTTCCCGTTCACCATCGGTTTCATGCCTGAGCTTTATGGCCTTGATCTCGTCATTCCGTTGGAGCGCATCAGCTCCGCAACGATTACAGGTGGGAATTACGCCCAGATCGTGGAGGTCGTCTATCGCACCTCGGGCGGCGACCTGAACACCATTCAATTACTGCTGCGCAATGCCGAGCCCTTCATCCACAACGTACTCGGCCGAAAGTGACGCCTAAGCCCTCGCCCAACCGCAGCCGTGTTGCTCACATCTGCGCTGGTTGCTCCGCGAGAACCGGCTTGCCGCGCTTAAACGGCGTGAAATCAATAAACTGAGCCAATCAGACGCAATTGATCGACGCGCGGATCAAGGCGCAGGCAGATTGGCGGGGTGACGTGCTGGTGCGGCCCGTTACGCTGGTAACGCAGGTTTGGATAAACCGCTGCCCTACTCCGCCTTGATCCCATTCGCCCGGATCACATTCCCCCAGCGCGGGTAATCCTTTTTCATCACGTCGTTGAGCTCATCGGGCGTAGACGCGGTGGCGACCAGGCCGGCTTTGCCCAATGCGTCGCGGATTTCGGGTAGTTTAAGGATGGCGCTGATCTCGGTATTGAGCCGCGTCACCACGGGTGCTGGCGTTTTGGCGGGCGCCATGAAGGCGTACCACATGTCAACTTCCACGCCCTTTTGACCCAGCTCTTCCAGCGTGGCCACACCGGCGGCGACAGGGAGGCGTTTGGCGCTGCCCACGGCCAGCGCGTTCAAGCGCCCAGCCGCCACAAAACCCTGCGCGATGTGTACCGGCAGAAAGCCGACGTTGATCTCGCCGCCCAGCAAATCCTGCGTATAACCCGCCGTGCCCCGGTAAGGTACATGCAACAGAAAGACCTTGGCGTGGTTTTTGAACAGCTCCATGGCCATGTGGTGCGGCGTGCCGATGCCGGGCGAGCCGTAGGCGATTGAACCAGGCTTGGCTTTTACCGCGGCAAGCAAGTCTGCGACAGATTTGATACCCGTCTTGGGGTTGGCCACCAGCATCAGCGTGCCGTAGGCCGCCATCGACACTGGCGCGAAGTCTTTGAGCGGGTCAAAGGGCACGTTGGCGTAGAGCTGCGAGGCCATCAACATGGTGTTGGCGCCCACCAAAAGCGTGTGGCCGTCTGGCGCGCCTTTGGCCACCTGATCCGTGCCAATGTTGCCACTGGCCCCCGGCACGTTTTGCACCACCACGCTTTGGCCCAGGCGCTCCGCGAGTTTGGGTGCGACCGCGCGGGCGATGGTATCCATACCCGTGCCCGCAGTGAAGGGAACGACCAGCTTCACGCCTTGCGAAGGGAAGGTTTGGGCCGTGGCCATGGGAGCGAATAGCGGCGTCAGCAGCAGGCTTGCAAGCAGGACCGCCAGCAGGCGGCGTGGAGCGGGCCGTCGGCTGGCAAACGGCGGGATGAATTGGGGCGTGGGTGTCATGGGGTTCCTGGG
>JANOXL010000212.1:0-3249 GCA_031418395.1 Rhodoferax sp. | reverse complement strand
TGCGCGGCGAGACCCATGGGCGTTTGACCATTGCACTGTCCAGCGTGGCGCACATGGCGCTGTTGCCCAACGCGTTGCGGCCCTTCCGGTTGCGTTATCCGAATGTGTCGCTGGACATCATTGACGCGGTTTACCCCACTGTCGAACTGGATCTGAAAGAGAGCCGTGTGGACTTTTACATCGGCCCCGCTCCCGGCGACGTGGCGCCCGAGCTGTTGACCGAGAAACTGTTTGACAACACGCGCCTCATTGTCGGGCGCAAGGGGCATCCACTGGCCCAGGCCCGCTCCCTGCATGACCTGGCCGACGCCGAATGGATCACCACCTCCATCACGCATATCGCCGAAGAAGAGCTGGGCCCCCTGTTCGCGCAAAATGGCTTGCCGGCGCCTAAATTGGTATTGCAGGCCCACTCCACATTGACCTTCCTGGTTGCGCTGGCTTACTCTGACCTGCTGATGATGCTGCCTATCCAGTGGATCAAATCACCTTTATTGCGGCATGCTGTCCAGCCAATCCACGTGCGTGAGCTGTTACCGGCGCCACCGGTCTGCCTGGTGCGACGCAATGGCCTGCCCATGACACCTGCTGCTGATTATTTCTGCGACATGATGCGCCGTGCAGTGCTGCACAGGGACGAGCTGGGTCAGTAAGCTGCTGATAAATTTTCCGATCTGGGCGATGGTGATGCCAATCTGGCATCAACCCCTCCAATTTGCAGTCTGCCTGCTTTTTAATGCGGCTACTAATATCCGCACCGTCGCCGCCACCAACCATTGGAGAAACATGAAGCAACGATTTGCCATAGTTCTGACCGCAAGCCTGGGTCTTTTTCTGGGATTTTTCAACGTCCTAGGTTGGGCCCAGACTTTTCCAGGCCAGAGCGTCCGTTTAATCTCGCCTTTTCCGGCTGGCAGCGGGCCCGATGTGGTTGCCCGTCTTGTGGGTGAGCGTCTGTCGTCCAGCTGGAAGCAGCCCGTGGTGATCGACAGCCGCCCGGGAGCCAATGGTTTTCTGGCAATGAATGCCGGCAAAGCGGCTGCGCCCACCGGTTATGAGCTGCTCCTTGCCGATGTTGGCCATCTGTCGATCAGCCCTTCCCTGTTCAAAAAACTGCCCTATGACCCGAAGGCGGACTATGTTCCTGTGGGTGGTTTGTACCGCACCTCGTTTTTTGTCGTGGTCAGTACCAACAGCCCCCACCAGTCGATCAAGGAACTGCTCGCTGCAGCGGCAGCACAGCCCGGCAAGGTCACCTATGGCTCCAACTCGGTGGGCGGGCCTTTGCACCTGGGCGCTGCGCAGGTCGAGGCGGCATCCAACACCAAAATGGTCCATGTCCCGTTCAAGGAAATCTCGCAGTTGTACATCGCCGTTTCCACCGGTGAAGTGGACTGGGCCATGGGCAGCCTGGCAAGCGCAGGGCCTTTGTTGAAGGCCGGCAAGGTTCGACTGTTGGCGATTGGCGACAACGTCCGTTCCACCACCGCGCCCAATGTGCCGACCATCGAAGAGTCGGGCGGCCCCAAAAATGTGATGGTTCGCAGCTGGGTGTCGGTGGTGGCTCCCAAAGGCACACCCGCAGCAGTCGTCAGCATCCTCAACAAGAGTTTGAATGAAGCGCTGGCCCAGCCAGAGGTCATCGAGAAATTGTCGGGTTTTGGATTTGTGCCCTATCCGATATCACCCTCCACATTGACCAGCCTGATTGACAGCGAAACGGTGTTCTATGCGGACATGGTCAAGCGCACCGGTGCCAGCGCCGATTAACGTCACCACTCTTGGGGAAACTCTTCATGAATCGAGATCTTGAATCCCACCCACAAAATGCGACGTCTGCCGTCATCTCGCCAGCGCGGCTGGCCCATGTGGTCCTTCGTACTTCGCAGTTCGATGCCCTGGTCGACTGGTACAAGACAGTGTTGGGTGCAAAAACAGCATTCTCTGACGGCGCATTGGCATTTCTCTCCTACGACGAGGAACACCACCGCATTGCCGTGTTGAACATTCCCGGCTTGCCACGCCAGCCCGATGGCGTCACCGGCGTGCACCATTTCGCGTTCACCTATGCGTCCCTGAGCGACTTGGTTGCGACCTATGAGCGCCTTGACAAGGTCGGCATACACCCTGTCCTGTGCATCAACCACGGGCCGACTACGTCGATGTATTACGCCGACCCGGACGGCAACCAGATCGAGCTTCAGGTCGACAACTACGATACGGTGGAAGAAGCCGGCGAGTTTTTCTATAGCTCGGCCTTTGCAAAGAATCCAATCGGCGTGGACTTCAGCCCGGCCGATCTGGCCCGGCGTTTTCATGCCGGTGAGGACGAGGCCACCATCAAGAAACGCCCCGACAGCGGCGCTCGCGGGCTGGATACCTTGAGCCTGCGTTGAGCCCCATACCCTATTACTTCAAGACCTCCAGGACGCCCAAAATGAACGCTTTGTCGAGGCCCCTCTCTTCGGTTGCTGTCATAGCGATCAGCCTGGCGTTGGCTTCCTGTGCCAGCCCGGGCGGCGAGCCGCTTGAGGTCACAACAGGCCTTGTCGTTCGAAACGTCAATATCGTGAACACCCGCGATGGCGCGACGTCTGCGCAGATGGCGGTTGTGATTGAAGGCGGCAGCATTCGCAAAATCGCAGCCGACCGGTTGATCCGCACCAGCGGCATGGCGCAAACCATTGATGGCTCAGGCAAGTACCTGGTGCCCGGGTTTCTGGACATGCACACCCATGCCATGGCGGTGGCGGACCAGCCCATCACTTTCTGGCCGCTGCTGATTGCCAATGGCATCACTGGCATCCGTGAAATGGCGGGTTCACCCGAGGTGATCAAACGCGTGAACCAGCTCAATGCTGACAGTGCCGCCGGCCGGGTTGACGCGCCTGAAGTGCTGCAGGTTTCCGGCCCGCTGGTGGCCGGCATACCCGCACCAGCCATCGCCGTTGCGCAGGTGCAGCAACAAAAGGCCATGGGGGCAGGTTTTATCAAGATCGTCGCCGGCAGCCGGGACGTGACACTCGCTGTTTTGACAGAAGCCAAAGCCCAGGGTCTGGGGGTGGCCGGGCATCTGTCTTTGGGCGTCAATGCGATTGAGTCGTCCGTGGCCGGCTGGCGGGCGATAGAGCATCTGGGTGCTGGCATGGGGATCTTGCTGGATTGCGCCACCGACGCCACCAGCATCCGTCAGGCGATCTTCAGTGGCGGGGGGGCCCAGGTTCCGTTTTCGCTGGCAGCCGTTGTCAG
>JANOXL010000211.1:0-8014 GCA_031418395.1 Rhodoferax sp. | reverse complement strand
CTGGACGACAGCGTTTACCGCAACCCCAATTTCGAATTTGCCGCCGGGCACGTGATGAGCCCACCATTTCGGCCCAAAGGCAACCAGGAGTTTTTGTGGCGCGGGTTGCAATCGGGCAATCTGCACACCACAGCGACCGATCATTGCACGTTCTGCGCATCGCAAAAAGGTGTCGGTAAAGACGACTTTTCCAAGATTCCTAACGGCTGCGGTGGCGTGGAGGAGCGTATGGCCGTCATTTGGGACGCCGGTGTGAACACCGGACGTTTGACGCCTTCGGAGTTTGTGGCGGTCACGTCTGCCAATTCGGCGAAGCTTTTCAATATCTACCCGCGAAAAGGTTCAGTGTCGGTGGGCGCCGATGCTGATTTGGTCGTGTGGGACACGGCAGGCAGCAAGACTTTGTCTGCCAAGACCCAGTTCAGCAAAGGTGACTTCAATATTTTTGAAGGTCGCACTGTCAAAGGCATTCCCAGCCACACCCTGAGCCAGGGCGAGCTGGTGTTTGTCAAAGGCGACTTGCGCGCCAAACAAGGCGCGGGCCGCTACATCAAGCGCCCTGCCTTTGGGCCGAACTTTGAAGCCAATCAACGTCGCGCGCAGAGCACGGCGCCCACTGCCGTTCAGCGCTGAACACTGCGCCGCGCCAGGTCATTCACAGGAGCACACTATGTCTACTGAAGCTGCCGTCAACATCGACGCCCTGCGCATCAACGGCGAACGCTTGTGGGCCTCGCTAATGGAGCTGGCCCAAATTGGGGCGACGAAAAAGGGAGGCGTATGCCGCCTGACCCTGACGGATCTGGACAAACAGGGCCGCGATCTCGTCACGCGCTGGGCACGGGAAGCTGGCATGAGTGTGGTGATCGACAAAATCGGCAACGGCTTCATGCGCCGCCCTGGCCGTAACAACGCGCTGCCACCGATCATGACCGGCAGCCACATTGACACCCAACCCACCGGGGGAAAGTTCGATGGCAACTATGGCGTGCTGGCCGGGCTGGAAGTGGTGCGCACTTTAAATGACCACGGCATCGAGACTGAAGCGCCGATTGAAGTCGCTTTTTGGACCAATGAAGAAGGCTCGCGTTTTGTGCCGGTGATGATGGGCTCGGGTGTCTTCGCCAAGGCCTTCACGCTGGAGCATGCCTACGCGGCGAAAGACTTGGAAGGCAAGTCGGTCAAGGATGAGTTGAATCGCATCGGTTACCTGGGGCCACAGGAGCCTGGCGACCACCCCATTGGCGCTTATTTCGAGACCCACATCGAACAAGGCCCGGTGCTGGAAGACAACGACATTACCATCGGCGTAGTGCAAGGCGTGTTGGGTATCCGCTGGTTTGACTGCACGGTGACGGGCATGGAGGCCCATGCCGGCCCAACCCCTATGGCGCTGCGTAAAGACGCATTGCAGGTGGCCACCCATTTGATGCAGGAAGTGGTGGCCAGTGCGCTGCGCCACAAGCCGCACGGTCGCGGCACCGTGGGCATGGTGCAGGTGTTCCCCAATAGCCGCAACGTGATTCCGGGACGGGTGAAGTTTTCGATGGACATGCGCAACAGCACCGACGCCCTGGTCGACCAACAGGTTGCCGAAGTCAAAGCCTGCGCGGCAAAACTGAGTGCGGACAGCGGCTTGAAAATCGAGATCGAGATGGTGTCCAGTTATTCCGCTATCGGTTTTCATGCAGACTGCATTGATGCCGTTGCACGCGGGGCGAAAAAACTGGGTTATTCGAATATGCCGGTGGTCTCAGGGGCTGGGCATGACGCCGTCTACATGGCCAAACTCACCTCCAGCGGCATGATTTTCATCCCCTGCAAAGACGGCATCAGCCACAATGAAATTGAAGACGCCAAACCCGAGCACATCACGGCCGGCTGCAACGTGCTGCTGCATGCGATGCTGGAGCGGGCCGGTACCTAGGAGCCTGGGCGACAGAAGGCCGCGGCTTTGAGTTACCGCACCCGTGTTTGAGCGCGCGGCATTATTTTCGAACTGTTAACATGGGTGTTAATTTCATTTCGCTTTTCTTGCCCAGAAACTGACATTTGAGGTTTTTTGACCCCTGGGTCTCGTGTTATATGGCCATATTGCTATATATTTCATAGCATTTATACGACTGCAAAGGTCACGTCAAAAACCCGTGCAATGCCGCTTTTAGCAACCATTGGCTGCGCAAAGCCGCATTGCACTGCCGGGATTCACTTTTTGGGCTTGGTTACCTCGTGACCAATCACACCACCTACCGCTGCGCCTGCAGCGGTACCCAAAACGCCGCCACCCAGCACATTGCCCGCCACGCCGCCGATCACAGCGCCCGTGGCGGTGCCTTTTTCCTGCTGGGTCATGCCCGAACAGGCCCCCAAGCCGATCACCAGGGCGGTGGCGGCGATGCGGGACAGGCTAAGACGGAGGGTTTGAATTGAAGTTTTCATGAGGATTCCTTAAAGTTGAAAGTCAATTGTTAAATATCAATCGCTAAATACCTACCGGATTCAGCTTTTGCCAAACCTGGTTTTGGCCTGGGCAATGCAGCTGGCTTTGGCGTCGCCTGCCAAGATGTCGCATTTCTCGGCGGCAACCTTGTAGTCGGCATTGAGCTTGTCTGCGGCGCCGTCTTTGCGGATTTCGTTGATGTCGCCCGTCATCTTGGTATTGACCATGGCCTTGACCTGAACCGCTTTGGCTTCTTTGACGCAGACCGATTTGTCGTTGCCCGCCATGTCATCGCACTTTTCCTTGGCGACGCCGTAGGTCGCGTGGGCCTTGGCTTCGCCGACCTTGGTCAGATCACCCGGTTTTTCCGTGTGGGCATAATTTAATTCCGCACGGGCGACGTTTCTTTTCCCTTTGGCCTCCTCCATGCAGATGTCTCTGGCGTTGTCGGCCAATACTTTGCAGCTCGCCTTGTCGTGGGTATAGGTCGTGCTGACCTGTGATTTGCCGTTATTGAAATCCGCCTTGCTGATGGGCGCGCTCTGGACCATGGGCGCGGCCAGCAGGGTTGCCAGGCAAATGGACAGCTTGAGGCTGGGACGTGGATTGAAGTAGGTGGCCATGGGTTTCCTTTGGGTTGCGGTTGATGTGGATTTGAACAAGGCCCAGTGTGGCTTGCGCAGGCGCAGGTGCAAAGCAGACATCACGCTCAATGGGTGTAGCTGCTGTCCTACGCAAATGCCCTGCCTCAGGGTTGTAGGACTCTTCCTACACCAACACGGGTGATTGTCGGCAGAGTCAGGAGGCAAAGTCGCGCAAACACAGTGCATACTCAGATGGCGCTGCAATGGGTACAGACGGGCCTTGCCGCGAATCCTAATTTCTCAGAAACCCATGCTCAAGACCTATCTCGTCGAAGACAGCCCCGTCATCCGCAGCGGCTTGATCGCCTTGCTCGAAGAACTAAGCCCCGTTCAGATCGTGGGCGTTGCCGACAATGAGGCTGAGGCAGTGGCTTGGCTTTGCGACAAGACCCACATTGTCGATTTGGTCATCATCGACATTTTCCTCAAATCCGGTTCCGGCTTGGGCGTATTGCGGCGGGCGGCGGCACTGAACCTGGACGCCAAAATGGTGGTGTTAACCAATTACGCCACCGCCGACATGCGCCAAAGATCCCTGGCCCTGGGCGCCGCCCATTTGTTTGACAAGTCCATCGACATCGATGCGCTGGTGAAATATTGCAACAGCCTGGCGGGGGATTTGGATGGCACAACCCTCACCCCCGGGCCAGAGCCTGAGACTGAACCCAGTTCACTTTCATGACACCTGCTACTTGCCTGCTTATTGAATCAGCCCGTTTTTCAAGGCGTAATAGGTCAATTCGCTGTTGGATTCGAGCTTCATCTTCTCCATCACGCGGCTGCGGTAAGTGCTCACGGTTTTGACGCTCAACGACATGCCAACCGCCATGTGCCCGACCGTTTCGCCTTTCGCCAGCCGCAGGAACACCTGCAGTTCACGCTCGGAGAGTTGATCATGCAAAAGCTTTTCGGCGCCCGCCGCGTCGGTGCCAAGGCCGTCAGCCAGTTGCTCGGCCACACCCGCCGTGATGTATTTGCGGCCCCGGTACACCGTGCGGATGGCCGTGACGATCTCCTGGGGATCACAATCCTTATTCAGGTAACCGCTTGCACCGTGGCGCAGCAAGGTGGTGGCGTAATGGGCTTCAGGAAAACCGCTCAAGATCAGCACCGGCAAATCCGGCGCGCGCGCTTTGATTGCCGCCAGGGCATCCACACCGCTTTGGTCGGGCATGGCGATATCCATCACAATCACATCGACATTGCCTTGGCGCACGATGTCAACCGCCTGGCGGCCCGACGCGGCCTCTGCCACGACTTCGAAATCGGCTTGCTCAGCGAAGAACTGGCGCAGACCGGCGCGCACCATAGCGTGGTCGTCAACAATGGCAATACGGATCATGGGGTTGGGCAATTGAGCATGTCGCATGATTGCACAGATTGGCGCAGGTGCGTAGCGTGAATTTACGCAAGGCGCTCAAAGGCAGGGCGATTGTCATTCCAGTGGCTATCCTGGCGGCCTTGGCCATGTTGGCTTTTAATGAAGCGACATATCAGCGCTCCCGGCAGAACATGGATACGCTGGTGGCCATGGGCGCGTCACGCCTCACCATCGCGACCATCATGGAGACCCTGATCAGTACGGAGTCCAGCCAGCGCGGCTATGTGTTGACCGGCAACGAAAATTTGCTCAAACCCGTGGATGCGGACAATTTACGCATTGAAAAGGGGTTTGAGTCGCTGGCGCTGCTGCATTCGAAAGACGCCAAGTTCATGGCGGTACTTGCAGATTTTCGTTTGAAGGTCAGTGAAAACCTATCAAAGGCAAACCAGGCCGTGCAGTTACGCCGTTCGGGTCGCCTAGAGGAGGCGGTCGAACTGACCTTGCAGCGCATGGGGACAGCAGACCTCGTACACACCCTGGACAGCGAGTTGCTGGCGATCGAAACCGAGGGACGCCTTCAACGGCGTGCATCGATCTACCAGACGCTCATGTTTGCACGCGTCGGCGTCGCATTGTTATCCTTGCTAAGCTTGCTGGCGATCTTGCTGTACCTGCGCCGCGCCAGCCAACTGCGCAACCACCAGCAAGACCTCAAAGTCATTGAAAGAACGTTTCGCGACAAGCTTGAAACCGAAGTGGCAGAGGGCACGGCCGAGCTCACCAACCTGACCCGTTATCTGCTCAGCGCACGCGAGGATGAGCGCGCCCGCCTCGCCCGTAACCTGCATGACGACCTGGGCGCCCTGCTCACGGCGGCCAAGCTGGATGCGGCGCGCATCAAGCCACGCCTTGCGGATGCATCACCCGAAACGCGCGAACTGCTGGCGCATCTGGTCACCACGCTCAATAGCAGCGTCAAGCTGGGGCGCGACATCATTGAAAACCTGCGTCCCTCGGCGTTGACCAACCTGGGTTTAAGTGCCACGCTGGAAATTCTGGCGCGGGAGTCCGCAGAAGCCTCGGGCGTGGACATCCAAAGCGACTTCGAACCGGTGCCCTTGAGTGCGGACGTCGAGCTGACGGCCTACCGCCTGGTGCAAGAGGCACTGACCAATGCCGCCAAATATGCGAAGGCCAGCCAGATCCGGATCAAACTTGCCCAGGTTGCCGGTTGGGCGCAAATTTCGGTGCAAGACAATGGTGTGGGCTTCGATCCCAACAACAAACCAGGAACGTCCTACGGCCTCCTGGGCATGCGCTTCCGGGTTGAGACCAGTGGCGGCAGTTTAACGGTGACCTCTGCGCCCAGCCAAGGCACACTGGTTCTCGCCACTTTGCCTCTGCTGCCCGCCAGTGAAGCTTGTCAGCCGAGTCCTACGTGGCCGGCATCACTCGGCTGACAAAACCCCAGCCGCAAGGCTGATGGTGGTAGGGCAAGCTTTGGGACACACTGCAACTGGTTTACGGAATCCCGCAAACCAGTTTCAACCCGGAGCGCCCCATGTTGCAATACGCCATCGGTTTTTTTGTCATCGCATTGATTGCGGCCCTATTTGGTTTCGGCGGCATCGCCGTCGTTTCCGCAGGTGTTGCAGTAGACCTTGCCCAAATTCTGTTTGGGGTCTTTGCCGGATTGGCCTTGGTGACGTTTTTGACGTCGCTGGTTCGCGTTCACTAAAACTTCTCCTCATTCATCCAAAAAGGAAAACCCATGACCTTCCTCACCACGCCAGCCTCCAACAACGGCATGGCCACTCAATTGATCGAAGGCGCTGAACACGCCTTGGCCTCGACCCAACATGCCGCAGTCAAAGCACTTGACCAAGCAGGCCACCAAGCTGGCGAAATGTTGCACAGCAGCCTCGAAGTCGCACGCGTCAAGTCGCGCCAGCTCACGGACGCCGCGAGCCACGCCGCGACTCAGGCGCGCGATGGCGCCGTGCGTTATGTCAAAGACGAACCCGTCAAGGCGATGCTGATTGCAGCGGCCACCGGTGCGGCGCTGATGGCCTTGGTGAGCCTGCTCGGCCATTCGCGCTCACGGCAATAAACCGCTTTCTTGCGGCCCATGCTTCCCCCCCTGTTTCAGCCCTTTCTGCGGCTGGTGGCAACGCAACCCGAGCTTCTGAGCGACCACGCCCAGGCGTATGCCGAGTTGATCACCAGCGAACTAGGCAGCGCGGGCAGTCGTATCAAACGCCAGCTTCTGCTGACTGCCATGGCGGCCTGCGGCATCGGCGTGGGTGCTGTGTTGACCGGGGTGGCGCTGATGTTGTGGGCCGTGATGCCCCTGGCCCAGGCAACTGCGTCATGGGCATTGATCGTCGTGCCGCTGCCGCCCTTCCTGTTGGCGCTTGGCTGCCTGCTGGCTGCCAGGCGGCAAAACCAGGAAAAGGCATTTGGCAATCTGAGGCGGCAGTTTGCGGCAGACCTGGCCATGATGAGCCCAACCACTTCCCCATGACCCAAGCCGCTGCCAGTGCATCTCTTGCCTGCGAGCGTCTGGCGCGGTCGCGCGAACGCCTGCGCCAAGCCTTGCTGGCCAACACGCCAGCCCCCACAGCCGATACCGCCAGTCTCGACTGGCTGGACGGCCTGAAGGGCTTGCCCGGATTTGACGTGGTGCTGGCGGCCGTGCGGGTCTGGTGGTCCCAGCAACCATTGCGCCAGACCGGGCTGCATTTGGCCGATGTGGCCAAAGAGGCGCTGCTACCCTTGGCGCAACGCGCCCCGCTTCGCCTGGCTTTGGTGGCTGCAATGGCGGGTGGTCTTTTGGTGTGGCTGCGCCCCTGGCGTTGGCTACCGGCTGCGGCCCTGCTCGGCGCAGTGACGCCCAGGGTACTTGGGACCATGCTCACCCATCTGCCGCTTGAAGCCTGGCTGGCGGGTCTGTCCGCTTATTTGCAGAGACCCGCGCGAGCACAGCCGCCGCGTCAAGACAAGCCATCCGAAGCGCATGCCCCCTGACCCAAAAGACTCACCGGTGGGGGCAGACCTCCTTGTCAAAGGTGAACCCCAATTTGCACCAAACCGGACACTTTTTTGGCTGGTGATTGTGGTCTCGATGTGCCTTCTGTGGATATTGCTGCCGTTTTACGCGCCCATCATGTGGGGCACCATCATCGCGCTGGTTTTTGCACCCTTGAACAAGTGGCTGCTCAAACGGATGAAAGGTGAGGTCAATGCGGCGGCGGTGTTGACCTTGCTCGTCGCGGTCGTGGTGGCTATTTTCCCGGTGGCCTTGTTGCTCGCTGGACTGGCTGCCGACGCCACGCTTCTGTATGCCCGCCTGGAGTCTGGCGAACTGAATCCGATGCCGTTTGTTCAAGGCGTGTTCGACGCAATGCCCCAATGGACAAAACAGTTGCTGGCACGCCTGGGTCTCAAAAATTTTGCCGCCCTGGAGCGCCAATTCATCGACCTGGCCGCCCTTGCAAGCCAATACCTTGCCGGCCAGGCGCTGAGCATGGGCATGTTGGCCATTGACTACGTGATCGGTTTCTTTGTCACGCTGTACCTCGCCTTTTTCCTGCTGCGCGATGGTCA
>JANOXL010000210.1:0-12610 GCA_031418395.1 Rhodoferax sp. | reverse complement strand
TCCGGCCGCGCGATCGCCAACGGCCGCGACGAAGGTGTGACCAAGTTGTTGTTTGACGATTCGCCCGAAGCGCATGGCCACGGCAAGATTTTGGGCGGCGGCATGGTCGGCACGCATGCGGGCGACATGATTGGTGAGGTTGCATTGGCCATCGAGATGGGTGCGGATGCCATCGACATTGGCAAGACGATTCATCCGCACCCGACGCTGGGGGAGAGCATTGGTATGGCGGCGGAGATTGCGCATGGTGGTTGCACGGATGTGCTGCCAACGCGAAAATGATCTCTAAATTGAGAGCCAAACGTGGCGCAGAACAATGTCTCCAGACGCTGTGCCACCAGGCAATGGCTTATCCCTTTTGTGCTTGGATATCGTTACCGCAACCGAACCGTGAGTGTCAACGGCCAGAGGAAGTATTGGCAATGTTGGTGAGGTCGGATTATTTGCCCAATGTTTCTCAAGCTCGCTTTTGGCCTTTGGCGGCGGGACGAGGCCCTGCACGTAGGCCAACATTCCCGCATGCTGCATACCCCAAGCGTAGCGTTGGTCACAAAACTTGATGAGCCCCTCTTTGACGTAGGCAGAAACAAGTCGCTTGGGTGAAATGCGTTTGCATTCGAAAAACAGAGAGTTGTGTTGCGTGTGTGGCTGCGAAGATATGTGTTGAAAGGTCAAGTCGGGACGCATTTCCAAACGCGCGCCGGAAACGTCTTGCAGTTCTTGACCACGGATAGGTGGGGAAAATCGCCTTCCTGTGAAGCCTTTTATCAAGCTGGAGTTGAGTATTATTTCAAGCATCTCAATCAATTTGAGAGAGATTTCAACCTCTTCGCCAGAACATAAAACAGTCTTGGAGCTTGGGTCTTGAACCAAGTATTGCCATGCCGAAACTATGGCTTGCTCCACAAGTCGTATATCTTTCTGACTCCATGCTGGGAAAGGGGCTTCAAACTTCGGTGCGGGTGGCAGTCCAAGGTTGTTGAACATGTTCATCAATGGCTCAAATTTGATGTGAACAGTCCGGCCTCGTTCAATTGAAGCGCCAACAGTCTTGCTTTGCTTTTTGACCAGTAGCGGGCTTGACGGGGTTGTCCAATCAGCCAATGGCCTGGGCCAACCTGGATTCGCAATTGAGTCGTCCAGAAGGATTTCTCTTCTGTGATCTTATTCGCTAATAAAGAGGTATTTGGCGGGACATCATTGGAGCAGTGTGAGGTGTCTGTCGTTTTCAAAACTTCAACAAACAGCCATTCATTTAGCGAAGACACAGACGTCACACGCGCAGTGAATGAATCGTCTATTAATTCACTCAACGAGACCGCAATTTCTTCGGAGAATTCGGTAATTTCGCTAGAGAACTCGTCGATTGAGGTGGCTGCACGTTTCAATGACTGTGAATACGGTGACGCAAAAGCTAACGCATCTGAAATTAGTTGCCAGTCCAAATCGCTGAGTCTGTAGACAGACTTAACGAACTCTTCTAACTCTTGCCAAGGGCATGCGCCGCTCTTGATTTTTTCAGATAAATATCTACATTTCGAGCGTAGCGCTTCTGGCAGCTCAGAGTAAGGTGTAACGGGAAAGCTACGTACATCTTCCAAATACATTTTCTCGCGTTCCACACCCAATTTTGCGCTGGTCAGTAGTGCCCAGTAAACGAAAAGATCGCTGTAAGACAGAACGAATAAGTACTCACCGATAGGGCCCCGGTCAACAGTGATCCCGTAGTAGGAAAAGCAAAAAGCCACATCGTCGGTGCACCAGAGTGCACCTCTCATCTCTTTTGCTTCTTTAGGTGCCTCCCTAAATAAGATCAGTGGGCCTTTGTAAATCGTTAGCGCGCGAGGTCGCTCCATCCGTAATGCTGGATAGCGTGCCCGTACAGTTTTTAGCTCCGATGTGCGTACTTCAAATACTGGCTCATCGTCAGTTTCAAGACTGGGCAGGTCGGCCAGATTCGATGCGTTCGTTAAACTCTTTCCGCGTGGTTTGTATCCCAGGTGGGCGTTTGCTTTGAATGTGCGCTTAACATAAGTTTCAAATGGAGCACGTGAGCCAGCGGCAAGGCGAGTAATCAGTTGTAAATCGAGAGATCCACCTTTGAATAGAGCTTTAAATGCGTATTGGTTGCTGCCTACTAACTCATTTGGTACTGGAATCGCGGCACTAGGATCAAGTCGAATTCCGCCAAGCACGCTAGAGATAGCCTCTGCATAGGGATTTAAGTAGTAAAACGAGTCCGTGGATTGGGGTTTTGTATTGAGAGCAATTAACGCGCAATAAGGTTTGGTATGTGACGGCCAAACCCTTTTTTCTTTTCTAAGCGCTGTGGCATTCAGCACCCCTGTTACACGCAACAGCGTAAACAGTAAACGCCGAGCTTCGAAATGGTCAGCGTTAAAAAGCAATCTGGCATCCAGCAAATACCCAATTGCACCGCCAGGTTTGCACCATTGCAAGGACTTCCAAAGAAATGCCAAATCGGGCGCCTGACGAGGAACCAGATTGGATATTTTTGTCAACCCCTTATTGCTCAAAAATGGCTGAACAGCTTTACAGGCAACAGCATCAAGAAGCTTCTTATCCGCACCGGGGAATACAGTCCAAGGCGGATTCCCGAGCACGATATCAAATTGACCTACGTCGGGTATGCCTGTCGCAAGACTGCCGAGATGCGCATCCGGCCCTTCTAAGCGTGCCTCAGAAACGCAATGCAGTACGGTGTCAAACAGCTCATCAAATTTCAAGTCCGAAAGGGGCTGTGGGTCCGGGTCAAGCTCCAGCGCCGCAAGATAAAGGCTAAGCGCGGCCACTTTGAGTGACTCGGGATTGACGTCCATTCCGCATAGCTGTTTGTTCAGTAGATGCCTGATCTGCTTTCGGTCGGGCCTGCGTTGCTGCTGAATCCACAATTCGCCTACCAATCGCCTAAGCGACAGAACCAAGAAAACACCCGCTCCCGCCGCCGCATCCAAAACTTTGGCGGAAGCCCGCTGTGTTGCAGGTAATGCCTCAAAGGTGCCATCCACCACCAACTCGGCAATGCTGCGAGGGGTGTAGTGAATACTTGTTTTCTTTGCTAATTCGCGAAAATTTTCATGCGCAAAGTGTTCATACACCTGACTCAAGACATCAACCGGAATATGCTGAAAACGCAGCCCACCCCAATCCAGTGAAAGCTGACCGCCTGGCGCGCGCCACATGATGTTGCCCAGCGTGCGGCAAACGTCACCGGCTTTGTCGCCTAAGCGAGTAAAGAAGTTGCCGTAATTGGTGTCGCTGAGATGCAGCAAGTCACCATTGAATGTCGTATCCAGCCATTGAAAAGTGGCCGTCGCTACCTGCGGTGTGCTGAATAACTGGTGTGCGTCCGTCGTACCAAGGCTCACACTGCCAAGCTCTGAGCGCTTCAGAATGTTTCGGTCAGCCAAAAAGCGGGTAAACAGTGCGCGGCCTATAAGGGAGATGACATCACCGTTCGACAGCACTTGCTCTGGGGCAGCTTGCCGAATTTCTCCTGCAGCCCCTTTCAACAGCTGAAAAAGGTGCCCCTCTAACCACTGAGCGTCGGTATTGCTCACTGACGTCAGTGAAGGCAAGTCCAACCCGGCAATCAGATTGCGAAGACGAAAATTTCCGGGTTCAGTCTTAAAGACAAATTGATTCTCCTCTGCACCATCAAAAAAGCCAATTTTGTAGACGGTTACAACCCCCGGGCTGATCAACGCCAAGTACCGCGCATCCGCGCGACACGCAAGCGTTCGGATCAGATCCTGTAATACGGCAGGTGTTATCGACGCAGACCCTAGGTTGCTATCTGCTTTAAAGTAAACCGCAGGGCGGGCTGCAGATTCAATCACGCCGGTTGGTAAGGCCCCAGCTACGGCATCTCCAGCGTCTTTAAAAAGATCCAGATAACGCACTTCGCGTGGGGTAGGGGTAGCCCCAAACTCCACCACAGCCTCCGCCGGTATTCCGTAAGCAGACAGTTCAACTGCAAAACTTTTCATGCGCGTTGCCGCCACTTATCGGCGTCACTAACAGGGCGCAATCCAAGGGGTAGATTGCCTTGCGTCCAATCCGACGTAAGCCCCATAAACTGATGCACCCGAGACCAAATTTGGGTGAGGTCCACTTTCAAGCTTGCATCGGAATCTTGTGTCACATCCGTACCTAAAGACCAACCTCTGCCACTTGAAAAAAAGAGAACAACCGATTGCGACTCTACGGATAGGTCAGACAATTTAGACAATTCGTTCCGCATGAATTCTGAAAAGTTGGCGACCGAGTTCAACCGCAAGCCGACGTCGGTAACTAAAAATCGGACTGCGGCAAAAAATATCAAATCCCGGGCGTCAAATACCCGAGCTTTTCGGGCCTGAGTAATTTGCGTGGAATAGGGGGGTAGAGCCGTAAGCCAACGATGAAAATCCGTCCGACTTACGCCGACGAAATCTCTAACGTGATTGGCAGTTAACCGCATTGAATTCATCGAAACTTTCTCGTTGATTCAATATTGAAGCAGATTTGATCCAAATTCTAGTACCTTTGCGCGTCGGTGGTTTGAGCGTAAACCCGGACTTCGATAGATCAGTCTCCGAGGGAGCAAAAATTTGAAAGCTGCCCCGACACCCACGGCCACGGCAAGATCCTCGGCTGCGGCAGGGTCGGCGCGCACGCGGGCGACATGATCGGCGTGGTTGCGCTGGCGATTGAGATGGGCGCGGATGCCGTGGACATCGGTAAGACGATTCACCCGCACCCGACGCTGGCCGAGAGCATTGGCATTGCAGCGGAAGTGGCACCTGGGTCTTGTACTGATTTGCCGCCAAAAAGGAAGTAGCGAACCGATCTGAGCTTTTCTGCGCAAAGCCCGAACCCTCACCGGTTCGGGCTTTTTGCCGTGTGTCTAGAATCTCCCAGACTCAACCCACAAGCAGCAGCACACCATGAACGACCGCGTCCGCATCGAGCTTAATCCACACGGCGTTGCCGAAGTCACCCTGATCCGCGCCGACAAGATGAACGCACTGGACGCAGCGATGTTTACCGCGCTTCAGGATGCCATCCGCCAGCTTGAAGCGACGCCCCATCTGCGCGCCGTGGTGCTCAGCGGCGAAGGCAAGGCGTTCTGCGCCGGGCTTGACATGGGGCGTTTTGCCGGCATGGCGAAGGCATCTGAAGGCCCTGCCAATGCCGAAGACCGCTTGCTGCCGCGAACTCACGGCATGTCCAACTTGCCGCAGTTTGTGGGCATGGGCTGGCGCAGTCTGCCGGTGCCGGTGATTGCGGCGGTGCATGGCGTCGCTTTTGGTGGCGGGCTGCAAGTGGCGCTGGGCGCCGATGTGCGGCTGTTGGCGCCGGGCACCAAGATGAGTGTGATGGAGCTCAAGTGGGGCCTGGTGCCCGACATGGCCGGCATGGCGCTCTTGCGTGGTCTGGTGCGCGACGACCATGCGCGCGAGCTCATCTACACCGCCCGCGTGGTAGAGGCCGAAGAAGCCGTGGCGCTTGGCCTGGCCACCCGCATTTGCGCGGACCCTCTGCTGGCCGCGCGCGAGCTGGCGCATGTGATTTCGCAACGATCCCCCAGCGCCATTCGCGCCGCCAAACGCCTCATGAACCAGGCCAGCCGCTCAGTGGACGACACCGCGGCGGCGCTCTTGTTGGCTGAGTCGCAAGAGCAGGCACAATTAATTGGCAGTGCGGAACAGGCCGAGGCGGTGAAGGCCAACCTGGAAAAACGCTCGCCAGTATTTGGCGTGGCGCTACACACCGCAATTTCCGAACCTGTCAGAGGTGGGGCGGCTCGGATTTGACCCAAAAAAGAGTCCGAAGGCGCGATTGCTGGAAATTGTAGGTAGGGCTGATTCAGCGTTTTGCATCCTTGACGGCATCACGGGCATCTTTCACCATCTCTTTGGCGTTGCCGACTGTTTTCAGCATGCTGCCTTCAGCCTGCATCTGAATGCCTTTAGCCTGGGTTTGTTTGTTGCCCATTGCATCGCCAGCTGTTTCCTGTACTTTGCCGACCATGTCATTCTGGCGTTTGAAAATGCCGCTGCTACCAAAGCTGTCGTAGACCAATTTCGGGCATAGGGTTTTGCTGCTGGCGACATGGATCACTACACCCCTGAAGAAATGAAAAGCCAGGTGGATGCCAACTTGTTGACAGCACGCCCGTTGGCGGCTGTGGGCCAGGAGCCAAACCTCATCAAGTCACATCGCGCGCTGGCGCAGAGTGGTTGCAGCCTTTTTGGCGATGTGCGCACGGCTGGAAGTGCAGGTGAAAAAATCCGGACTATTGCAAACACCAGGAATTCCATATTGGCGCAGCGCTATGGCACGTTGATTGTCGAAGAATTGATGGACGCGCAAGGCAGCCCGCACCAGGCGTTTGAGTCGCCGGGCCGTGGGCTGCATACCGAGTCAACTGCGTGGCAGACCTCATGATCAGATTTGAATGCTATTATGTGTATAGCAATACATCTATATTTCATGTGACCAGGAGTCACATTTAGCGCCCTTCTACGTAAAAATTCGTTTTTTGCTCCTATAATTAACATGCATGTTAATTATTGTGGAATCTTTCATGGCAATCCTAAAAGGGTGCGCTCGCCGGTGTTCCGGACAAGCCCGATCAAGATCAAAGCAAGCGCTGGTTGATGTGACGGTGTCCTCCAGATGGACGGGTGTTTGACGCCCTTTTGGCGCAGCCAAAGCATTGACTGCGGGCGCTGCGCTGGTTGCCCTGACGGCAAGCGCGCAGGTCAACGTCAAGGGTGACTCAGGCATAGACACCTCGGGGAACACCGCACAGGAACGTGGATGGCGTAGGGTCAGCGCGACGGGCGTTGCACGCGTCGATTGCCTCAAGGAGGCCGACGCAGTACAAGCCGAGAAACGACGCGGTACCCTGTGTGCCAATAGCCGTGATTTCGCAGCCAACGCATTCGAGCGATGCAAGGTTTTCGACGGAGCTGACCGTGTCGCTTGCCAGGCTCGCGTGGTGGGTTACGGCAGCGCCAGCGGCAGCGTCGTCAGTGGCGCTGTAATCGAACAGATTGAGACGGTTGAACTTCCGTCCCGCCTGGCTGACTTGGTCATTGAACCTGCCAGCAAGCGCGGTTGGGCAAGTTGTTGCACTGATTCTCTCTGGAGACGTATGCTGCAAAGGCGAACGACTGTCGGCTGCTGGCCTTCTGGCTCTTCAACTGAAACGGATTTCCGCGTGGTCACCCAGATGGGCGGGTGGTTTTCCCATGACCAAGGCTTTGGCGATATGGAACAACTGAACCGGCTTGCTCTGGTCCATGTCCCAGTAGTTGGCATGGGTAATCTTCACCTGAACCAACGCCAGGTCGGGGTCGGTCACGCCCCCGGGGAACCAGGCCTCCGCCAGCTTGGACCAGAGTTCGAGCGTCTTTTGGGCGTTCTCAACCACGGCGGCGGTCGCTGAAATGGACACATAGGTGTCTTCACCGGCATCGGCGTAAACCAGATTGACGGTGGGGTCGGCCTTCAGGTCTGCCACCGGTTCTCCCGACTTGGACATGAAGAACCAGAGGCTGGCGTCATCGCCGATTTCGGCGTTCTGCGTGGTCATGGGCCGCGAATGGAGGTGGCCGTTGCTGTGTCGTGTGGTGAACATCGCAAAACGAATACCTTCGATCAAGTCCCATAGTTGTTTGCGCGCCTGTTCCGGGCTGCTCGGGCTGGTGTCGCTGTTTGGCATGGCAAATTTCTTTCAGTCAATTGAGGGAGTTTGGAGCGCAGACCTTAGCCGCATTCCACGCTCTGAATTGGGCCACTGCGTTTGTTGCCCAGTGATCAGCGAACAAGCCAAAGCCGTGTAGGAGACTTCCCCGTTCGGCCTCGCGCAACGACCGTTTTCGCCGAATTGCAGGACTCATTGGATCGAATTTGGCATGTGCCTGCGCGTAAGCGCAGCAACGGCCTGATCCAGTTGATGCGTACGCGATTGCTCTCGTTCGGGATGATCCTGGCGATTGGATTTCTCCTCATCGTCTCATTGGCAGACAGCGCGGGTTTGGCCGCCGCAGGAAAACTGTGGGGTTCCATGCGAAACGGAATTCAGACCTTCACCCGTCAATGGTCGATCACACCAAAACTGCTTGAAGGGGACGACGCAGGGATTGAGGCATT
Source organism: Rhodoferax sp. (assembly GCA_031418395.1). Lineage (GTDB taxonomy): Bacteria > Pseudomonadota > Gammaproteobacteria > Burkholderiales > Burkholderiaceae_C > JANYCG01. The sequence continues at coordinate 4,444 of JANOXL010000210.1, read as the reverse complement.
TTCGGCCCACGGCCAAACCGCACAACCAAATCGGGCCTGCCGTTGCCAATACCCATCGCCGTTGCAAACTGGGGCCGCAAACCGGAGACCTCGACCGGCTGGTTGACCATCGCGTTGCGAATGCCCAAGGCTGTCGCCTGCAGAGCGAAACGTTCATAGCAGCGACCTGCCTCAATCCAATGCGTTTTGTCGTTGACCTCAGAGATAAAGATCGCAACTCCAGCAGAGCTGCGCAACTGTTTGGCGTACTTGTCGTTTTCGCTTTTTGGCTTGAAGAACATGCCAAAGAGTGGGCTACCGATCCAGCGCGGTACTGATGGGTTTCCTGATGCGGCGCTATACAAGCCATCGCCGGTCTTTACCGCCTCATCACTGCCAAAGCGAATCCAACTTTTCAGCTCTTCGACGAAAGCAGGGGCGTTCATTTGTGCGATGTTGCCTTCAACCACGTAGGTCAGAACTCGCTCCAGCGCGGCCTTTTCGGTGAGGAGAATCACCCGAACGCCCACGCCCGTGCCGGCCAGTTGCAACAAGGTCAACTCGTGTGCGGACAGTGGCTTGCCGTCGTACTCAGCTCGCGTGCATTGACGCTCAGGAATAGCCAGGTAAAGAGATGTTGAAACCGCTTTGGTGGCATCCAGCTGAGCCCTGATCTCACCACCACCCGCCGACGCAAGGTCAAGTCGCACATCGCCTTTCAAGCCATTGGCCAAAGCCGACTGAACCAGGTTCTCTGTCGCACAGCCCAACGACACATACAAGTGATGGTCGTCCGGATCCACCGCTGGTGTTCGCCGCGCGAGGTCGGGCAGGATCGTGATGGCGCTGTCTTCAATGCGAAACTTCCAGCACTGGGTGTTGTGGCTGGACGGTGCCAGCGTGGCGTGTCGCACCAGTTCCTGGCGCAGCAACACTCTGTCGCCAGTAGGTGCTTTGGCCGGGCGCCAGGTACTGCGCACTGCGGCTTCGTAGCCGCCTTCGCCACTATCTGATGAGCAGGCCTGCAGGCCGAAGCTTGCGCCGACGGCTGTCCATGTGGAAGCAGTGGCTCGATGGATGAACTGCTGGCGTGTGATCATGCTGACTCCTTGTCCTGCACATGATGGGCCACCCGAGACGAAATTTCAGTGCGTTGGCGTACAGACGCGCAGGCGGTCTGGGCGCGTCAGCGCAAACACAACCAACGCCGCCAGGGCCAGGCCCGCTGCCAGCAAGAAGGCGCTGGCCGGATTCAGCAACCACAAGGATCCGGCGATCAGCGAGGCGGGCAAATAGATGACGCCTGTGATGAAGTTGTACAGGCCAATGGCTGACGCACGCCGCTGCGCCTCCAGATCGACGATAAAGGCTTTGTTCTGGGCCTCATCTATCGCGTAAAAGACGCCGTACAGAACGAACAGCAGGACAATTTCCCATTCTGTGCTGGCAAATGCAAAGCCCAGGCTCATCACCAGATAAACCGCGTAGCCCAGCATGATCATCTTGGGTCTGCCCACCCGGTCTGAGAGCTTGCCGATCAGCGGTGCGGCAATTACGCAGGCAATGTTGAACATCGCGTAGAGCAACACGGTGTCTTTGATCGAGAAGCCTGTGCTGTGGGCGCGCAACATCAAAAATCCAAAACTGAAATAGGCCAGCGAAAAAATGCCAGCGCTTATCAGGTAACGTTTGAAGGCCGGGCTGAGGTTTTGCCAAGTTTGCAGCATGTTCTCCCGCGCACGCACAGGGGCAGGCTGGTCTTTGACGAGGCTCAAAGCCACCACAGCCAGCACCGCAGGAATCAGCGCCACCCAAAACAAAGTGCGGTACGTGGATGCACCTTCGCCCAGCCACGACAGCAGGCCGTACGCCGCCAGTGGCCCCAGCACGGCACCCGATTTGTCCAAGGCCTTGTGTACGCCGAAGGCGTAACCCCGGCTGCCCTTGTCAGCCACAGTGGACAGCCAGGCGTCACGCGGCGGGCCTCTGAAGCCCTTGCCCAAGCGCTCGATCACACGAAAAACGGTCAGCCCGGTGATTGAAATGCTGACCAACAGGATCAACTTGGCCAGTGTGGAAAAACCGTAGCCCGCCAGGACGAATACTTTGCGTTTGCCGGTGCGATCCGACAACCAGCCAGCGTAATAGTTGAGGCAAGACGCCGACAGATCGGCCAGGCCTTCGACCAGACCCAGCAAAGCGGCAGACGCACCAGCGATGGTCGTGAAGAAAATCGAAAACACCGAGAAGATCATCTCGGAGCTCAGGTCCGTCAAGAAGCTGACCAGGCCGAGCTTGACCACGTCCGGGTGTACGCCCAACCTGTTGGCAGCGGACTCAGAGGCTTTTTTCATGGGCACTCGGGGGTGATGCGTTCACCAAGGAGGTGTCACACCACCGCGCCGAACAAGGAGCCTACGCCTGCCGTGATCGCCATCGCCAGTGCGCCCCAGAACGTGACGCGCAAAGCGCCTGTCCAGACCTTGGCCCCGCCGGCCTTGGCTGCCAGAGCACCCAACATAGCAAGAAAAGCCAGTGACATGGCCGTGATCCACGCGATCAGCTGCGGCCCCGCTGCCAGTGCGGTGACGGCCAGCGGCAGCGCGGCGCCCACGGCAAAGCTGGCAGCGGAGGAGAGCGCCGCTTGGACGGGCCGCGCGCCCTGTGCCTCCGAGATGCCCAGTTCTTCGCGCGCATGCGCACCCAGCGCATCGTGTTTCATCAACTGGTCAGCCACCTGCTGTGCAAGCGCAGCATCCAGCCCGCGCGTGACGTAAATCGCCGCCAGTTCCCGGTGCTCCGCAATGGGGTCTTTTTCAAGCTCGGCGCGCTCTCGGAGCAGGTCGGCTTTTTCAGTGTCGGCCTGGGAGTACACCGACACATACTCGCCGGCTGCCATCGACATGGCACCGGCCACCAGGCCCGCGACCCCGGTGAGCAGCAGACTGGTTTGGTTCGCATTCGCAGCCGCCACACCCACAATCAGGCTGGCAGTGGAAACGATGCCGTCATTGGCGCCCAACACTGCTGCGCGAAGCCAGCCGATACGGGCGGTTCGGTGTCTTTCGATGTGTCGCATGGTGGCCTGTTGTTTAGGGTTTTTTGAGCACTGATATATGGTCGTTTCGCACGAGGAAACGACCACCGAGGCGTATGGGTAACGGGTTGCCAGAAAATGGAGCGCTCATCGTTCCAGGTTGCTGGGCATGAATGTGCAGATGGGGCTCGCCTGTATTGCCCGAGTTACCCACCGCCCCAATAGGTTGACCCACAGCAATCTGGTCGCCAATCGTGACTTTCAGACTGCCGGGCTTTAGGTGTCCCAACAACACGTCAGCATCCTTGCAACGTAACAATAGGTGATTGCCCGCCATGTGCTCGCGATCCATTTGCGGCACTTGCATGTCTGGCAAATCGCCCAGCGCCGCAATGACTTTGCCCGTGCAGGGCGCGTAAACGGGTTCGCCATAAACGTCATAGGCAGCAGGCAGTGTGGGTTGCAAGCCCTTGGCGCGCAGTCCCCAGTTATCCAGCTTGACGATGTCTGCGCCATACGATTGCCCACGGTAGGCGTGAAATTGCGCCACGCTCGCATCTAGTGTCATCAAGTGTTGGTTGACACTGATATTGCTGCCGCCATTGACGACCAGGTACTCCCCAACCTTAAGCGGAAAAGCCAGATCAACCACCGCACCAGCGGGCGGTGAGCGGCCAGCCAGAGCGTTCAACGATTGGTACACGCCCCATCCACCGAGAGCGGTGAACGCAGCCGTGAAAGTCCAAGCCACCCCGCTAATGGGCAGCAGAGACGCGAACGGGAAGCGTCGCCGCCAGCCGAAGAATACCGCCGTCACCCACAAACCAGCGAATGCATAAGACGTCCACCACGGCGGGAAAAGCCACAACCCGGTCAGCGCGAGTGCGAACAGGCCAGCGGCAACACCGACTGCCTGGCAGCAAAATCCAAGCGTGCTGGTTGATGGCGAAAATCCGATCCAGCCAATCAAGAAGAGCGGTACTGCGAGCTGAAGGAAAAATAGGAGTGTCATGGTGTCAAAACTTTAGTGACTCATGGGTTGCGCCGTGTGACGTGCGTCCGTTCCACGCCCCGCCAGCGTTTTCGGCCCCCAAACCACGATGACCAGCAAGGCTACACCCGCCATTACAAGGCCGGCAAGACGCATGTCGAAGTGTGATCCGTAAACCGGGAACAACATGTAGGTAAGGTTCAATGCAGCGTGGAACAGCGCAGCGGCAAACACGCTTTTTCCGGTGTTGTTGTAGAGCCAAACCGTAAAAATTCGAAAGGTCAGCGCATAAAGGAACCACCAGGCAATCCAGGTTGTTGAGCGGCCCATCATCAGCAGCGGCGTAAGATGCCAGAGGATCCCCACCAGCGCAAGAAAAAGGCTGGCACCCAAGGCACCCCAGCGCTCCTGTAAAGGATCAAGTGCGTACCCTGACC
>JANOXL010000209.1:0-6908 GCA_031418395.1 Rhodoferax sp. | reverse complement strand
GTTACTCGTCGGCAATTTGTGTCAATGCTGCATCATTGGATTCACTGGTTACAACCAGAGGACCCAATGTTTCCAACCTTTCGGCCTTTGACGGGCCACTGCGAGGATCAGCATCGACCAGTGTCGAGACGGTTTTGTTTTCAGCCTTTGATTGCAGGCGTTTGACGGTCATTGTGCTTCCTAATTTCCCCCATTTTCCCCCCGCGTCAAAAACCCCTTCAACTGCCGATCCAGCCGACTAGCCGCCGACAGCGGCCCCGGCCGCACCCAGGGCGCCCAGCGCGGCGGGGCCACGCCCACGGGTTTGTCGCCCGAGACGGTAACGCGCTGAATGATGCGTTCGCCTTCAAAGTCGTTCAGCACAAAGTGCTGGGTGCAGCGGTTGTCCCAGATGGCGATGGTGCTGGTCGTCCAGCGGTAACGCACGGTGAAGCGGGGGTTGGCCACCCATTGGGTCAGGTAGGCCAGCAGGGCGTCGCTCTCGGTGGCGTTCATTTCAACGATGCGGCGGGTGAAGTGTTCGTTCACGTACAGGGCGCGTTTGCCGGTTTCGGGGTGCACGCGCACCACGGGGTGGATAGCCATTTTGTCGGGGCGGTTGTGCGGGTGGGCGTCGTGCAGCGCGGTGAGGCCCTCGCACAGCTCGCGCATGGGGGGCGAGAGCTCGTCATACGCGGCGGTGAGGCTGGTCCACATCGTGTCGCCGCCGATGGGCGGGCAGCGCACCATTTTCAGCACTGACAGGATGGAGGGCTCGGCCTGAAAGGTGAGGTCGGTGTGCCATTCATCGGCCACGCCGCCGTGGGTAGCGGCCAGCTCAAACAGGTAGGGGTGCTGGGTGAACGGGTTCTTCAAATTGGGGTGGCCTTCAAGCTCGCCAAAGTAGCGGCCAAAGGCGACGTGTTCTTCCACACTCAAACTTTGGCCGGGGAAGAACAGCACCTGGTGATCGAGCAGCAGTTGTTTGATTTGCTTGATTTCTGCTGGCGAGACTTGGGCCAAGTCAACACCGCGCACTTCGCCGCCCAGGGCGCCTGCGAGGCGGGTGGTGGTCCAAGTGGCTTTTGTGGTCATAGGTCTCCTGTCAAGATTTTCATGCCGGTGACTTGAGAAAAATCCCTGTCATGTGTCACAAAGGCGGCGGCCCCTGCGTCCAAAGCGGTGGCCAATTGAATTGCGTCTGGTAGCTTTAGTCTGTACCGCGCCCGCAGTTGCGCCGCCAAGGCCGCGATGGATGGCGTAACTGAAATGAGGGCGTAGCCGGACAAGGCCTTCTCATACCGTTTGGCCAAAGCGGTTTGACCCACTTTGAGGGGGCCAGTCAAGACTTCTGCCAAAGTGATGGTTGACAAGGCAATGGACAACTTGCCCGCTGCTGCTGCCTCAAACAGGCCAGCGAACTGATCTGCAAATTGCGGATGCGATTCGAGTATGTAAATGAAAGGCGCAGTATCGACCAGCACAACGGCCTGTTCGGGCAAGCCTGCCCACAGACGCTGGCTTGACACCGGCTTCAACGCGGCGTGCCCTGGTCGTCACCCCATTCATCACGCAGCTCGGCTATGGTTTGGCCCACATGGCTTCCCCACAACCCTTGGCCGGTGCCTCGCAGCGCGAGTAGATTTGAAGAAGCGCGCAAGGCCGAGCGCGATTTTTCGAGCGCTTTAATGGGAACGACGGCTGCGTAAGGCTTGCCGTGCCGGGTGATCACACTGGCAACGCCAGAATGCGCATTGGAGACGATCAGTGGCAATTGGATTCGGGCCTGCTCGAGGCCATAAGTGGCATTGGCGGACATAACACTCTCAATAAATGTACGGACTGTACAGTGTACGCCGAGCCTGCCAGCTTGGCAAGTGTGTTAACACTACTCGGCGCGCATAGAGCGCGCCACGATTTGCGGGGCCGCCAGCCAGTGCGAGAGGAGCGAGGCGCACACGGCGATTGCTATTATTAAAGTAGCTGCTTGCGGCGTCTCCAGGTTGGCAAACAGCAGCGGCACCACGCCAAAACCGATGACAGTCAGCGCCCCCCACCACAGGGCCAGGGTGAAAAATTCAGCTTGTTGTCGCATGGTGGTTTCTGGGGTTTGATGTGGCGTCAAACTGGCCACGGCAACATTGTGGCGCGTCTTGCGGTGTGACAAAGTTGTCTCGAAATTGCTATAGCAATAATAGCTAATTAATAAGCAAATTCGAGACCTAGGTGTCAATTTGTTTCACATTTTGGCAAATTTGGGCATTTTGACGCAATTGTTAACATGGAAGTTAATTATGATTTCGACTGGCTTACCCGAGCAGGGTGAAAGATATGATCAAGGGGCCGCGCATCACCCCGCCGCAGAATCAACGCCGCTTCCACACCGCCCCATGTTCCTTGCCACCCTGCTTGCCCAAATCGCCTTTGGGCTGATCGCCATGACCATCTGCCTGCCGTCCATGCAGGAATGGGGCGCGCTGTTTGGCGAAACCCAGGCGCGGGTGCAGCTGACTTTCAGCGGTTTCGTGGTGGCGTTTGGGGTGTTTCAGCTGGTGTATGGCCCGCTGTCAGACCGTTATGGCCGTAAAGGTGTGTTGATGACGGGGCTGGCCTTGATGGCCGTGGGTTCTCTGGTGGCCGCGCTGGCCACGAGTCTGGAGGTGCTGATTGCCGCGCGTTTTCTGCAAGGCGCGGGTAGCGCAGCGGGCACGGTGGTGGGCCGCGCCATGGTGCAAGATAGTTTTGCGGGGCCACAGCGCACCAAAGTCATGGCTTACATCGGCATGGCGATGGGCCTCTCGCCACCACTGGCGGCGGTGGTGGGCGGGCAATTGCATGTGCGTTTTGGCTGGCAGGCCAACTTTGTTCTCATCGCGGTGCTGGCGGTGCTGATGTTGCTGGTCACCTGGCGCAACCTGCCGAGTCGCGCGGATATTTCAGGTCGTGCAGGCGCAGGGGTTGCGCACCCTGGCACGCCCGCAGGCGGGCATTGGCTGGCGGGCATGTTGTCTGCCTACGCCACGCTCTTGCAGCAAAAGTCGCTCGTGTTGTATGTGTTGCTCATGTGTATGACGACGGCGGCGTTTTACACCTTTCTTTCGGGTGCGCCCATCGTGCTGGGCAGTTATGGCGTGGGGCCAGAGGGCATTGGCTGGTACATCATGGTGATCCCCGTTGCCTACATTGCGGGCAACTTTCTCACCAGCCGTTTGATTCAGGGCAAGGGCGAGCGCTGGGTGATGGCGCTGGGCCAGGTGGCCACGCTTGCGGGGGTGTTGCTGATGCTGGCTTTGGCGCTTTTGAATATCAGCTCGCCGCTGGCCTTCACCCTGCCCTTGTTGTTGTTTGGCCTGGGCCACGGGTTTCTGATGCCGCCCGCGCTGGCCGGCACGGTGGGTGTGGTGCCCGCGCTTGCGGGCTCGGCGGCGGCGCTGGCGGGCCTGATGCAGCAACTGATGGGGGCGCTGGGGGGATACAGCGTCGGCTTGGTGCCCCACCACGGGTCGCGCAATTTGGGTTTGTTGATGCTGGGCTTCTCACTCTGCGCCTTGGCGGCCCACCTGGCGCTGCGGCGACAGCCGCCTGCGGTGTTTGCGTCACAATAATTCAGGAATTTCTTAAACGAAAGGCGCAGCCCCCACCATGAGCGATAACCTGACGAGTGATGTCCCCGACTACACGCCACCCACTGTCTGGACTTGGGACAAAGCCAACGGTGGACGATTTGCCAACATCAACCGCCCGATTGCTGGGCCCACGCACGACAAAGACTTGCCAGTGGGCCAACACCCGTTTCAGCTGTATTCGCTGGCCACGCCCAATGGCGTCAAAGTCACGGTCATGCTGGAAGAGCTTTTGGCTTTGGGCCACACCGGCGCTGAATACGACGCCTGGCTGATCAAAATCAACGAGGGCGATCAGTTCAGCAGCGGTTTTGTGGCGGTGAACCCCAATTCCAAAATCCCGGCGCTGCTGGACCGCAGCGGGCCTACGCCGATACGCGTGTTTGAGTCAGGCGCCATCCTGCTGCATCTGGCGCAGAAGTTCGGTGCCTTCTTGCCGGCCGATGGCGCGGCGCGCGCTGAATGCCTGTCGTGGCTGTTCTGGCAGATGGGCAGCGCGCCGTATTTGGGCGGCGGCTTTGGCCACTTCTACGCTTATGCGCCGACCAAGATGCAGTACCCCATCGACCGCTTCGCCATGGAGGTCAAACGGCAAATGGACGTGCTGGACCGCCGCCTGGCCGAAAGCCGCTATTTAGCGGGTGACGACTACACCATCGCCGACATGGCGGTCTGGGCCTGGTATGGCACCTTGGCCAAAGGCCAGTTGTATGAAGCCGGTGAGTTTTTGCAGGTGCAAAGCTACACCCACGTCTTGCGCTGGACCGATGAGATCGCCCAGCGCCCGGCGGTGCAGCGGGGCCGCATGGTCAACCGCACCTGGGGCAAGGTGGAGAGCCAGTTGCCCGAGCGCCATAAGGCCAGTGATTTTGACGTCCGAAAATAAGACCCAGGGGATTACAGATTCTCCTCGCCCATTCCTACTCATATTCCCACTCCCATTCCCAATACCGATTCCCCTCTTGCCAAACTCGGTTTTTGGGGTTACTTTCGGTTAGTTTGAGTAAGCTATAAACGGCTTTAACAGGAATACCCCATGAACGCTCGCACCGCCCCCGAAAACCTGACACCTTTTGGTGAAGACTATGGCCCTTTGCTCACCGGCGTGTACGCCCCGGTATTTGAAGAGGTAGAGCTCAAAAACCTGAAGCTCATCAAGGGCAGCATCCCCACCAACCTCAATGGCGTCTATCTGCGGGCTGGCCCCAATGCGCGCTATGCGCCCGACGGCCGCTACCACCCGTTTGATGGCGATGGCATGGTGCATGCGGCCCATTTCGAAAACGGCCAGGTCACCTACCGCAATCGCTGGGTGCAAACCGAGGGGTTTGTGGAAGAAGCGCAGGCGGGCAAAAGCACCCACTTTGGCATTCGCGAGACGCTTAAAGGCCGCGCCGACAAACGCCTTAAAGACACCGCCAACACCGACCTGGTGGGCCACCGGGGCCGGGCGCTGGCGTTGTGGTACATGTCGGGCGACGCGTATGAGATTGACCCCATCACGCTCAAAACGCTGGGCAAATCCGCCGCCATTGCCAACAGCGGTGGCAAGATTTCCGCCCACGCCAAGGTCGATGAAATCACCGAAGAGATGATGTTTTTTGACTATGGCAATGATGCGCCCTACATGCACTACGGTGTCGTCGGCGCGGATGGCGCGCTCAAACACTATGTGCCCATTGACCTGCCGGGGCCGCGTTTGCCACATGACATGGCGGTCACCGAACACTATTCGATACTGCACGACCTGCCGCTGTTCCACGACCACGACGCCATGGCGCTGGGCCGCCACAAGATCGAGTTCCACCCAGAGATGTTTACGCGCTTGGGCGTGATCCCGCGCCTGGGCGCAGGCGACAGCATTCGCTGGTTCAACTTCACGCCGTGTTACCTGTACCACGTGGTCAATGCCTGGGAAGAAACCGACGCCAAAGGCAATGAATGGGTGGTGATGGCAGGTTGCCGCTACATGCCGAGCCTGGATGCGCAAGGACAGATCGACGCAAAACGCACCGCCCGCAACGTGGCGGAACTCGTCATGAACGCGCGCCTGTGGGTCTGGAAGATGAACTTGAGCACGGGCGAGACCGCCGAACATGTGCTCAACGACAAACACAACGTCGAGTTCCCGTCCATCAACGCGCGCAGGACCGGCCGCAAGACGCGTTTTGGCTACCTGGTCGATCATTCGGAAACCACCACCTTGCAATGGGCGGGCCTGCGCAAGCTGGACCTGGAGACCGGCGCCGACTTGGGCAGCTGGTCCGACAACGCAGAACACAGCTGGTACTCCGAGCCGTGGTTTGCTGAGGCCGATGCGCCCCAGGCAGAAGACGATGGCTATGTGATCTCTTTCCAGTGGAACGACGCTGCCAAACTGCAAACACTGGATATTTTTGACGCCCGTGATTTGGCCAAAGGGCCCCTCGCCCAGGTCGAACTACCGCAGCGCTTGCCGGTCGGTTTTCACGCCTGCTGGATTGAAAAAGACCGGCTTCAAACACGCGCTTGATCCCACCGGAGGCGCCCGTGAAACTCAACGACTTGCCAACCCACGAGATCCCGGCGCTGGATGGCAACAACGCGCCAGTCGCCACTGAGGATGTCTTTGACAACATGGAAATCATCGGCGAAGTTCCCGCCGATCTGAATGGCCTGTATGTGCGCAATGGCCCGAACCCGTTTTACCCGCCTGACTGGCGTTACCACGCCTATGACGGCGATGGCATGGTGCATGCCATCCGGTTTCAGAACGGCAAGGTCAGCTACCGCAACCGTTGGGTCGAGACGCGCGCCTTGCAGGAAGAACGCGCGGCCGGTCACGCTTTGTGGAAAGGGCTCAAAGAGCCGATGCGAGAAGATCGCGCCGACGAGCCGCTCAAAAACACAGCCAACACCGATATCAAATACCACGCGGGTCGCTTGATCACCATGTGGTACCGCTCGGGCATGCCCTACGCGGTAGACCCCTACACCCTGGAGACCCTGGGCACGGCAGACTATGGTGGCGCGTTTGCAAAAATCTCGGCCCATTCGCGGCCTGACGAACACACTGGCGAGCTTTTGTTTTTTGATTACAGCCTGACCGCGCCCTTCATGGAGTACGGCGTCATCGGGGCGGATCGCCAACTGAAACACAAGATCGAAATCCCACTGGCAGGGCCGCGCCTGCCGCACGATATGGCGGTGACGGAGCACTACACCATCCTGCATGATTTTCCGTTGTGGCCGGACACAGAAGCCTTGGCGGCCGGGCGCTACAAGGTGCGTTTTCACGCCGACCAGCCTTCGCGTTTTGCCGTGGTG
>JANOXL010000208.1:0-2009 GCA_031418395.1 Rhodoferax sp. | reverse complement strand
GATGCCGACCACACCGGCGGCGCGGTAGCGGTGTTGTCCATGCACAAAGGCGCGGAATTACTCAGTTCCATCGAGCTGGGGCATGAGATTCAGGCCGTGCGAAAAGCCCAGCGCTGCGAAGCCGGCCAGCGCTGGCACTGGGATGGTGTGGATTTCACCATCCTGCATCCCGACGCCCAGGACTACGAGCGGCCCGCCAAAAGCAACGCCTTGAGTTGTGTGTTGAAAATCTCCAACGGACGGCAAACCGCGCTGCTCACGGGCGACATTGAATTGGAACAAGAAGCCAGCCTGGTCGGGCAAGCCGCCGTCGGCCACATCGACCTGAAATCGACCCTGTTGCTGGTGCCGCACCACGGCAGTGCCACCTCAAGTACAGGCGTCTTCCTGGATGCCGTTAACCCTAAGTTCGGGCTGGTGCAAAACGGCTACCGCAACCGTTTTGGCCACCCCGCCCAGCCAGTGCGCGAACGGTACGAAGCCCGAGGCATCCAGCTTGTCGATTCACCGCGCTGCGGTGCGGCGACCTGGCGCAGCGATGCGCCTGACAACGTAGCCTGTGACCGCCAGATGCGGCGGCGTTATTGGCATCACCGCTTGCCGTGAGGCGCTTCCAGTCTATGGACGGCTCATGACCCGCGCCACTTCCCGCCCCAGATCAATCACCGCCATCGCGTAATAACTGCTCCAGTTGTAGCGCGTGATAGCGTAAAAGTTTTCTGTGCCCGCCACGTAAATCGGCTCTGCGCCTGCGTTTTGTAGTTCGATTAGCGCCAGCGGGCCGGTGTGGTTCAGGGCTTCGCCTTCCAGCACGGCGCCTTTGGCAGTGAAACTTGCCACGCTGAACGTGGGCAGAATATCGGGCGCCATCAGCGCGTCCATATCGAGCTTGGACTTGTCAAACGCCATCGGATAGTGGGTGGGCATACCCGGTTGCCAATTGAAGGCTTTGAAATAGTTGGCGACCGAGCCGATGACATCGGCCGGGCTGTTGAAGAGGTCGATCTTGCCATCACCATCAAAGTCCACGGCGTATTTCACCTGAGAGGAGGGCATGAATTGCGGCAGGCCCATGGCACCGGCGAAGCTGCCGCGCAAGGCCAGAGGGTCTGCGCCCGTGCGGCTGGTGAAGCTCAGGAACTGCTCAAGTTCACCCAGGAAGAACTCACGCCGGGCTTCTTTGCGTGGGTGCGCTTGCGGGAAATCAAAACTCAAGGTGGTCAGCGCATCGATCACCCGAAAGTTGCCCAGCTGCTGGCCGTAAATCGTCTCCACGCCGATGATGCCGACGATGATCTCTGCGGGCACGCCGAATTCTTTTTCTGCGCGCTCCAAAGTCTCGCGGTTGGCCTGCCAGAACTTCACCCCGGCGTTGATGCGCACCGGGTCAATGAAACGGCTACGGTACACGCGCCAGTTTTTTAGGGTGCCCACGGGTGGCGGCAGGATGTATTTGGTGATGATGGGCAGGTAGTGCGCGTCACCGATGGTTTTGCGCACCCAATCGCGGTCGAGATTGCGGCGCTCGGCGATGTCATCAGCCAGTAGCATCACGTCCGCCCGGCTGGCGTAGGCAATGCCCGGGGCGGGCAGGCGTACCGATTTGTTGGCGATGGGCTTAGTGGCAGATTTGGGTGACAGTTTGGCGGCTGATTTTTTCGCTGACGCCTTCCCCTCAGGCTTCATCTGGGCATAAGGTCTTGCAGAATACGCGCAAGAAGCTATAAAAAATATAGCTAATAGAAATGGCCTGAATCGGTGTCGAGCGAATAGGGTGAGGGAAGTGCAGTCAAAAATATTCACGTGAAGTAGCAATCTGGAATGGGTATTTGGCAATTGGGATTTTGGAATTGCGAAGGATGAAATGTGAAGGCGGGCGATGGACCAAATAAATGTCAAAAAAGTGTTTGACAAGGCATGGTCGACATCAACGCAGGGCTTATTTCAGCGCCTTGGGCCAAGGCAGTTGCCCAAATTCTCGCTGCAAACCCAAGAGGCCCAGCGTTTTG
>JANOXL010000207.1:0-8061 GCA_031418395.1 Rhodoferax sp. | reverse complement strand
AGGTGGAGCTGATGACCTCGGCGCGTACGCTGCGCTGCATTTCGGTCACTTCTTCGGGGCGTTCGTCGACCAGTAGTACCATCATGTGCACGTCGGGGTGGTTGGCGGTAATGGCGTGGGCAATGTGCTGCATCATCACCGTCTTGCCGCTCTTGGGCGGCGCCACGAGCAGGGCTCGCTGGCCTTTGCCGATAGGGGCGATCAGGTCGATCACACGGCCGGTGATGTTTTCGTCACCCTTGATGTCGCGCTCAAGCTTCATCTGCACCTTGGGGAACAAGGGCGTCAGGTTCTCGAACATGACTTTGTGTTTGTTGCTCTCGGGCGAGTCGCCGTTGACGGCGTCAAGCTTGTTCAGCGCGAAGTAACGCTCGCCGTCTTTGGGCGTGCGCACTTCACCCTCAATCATGTCGCCGGTGTGCAGATTGAAGCGGCGCACCTGGCTGGGGCTGATGTAGATGTCGTCGGTGCTGGCGGTGTAGCTGGTGTCGGGGCTTCTTAAAAAGCCAAAACCGTCGGGCAATATTTCCAGCACACCATCGGCAATGATTTGTTCACCTGCGCGGGCTCGTTTCTTGATGATGGCAAACATAAACTCCTGTTTACGCATGCGGCCGGTGTTTTCAATCTCAAGCTCTTCAGCCTGCTTGAGGACTTCTGACACGTGCAGTGCCTTGAGTTCGTTTAAGTGCATGGAATGTCCCCGAATCGGGGCGTAGTGAAATACAAATTTGGGGGGATGTCAGCACCGGCAGCAAGTTTGCCGTGGCGAAGGCTGGGAGCCGAAAAACTCGAACCTGCTTCGGGTAGAAGCTGGCGATCTGGGGGGATTATGACAGGAAAATTGGCCGCCTTGGAGCTGTGCCAAGGCGACTTTTGAGGCCTACGGCTTAGGCGAGTTGTTGGTCGATGAAGGCTGTCATTTGCGCTTTGCTCATTGCGCCAACTTTGGTGGCCGCCAATTGGCCATCTTTGAACAACATCAAAGTCGGAATGCCACGAATCCCGAATTTGGCAGGGATGTCGCGGTTGTCATCCACATTCATTTTGGTGACCTGCAGCTTGCCGGCATAGGTGGTTGAGACTTCGTCCAGAATCGGCGCGATCATTTTGCAGGGACCGCACCATTCGGCCCAGTAGTCCACCAGTACTGGCGTTTTGCTTTGCAGCACATCGACCTCAAACGTTGCGTCGGAGATGTGTTTGATCAATTCGCTGGCCATGGTGGGATCCTTCAAAGAGGGGGTTAAAGGGAGATTGGCGGAGTGCAGTACAGGTAAAGTGGTGAAATTGTGACAGATATCAAGCCCCCTCGTTCTAATGCCGCCCGCAGGCCGCGCGCCTTGAAAAATCAAACTTCCCCTATGGCGGCGCAGATCCCCAGCCGCCGGGCGAACGGGATCCCGTGTTTTGGCAAATAAAACTATGCGTGGGATAGACAAAAGCCATCATGCCTTGACCGCCTGGGCACGGGTGATGGTGCGCCTGCGAGCGACCATTGTCGAGCGCGCCTTGCACCCGTCGCAGGTCGTGGTGCTTGTGCCCTATGCGCAATTGATTCAGCAGGCCCGCACGGCCTGGGTCGCTACGGGCGACAGTGTGACGGGCGCCCCAGGCACTGCCGGCGCTGTGGCCACGGCCAGTTTCTTGCCTCGATTTGAATCCACCATGAATTGGGCGCGGACAGCGGCTGGTTTTGCTCCTACGGGCGACGATCTGCGGCTGAACGCAGCTTTTGACATCTTGACAGCGCGCGACCTGCTGCATCGCGCTGGACTGGGCGCCCATGCCGCCGTGTTGGCGCCTCAGCTCATGGAGGCCGCCTGGAGCCTGGCCGCGGTCGCGGGCGCACAAATGCCGCAGCAGCGCAGCGAATGGGGCGCTGGCCTGGCATTGACCGCACTGCCTCAATCGGCCGAACCCGCGCTGGCGCATGAGCTGGCCGTCGGGCGCATCGCCCTGGCGTGGGCCAGCAGTTCCGGTTTTGCCAGCGACGGCCTGTTTGAGGCAGATCCGAGCCTTTTGGTGGTGATCGACGGCTTTCAGGCAGAGCCTTTGGTGGACGCGCTGGCGCAACGCGAGCCACGGCGCTGCCTGCGGATTGCGCTGTCGGCGCCCGAGGATGAAGCGGAGGACAAAACACCCTTACACACTGACCGCGCTGAGCGCACAGATAGCGGGGCCCAAGCGCACCATGCCGCCGAAGATTTTGAAGACGAAGCTGAGCGCGCTGGTGCTTGCGTGTTGCAACATCTGGCCGCAGGGCGAAGCCCTGTGGGCCTGGTCGCGCTGGATCGCCAGCTGACCCGCCGTGTGCGTGCACTGTTGGGTGAGCGTGGGGTAGTGATTCGTGATGAAACCGGCTGGAAACTCTCCACCACCCGCGCCGCCGCCACGCTGATGGGCAGCCTGCGCGCCTGCCGTTGGGATGCGTTGAGCGACGAGGTGCTGGACTGGCTCAAAAATGCGCCTTGTTTTGTGGACGGGTCGCCGCCATTGGTTGAAAAACTAACGCCCGACCCCGGCCTTCACCCCGTGGCCCGCGTCGAGTCCGGTATCGACTCTGCAATGGCTGCGGTCAATGTCCCCATTGCGCTGGTGCAGTTGGAGCGGGATTTGCGGCGACTGGGCCAGCGCGACTGGCCTACCGAGCCTCTGCGCCTCTCTGGCCTTAGCCCTTCGAACACGCCACTTATTCACCTGATCAACTCCTGGCGCAGCGAGATGCACAAAAGCCGGGCCTTAAGTCAATGGCTGCTGGACTTAGCCGAACTGCTGGCGCGTAGCGGTCAATGGCGGATGTTGATGGCCGATGCGGCGGGTCGCGCAGTGGCCACAGCGCTGGGATTGCCGACAGAGCCGCAAGCACTGGGTGATGCAATTTCTACATCTGCACCCTCGCGTACCTCAACTGTCTGGCAAGACTTTGCACCTGCCAATACACGGCTGACCGCCTCGGAGTTCACTGCCTGGGTCAGCCAGACGCTGGAAGCGGCGAGTTATTCCCCCGCGCATCCGCACCACGAGCAGGTGGTGATTTTGCCGCTGGCCCAATTGCTTGGCAGGCCCTTGGCGGCGGTGGTGCTGGCGGGTTGTGACGAGCAGCGTCTGCCCGTGTCGCCCGAAGTGCCAGGCCTGTGGACCGTGGCGCAACGTGTCGCCTTGGGCCTGCCCGCGCGAGAAGATGTCGCCCGCGCCCTGGCCAAGTCCTGGCGCTATGCGCTGCGCTTTGACTACCTTGATATTTTGTGGCGCACCAGTGAAGGCGGCGAGCGCCTCCTGCCCAGCGGTTTCGTACAGGCCTTGCGTCAACACCCGGGCACCAGGAAACTCGCGCCAGACCCAAGACGCCCAAGAGAATTGGTCCCACATCCGTCCAGCATGCCGCGCCCGGTCGGGCAAGCTCTCGCGCTGCAACGCGTCTCGGCCAGCGCGTATGACGACCTGCGCAAATGCCCGTACCGTTTTTTTGCGCTGCGCCAGCTCAAACTGGCCGAGGCCGAGGAGCTGGATGTCGAGTTGGGCAAACGCGACTTCGGCAACTGGCTGCATCGGATCTTGTTTCACTTTCACGAGGCCTTCAAACCTTCACACAGGTTATCGGTCGAGGTCGAAAGAGATGCCCGGGAGGCGCTGATCAACCATGCGGCAGAACAAGCCACAGCAGACCTGGGTCTTTCTGAAGCTGAGTTTTTACCCTTCGCTGCCGCCTGGCCCAAGGTTCGCACGGGTTATCTGGATTGGCTGGCCGATCATCTGTCGCATGGCAATGTCTTCGTCGAAGGAGAAGCCTGGAAAGACATTCGCCTGGGCACCATCTCGCTGGTGGGAAAACTTGACCGGGTTGATCGCGAAGCGGATGGCACCTGCCTGGTGATCGACTATAAAACCGAAAACCGCACCGCGAGCAGCGAACGCATCAAGTCGGGCAATGAAGATACGCAATTGGCTTTTTACGCGGCCTTGATTGATGTGGACAACATTGCCGCAGCCTACGTCAACGTGGGTGAAAAAGAGCCGACCAAAACCTATGCGCAACCGGCCATCGTGCAGATGCGCGCCCAGTTGGCCGAAGGCATTTTGAACGACATGCAACGCATTGCCCAGGGCGAAGCCCTGCCGGCGTTAGGTGAAGGATTTGCCTGCGAGTTTTGCGCCGCGCGCGGCTTGTGTCGCAAAGACTTTTGGAAATAGATATGGCCCCCACGCTTGTCACTTCGTGTACTACGCTGCCCCCCGAGGGGGCGTTTTTTTCTTGGGGCGGCCCGTCGAAAAAATGACTCCCGCCTACGAACTCAACGGCAAACCGACCAGCGCGCAGGCCTTCTACAAAGTCGCGTGTGACCCACGTCGTCACGTCGCGGTGGAGGCCTGCGCAGGGGCGGGCAAAACCTGGATGCTGGTCTCGCGCATCGTCCGGGCGTTGTTGGATGGCGCTTTGCCCCATGAAATCCTGGCCATCACTTTCACCAAACGCGCGGCAGGTGAGATGCGCGAGCGCCTGCACCAGTGGTTGGCCGAATTCGCAGTGGCCGATGACGCCACACTGGCGCGCGAGTTAAGTATGCGCGGAATCGATCACGCCGGTGACGCAACGTCTATGGCCCTGCGCGAGGCACTGCGATATCTCTACGCAAACCTGCTCGCCACGGGCCGCCAGGTGCAAATCCGCACCTTCCATAGCTGGTTTGCCGCGTTATTGCGCAATGCGCCGTTCTCGGTTCTGCAACAGCTCGCGCTGCCGCCCAACTACGAATTGCTGGAAGATGACACACAGGCCAAATCCCAGGTGTGGCGCAGGTTTTACACCGCCCTGATGGCACAGCCCGCCCTGCGCGCTGATTTCGAAGCCGTGGTGTTTGAGCATGGTCGCTTCCAGGCAGAACGCGCCTTGATGGCAGCGCTGGGCAAACGACTTGAGTTTGGCCTGGCCGATGCGCAGGGCGTGGTCGATGGCTCGGTGAAACACTTCGCCCAGCAGTTTCCCAAATTTGCAGGCTTGCAGTTGCCGCAAGAAATTCTCACACGATCACCAGCCAATTTTCAACTGTTTCAACAAGCGGCAAGCGCCCTGGGCCGCGCTTCAGCGCCGACTTTTTCTGCCAAGGGTGTGGAGCTGGAGCAGGCGTTGGCGCAACTGGCGTCTGCTGATGGGTTGGGCAATGTGCAGGGCAATGTGCAGGGCAAAGCGCTGGGTAATCGCCTGGAAGGTGTGCTGTTGGCCCTGCTCACCCAAGCGGGCACCCTGCGCAAGTTCGGTGAAAAAATTGTCGGCATCGCGGTGGTGCGAGAGGCGCAGGCGTTGGCGCTGGAGATCCAGGCGACGCTGCAACAACACGCTGCCTGGGTTTACCAGCAACACATGGCGCGCTTGAGTCGCCTCTTGATCGCCGAATTTGCCGAGCTCAAACGCGAGCGCGGCTGGGTCGATATGAACGATGTGGAGCGCGCCGCCAGTGTGATGTTGTCAGATGAGGTCTTGTCGGGTTGGCTGCAGCAGCGCCTGGATGCGCGCATCCGCCACGTGTTGATCGATGAATTTCAAGACACCAGCCCACTGCAATGGCAGGCGCTGTTCTCCTGGCTCTCGGCCTACGCAGGTGCGGGAGGCGGCAGTAGCGGGGGTGGCAGTACGGGCGGCGGCGGCGGCAGTGGCGGCGGGGCGCCCAGCGTGTTCATCGTCGGTGACCCAAAACAAAGCATCTACCGATTTCGCCGCGCCGAGCCGCAGGTTTTCAAGGCGGCCAAAACGTTTGTGAAGATGGGGCTTCTCGGTGATGTGCTCAGTTGCGACCACACGCGTCGCAACGCACCTGAGGTCATGGATGCCGTCAACACGGTCATGAACCAGGCCATGAGCGGTGTGATCGAGGGTGATGTGTACGACGGTTTTCGTACCCACACAACAGAATCAAGCATCGCAGGCTATGTGGGCTGCCTGCCGCCCATCTGCCGCAATGCGGGGGGCGCCGATGCCCCACAAGACCCGGAGATGGTTTGGCGCGACAGCCTCACCGAGCCGCAAACCGAACCTGAAGAAACATTGCGCACACAAGAGGCGCACCAGGCCGCGTTGTGGATTGCCCAACGCATCGCAAACAGCAGCGTGAAAGGCGTCGAAGCCGGCATGGCGCCCAAAGACATCATGGTGCTGTCGCGCAAACGCGCGGGTCTTGCGCCCTTGCATGAGGCCTTGCGTGCCTTGCAGATTGCCTCGCAAATCGGCGAAAAAACCGAACTCATCGACTGCGCCGAGGTGCAAGACATCGTCGCCTTGTTCGACGTGTTGGTGTCAACCCAACATGACCTGTCATTTGCACGGGTGCTGAAGTCGCCCTTGTTTGGGCTGGAAGATGCAGCGTTGGTAGAAATCGCGTTGCTGCACCAAAAGCAGGGCGGAAGCTGGTTTGAGTTGCTGCAAAAAAAGGAGCTACTTAGACCTGCTTTGCATGACCTAGGATCTGTTTTATTGAAATGGAAGCGTTGGGTGGATGAATTGCCGCCCCATGACGCCTTGCAGGCCATCTATTCGCAGGGCGATGTGTTGGCACGGTTTGCCGCGGCGGCGCCAGCCCCGCGCCGTGCCGCTGTGATGGCCAATTTACGGGCCTTGCCGGGCGTCGCGCTGGAACTCGGCGGCGGGCGGTTTGCCACGCCTTATGCCTTCGTGCGGGCGCTCAAAGCGGGCGGTGTGCAGGCCACGGCGGCGGTGGTGGACAACGCGGTACGGCTCTTGACGATTCATGGCGCCAAAGGGCTGGAGGCCGACGTGGTGCTGCTGCTGGACAGCGACGTCCAGCCGCCACGCGCCGAGTCGATGGGCGTATTGATGCAGTGGCCTGGCGAGGCGGCGCATCCCCTGAGATTTGTGTTTCTCGCCAGTGAAAGCCAGCCACCGGCCTGCTGCATTGAGCTGTTGGCGCAAGACCAGCAAGAGCGCCAGCGCGAGGAGCTCAACGCCCTGTACGTCGCGCTGACACGGGCGAAGACACGTTTGGTGCTTTCCAGTATCGAGCCGCACCGTGCCGCGGCGGGGAGCTGGTGGGCGCGCCTGAAGCCGCTGGCCCGACCGCTGGATCATGAGGTGGCGCAGAGCCTAGAGCTGATGGCGCCTGCGCAAAACACCCGATCTGACCCCGACACAAACACAGAAGAGGCGACGGTCACGATCCTTGAGCTGCCGCCGCGTCTTGCCAATGGTTCTGTCGACGCTTCTTTCGACGCTCCTGAAAATGTAGCTGAAAAGACAGATGCTGAGGCTGATGAGGCTGCGCACAGTGTCCGCGGTGGTTTATTGAATGAAGCGCAAGGTGAGCCTTCTGCGCCACCCGAATCCGACTCATCACGTGTGGGCCAGGCCATGCACCGCCTGCTTGAATGGGGGCAGGGCGCAACGCCTCGTGCGACTGCGGGCCAGCTCGCGGCGGTGGCGCGTGAATTTGCCCTGTCTACTTTGCAAGCGCAGCAGGTGGCCGACCTGGCCCAGCGCATTCGCCAGGGCGCAGGTGCCTGGACCTTTGATGCCAGTGTGCTGGCTTGGGCAGGCAATGAGGTGGACTTGATGTTTGAGGGCCAAACGCTGCGTCTGGATCGACTGGTGCAACGCCGCGATACTGGCGCGTGGTGGGTGCTGGACTACAAATCCAGCGCCGCGCCGCTGGCCGACGCGACACTGGTGACGCAGTTGGGTCGCTACCGCGCGGCCATTCAAGTGCTCTACCCGCAGGCGCAGGTGGTCGCGGCCTTTTTGACGGGTGACGGGGAAATGGTGATGTTACCCGGGGTCGAGTAGGGTTATCTGGATTTGAAAAGGCTGTCGGTTGTAGAAATTTTGCGTTCTAGTCTGATCAAAATATGGTCATAAATAGACCTCTATTTGTAGCTACAAATATAATAAAAACCGGACCAAATATGGTTTTTTCTCATGCATAAAAGTCAACATAAATATAATGATAAATAGTGCCAGTCTGGATCGAAAAGGATGTTAAAAACCGCAGTCGTCATTGGCGCAGGCCCGGCGGGTTTGATGGCCGCCGAAACCTTGTCGCAAGCCGGCGTTCG
>JANOXL010000206.1:0-6216 GCA_031418395.1 Rhodoferax sp. | reverse complement strand
AACGCTGAGCTGGAGGATTTCTTCACTGAGGAATACACGCTGAACCACCTGATTCATACCTACCCGAAGGCGAGCATCGCCTTCATGGACGGCATCGTCATGGGTGGCGGTATGGGCATCAGCCAGGGCTGTCGCCTGCGCTTGGTGACCGAACACACCAAAATGGCTATGCCCGAGACGCAGATCGGCCTTTTCCCCGATGTGGGTGGTGGCTATTTTCTGAGCCGCTGCCCCGGGCATGTGGGTGAATGGCTGGCGCTGACAGGGGAGACCCTTTCCCCCGGTGATGCGGTAGCCATTGGGTTGGCAGATCGTTGCGTCGCCGCTTCATCCATGCCGGCGATTTGGGAGAGTTTGGCGACCTTCGATTTCGGTCACCCAAATGCCTTGGCTGATCTAGTCGCACCTTTTTCAGTCGACAACGCCTCGCAAATCGCAGCTTTTTCAGATGCACTGGCGTCACATTTTTCGCTCGATTCGGTAGCGGAAATCCTGCATTCTTTGGAGGCCGATGGCAGCCCCTGGGCCCAAAAAACGGCATTGCAATTGCGTCAAAAGTCGCCGCTGATGCTGCACATCTCACTGACGCAAATTCGCCGTGCGCGCGGTATGTCACTCGCTGACGACCTTCGCATGGAACGCGACATGATGCGTCATTGCTTTAATCCGCTGCATTTGAATCTGACTGCCCAACAAAGCGAAACCGTGGAAGGTATCCGCGCTCAGGCCATCGACAAAGACCGCACGCCCAAGTGGCAACCGGCCCGTATTGACGATGTCACACCCGCGATGGTGGCGCCATTTTTTGTGTCGCCTTGGCCTGCAGGGGCGCATCCCTTGCGTGGACTGATCTAATCATACCTAATTTGGGTATGATTGAGCTGATTTTTCGGTCTCAACCCTGATTTAGAGAAAAATAGGACATCTAGGTCTGGTCAGTATTAAATAGTATGCTATCTATAGTGTAGCAACATTTTCTACCTGTTTTTGTCCTTCATCGCCCGTTCGACCTCACGTTTGCCTTCACGGTCCTTGATGGTGTCGCGTTTATCGTGTTCCGCCTTGCCTTTGGCCAGCGCGATCTCGCACTTCACTTTGCCGGTTTTCCAATGCAGGTTGATCGGCACCAGGGTGTAGCCCTTTTGCTCAACTTTGGCCGTCAGGCGCTTGATTTCTTCCTTTTTCATCAAAAGCTTTTTGGTGCGCTGTTTGTCCGGACTGATGTGGGTCGATGCTGTGCCCAGCGGGTTGATCTGCAAGCCGATGATGAACATCTCACCTTCGCGGATCACCACGTAGCCGTCGGTCAACTGCACCTTGCCCTCACGAAGGGACTTCACCTCCCAGCCTTCAAGCACCAAGCCGGCCTCAAACCGCTCTTCAAAAAAGTAGTTGTAGGCGGCCTTTTTGTTATCGGCGATGCGGCTGTTTTTGGGCGCGTCTTTCCGGGGCCCTTTGGATGCGCCTTTGGCGTCACCCTTGGAGGATTTGCTGGGAGGGGAGGTGGAGATATTTTGAGCCATGTCTTGAAACGGGGAAACCATAGCGTGTAGGCAGGGACGCCATTCGATGGTATTTGCACTGTCTACAATTTGTGCGCGCCCCCCATTCTATGAAAACGTCCAATTCGTCTCATCTCAAGTCGATCCACAAGTCCGTCTTGATCTGGTACAGCCCGGCTGAAATGTATGCATTGGTGACTGCTGTTGCAGACTATCCCAAGTTTCTGCCCTGGTGCGACCACACCCAAGTGTTATCCACGGATGAGGCTGGCATGACGGCTGAAATCGGCATTGCGTTCGGTGGCATCCATCAAAAATTCACGACACGCAATGTGCATATCGAGGCCCGGCAGGTGGTCATCAGCCTCGTTAACGGGCCATTTTCAAAGCTCGAAGGCAACTGGCAATTCATCTCGCTTGGCGACGGCAGCCAGCGCGCCTGCCGGGTTGAGCTGGCCCTGGAGTATGGCTTCAGCAACGCCACGCTTGGCAAACTGGTCGGCCCGGTGTTCGACAAAATCGCCGGTAGCTTGGTCGATGCATTTGTGAAACGCGCCGAGCAGGTGTATGGTGCAGCCTGAGTGGTTCGACACGGTTCAATGAGCGCCAGATGAATCAGATCGAACACATCAAGGTGACTGTCGTGTATTCACCTGCGCCAAGGCAAGTTGAGGAACTGGAACTTGTTTTGCCTGCGGGAAGTACGCCCCATGCGGCACTTGCGGCACTTGCGGCACTAGTGGCACTAGTGGCAATAACGAACAACGGATCAAAAGCCCGTTGGCCTGAACTCGGCTCTATCGAGGATGCCGGCGACCGCGGGGCAAGCTGGACGCTGGGCATTTGGGGGCGAAGCGCATCGCTTGACCAGGTTTTGCGCGACAAGGACCGCGTGGAGATTTACCGTCCACTTCTAGTCGACCCCAAAGTCGCCCGGCGCGAGCGTTTTGCAAAACAGGGCGCAAAAAAGGCCGGCTTGTTTGCCAATCGAAGGGCAGGGGCCAAGCCGGGCTATTGACGGTCGGGTGTCGGCCCCGCTGTCGGCATCACCCCTGGGGAGCGCCAGTGTCGCAAGAAGACGAAATCATTTCTTTAATCCGGGCGCTTTCAGCTGCACGTGCTTTGTCGTCCATGATTTCGCGTTCACCTTTTGCATTGGTCACGCCGATACGCACGCCAGAGTCGAGTGAGGCTTTGGCGTTTTTCGCACGGATGCAGTTCTCGGCCTTGACCTTCGTCAACCGCTCTTCTTCAAGCTTGCGCTTGGCCAAGTCGGCTTCTGCGGCTTTCTTCTTTTTCTCGGCCAATTCTTTGTCGACGCCCGACAGTTTGGGCACATTGCCAGCCGCTGCTGAAGCGGCAGATGCAGGCGCGGCCGCAGCAGTGGTAGTTGCGGTGGTCGTTGAGGTGGCTCCCGTATCTGCCGCTGCAGTGGGCGCAGCCCGGCCCGCTGGACGTTTGAGGATGTTTTTGTCCAGCACGTCGGCAGGTGGCGGGCGGTCGCTGAAGACCTTGCGGCCATCTTTGTCCATCCATTGCCATTGGGCCTGGGCCGACAGAGCGCCCAGGAGGGCCAGACCGGTGGCAAAGCTTCGGGCCGTTGCCCAGGAGAAATAACGGGGGGAACCGCCAGTGGGGGAGGTGTTCATACGCATGTCCAGAGTTTATCGCTGCAATTGCAAAACGCAAACCAGTGGTCATCCGTTGACATCGCAAAACCGGCCATTCATCAGCGCGGGGGCAAGTTCGACCCATTAAGCCGCCGTAGCCAGGCTGCGGCGGACTCAACACCCCGTGCCTTTACAATCGTCCTTTTGGAGCTTAAGCATGCGCCTTCTTGGCAAAGCGCTCACCTTCGACGATGTTCTGTTGGTGCCCGCGTACTCCCAAGTCCTGCCCAAGGACACCTCACTTTCCACCCAGTTCTCCCGCAATATTTCGCTGAACCTGCCCCTGGTTTCAGCGGCGATGGACACCGTCACCGAGGCGCGCCTGGCGATTGCCATCGCGCAGGAAGGTGGTATTGGCATCGTGCACAAGAACCTCAGCGCCAAGGAGCAAGCGGCGCAGGTGGCCAAGGTCAAGCGTTATGAATCCGGCGTTTTGCGCGACCCGGTGGTGATTACCCCCACCCACACCGTACGCCAAGTGCTGGCTTTGTCCGAACAACTCGGCATTTCGGGCTTTCCCGTGTGTGACGCGGGCCAAGTGGTTGGTATCGTGACGAGCCGGGATTTACGCTTTGAAACACGTTACGACGTGCCGGTGAGCCAAATCATGACGCCGCGCGAGAAACTCGTGACCGTGCAGGAAAGCGACGGGACCACACCCGCGCAGGCTAAAGCGCTCTTGAATCGCCACAAGCTGGAGCGGCTTTTGGTCGTCAACCCGGCGTTTGAGCTCAAAGGCATCATTACCGTCAAAGACATCACTAAACAAACCAGTTTCCCCAATGCTGCACGAGATTCACACGGCCAATTGCGCGTAGGCGCGGCGGTGGGTGTGGGCGCAGGCACCGAGGAGCGTGTGGAAGCGCTGGTGCGCGCGGGCGTCGACGCGCTGGTGGTCGACACTGCGCACGGCCACAGCCATGGCGTGATCGAGCGTGTGCGTTGGGTCAAAAGGAACTACCCGCAGATTGACGTGATCGGCGGCAACATTGCCACGGGCGCAGCGGCTCGGGCTTTGGTAGACGTAGGCGCAGACGCGGTGAAAGTCGGCATCGGCCCGGGCAGTATTTGCACCACGCGCATCGTTGCCGGGGTGGGTGTGCCGCAAATCATGGCCATCGACAGCGTGGCCACTGCGCTTTTGGGCACTGGCGTACCTTTGATTGCCGACGGCGGCATCCGATACAGCGGTGATATCGCTAAAGCCATTGCGGCGGGCGCCAGCACGGTGATGATGGGCGGCATGTTTGCCGGTACGGAAGAAGCGCCGGGCGAGATCGTGCTCTTCCAGGGCCGCAGCTATAAGAGTTATCGTGGCATGGGGAGCATTGGCGCGATGGAGCAGGGCAGCGCCGACCGGTACTTTCAAGAAGCTACCAGCGGCAATCCGAACGCCGACAAACTCGTGCCCGAAGGCATTGAAGGCCGCGTCCCCTACAAAGGCTCACTCGTGGGCATCATCTACCAAATGGCCGGCGGCGTGCGCGCCAGTATGGGTTATTGCGGCTGCGCGTCGATCGAAGAGATGAAAAACAAAGCCGAGTTTGTTGAAATCACCTCGGCCGGCATTCGCGAAAGCCATGTACACGACGTGCAGATCACCAAAGAGGCACCGAATTACCGGGCAGATTGAGGCGATCAGCCGCCATCCAATAATTAACACCCATGTTAATTATTGGTGGAAATTTGCAACCAGAACGGCAATTTGAATGAAATCGTGCTCTGGGTCTCGTGATATCAAAGTTTATTGCTATAGTAACTATAGCTAAATAGAAACCAATCAAATTTTGCCGACTACGCCGTGACCCACCAAAAAATCCTTATCCTCGACTTCGGCTCCCAAGTCACCCAGCTCATCGCGCGGCGCGTGCGGGAATCGCATGTGTACTGCGAGGTGCATCCGTGTGATGTCAGCAACGACTGGATTCGCGATTACGCGAAAGACGGCGCACTCAAAGGCGTGATCCTCTCTGGCAGCCACGCCAGCCTGTGGGAAGACGACACCCTGCGCGCGCCGCAAGCCGTGTTTGAACTCGGCGTTCCAGTGCTGGGCATTTGCTTCGGCATGTACGCCATCGCCGAGGCCCTGGGTGGCAAAGTGGAGGGCGGGCACGGTCGCGAATTTGGCCATGCGCAGGTGAGGGCGCGCGGCCACACCAAGCTGCTAGATGGCATCGCCGATGTCACGTCGCCTGAAGGCCACGGATTGCTCAACGTCTGGATGAGCCACGGTGACAACGTGGTCGAAATGCCGCCCGGCTTCAAACTCATGGCCAGCACCGAGAGTTGCCCTATCGCTGGCATGGCCGATGAGGCGCGCGGCTTTTACGCCTTGCAGTTCCACCCCGAGGTAACACACACCACGCAAGGCAAAGCGATTCTGGAGCGTTTTGTTTTGGGCATCTGCAAAGCCAAGCCCGATTGGGTGATGAAAGACCACATCGCCGAGGCGGTCGAGAAAATCCGTCAGCAAGTAGGTGATGAAGAAGTCATTTTGGGCCTCTCGGGTGGTGTCGATTCGTCGGTGGCCGCGGCGCTCATCCACCGTGCCATTGGCGACCAGTTGACCTGTGTCTTCGTGGACCACGGCCTGCTGCGCCTGAATGAAGGCGACATGGTGATGGAGATGTTCGTCGGCAAACTCAAGGCCAAGGTGATCCGTGTGGACGCCGAAGCGCAGTTCCTCGGCCACCTCGCAGGTGTGAGTGAGCCCGAGGCCAAGCGCAAGATCATCGGCCGCGAGTTTGTTGAGGTGTTCAAGGCGCAGGCTCTCGAATTAAAAGCCGGAGACGCTAGTAAAAAAGGAGCAACTTACCTCGCCCAGGGCACCATTTACCCCGACGTGATCGAGTCCGGTGCGGCCAAATCAAAAAAGGCCGTGACAATCAAAAGCCACCACAACGTCGGCGGCCTGCCGGCCGAATTGGGCCTGAAGCTGCTTGAACCACTGCGGGAATTGTTCAAGGATGAGGTGCGCGAACTCGGTGTGGCGCTCGGGCTGCCGCACGACATGGTGTACCGCCATCCGTTCCCCGGCCCCGGGC
>JANOXL010000205.1:0-2648 GCA_031418395.1 Rhodoferax sp. | reverse complement strand
GGACCTGGCGGCGTTGAAAACGCGCGCCGTGCGTGAGTCCAAAAGCTCAGGCGATGTCTACCGCGTCACTGGCCAAAAAATCTGGACCACGCTGGGCCATTACGGTGACTGGATTTTTTGCCTGGTACGTACGGACACCAGCTTTGAGAAACGCCAGGACGGCATCAGCTTCTTGCTGATCGACATGAACACCCCCGGCATCACCGTGCGCCCGCTGATCTTGATGGACGGTGGCCACGAGGTGAACGAGATCTTTTTTGAAAACGTCAAAGTCCCGGTGGAAAACCTGGTGTTTGAAGAAAACAAGGGCTGGACGGTCGCCAAGTACCTGCTTGGGCATGAACGTATGGGCAGCGCCCGCACGGGCGGTTTGCGCCGCGAAATGGCCGCGCTCAAAGCGCTTGCCGCAACCGAAGAACGCGACGGCCAGCCGCTGATGCAAGACATCCGTTTTCGCGACAAGGTCTCACGCACCGAGATTGAACTCGACGCGCTGGAGCTCACCGCCATGCGTTTCCTCGACAAAATGCGCCGCAGTGGCCAGCCACCAGGCGCCGACGTTTCGATGCTCAAGATTCGCGGCACCGAGATCCAACAAATGATCACCGAGTTGATGATGCAAGCGGTAGGCCCCAACGCGCAGCCCTTTACCAGCGTAGACGGCGGCACTGTGGACGCCTACGCCTCCAGGCTCTCGCCGCGTTACTTCAACTACCGCAAAGCCAGCATTTACGCGGGCTCCAACGAAATTCAAAAAAACATCATCGCCAAGATGACCCTGGGCTTGTGATTCCGCCCTTGTTTCAATGCGACACGTCGTTGCGGCCTCTTGCTGTGCCCCTGCACTGCCTGCCCTGCTGCGCCTAGTTTCGCGCTGAACTGGAATCGGACTCATCCTTAATAAAACGGAAGCTGAACACCATGGATTTCGAATACTCTGAAGAACAAAAACAACTGGCCGATTCGCTGCAAAAGTACCTCACTACCAGTTACGGGTTTGAAGCCCGTAAAGCCGCATTGGGCTCAAACGAGGGCTTCAGCCCCGCCGCTTGGGCCGCATTTTCCGAAATGGGCCTGACCGCCCTGCCCTTTAGCGAAAGCGCGGGCGGGTTTGGTGGCGGCGCGGTCGACATGATGGCCGCTATGGAAGCCTTTGGCGAGGCGCTGGTGGTCGAACCGCTACTCGACCACGTCGCCTTGGCCAGCCGCCTGGTAGCCCATGCGGGCACAGCGGCACAGCTCGAAACGCTGTTGCCCAAAATGCTCGATGGCAGTGCCAAAACAACGTTCGCTTACCTCGAACGCGGTCGCCGTTATGCGCTGGAGCCCACCAACACGGTCGTCGTCAAATCGGCCGACGGTGCTGGCTGGCAACTCGACGGTGAAAAGATCGTCGTGATCGGCGCTGCCAGTAGCGACGTGTTGGTGGTGTCCGCGCAAATCAGCCACGGCCCTGGTTGCCCGGTGAGCGGCGGCACGGGTCTGTTTTTGGTCGACCGCAAGGCTGCAGGCGTGAGCGTCAGCCCGTATCGCACGGTCGATGGCCAACGCGCGGCGGATGTCAAATTCCAAGCCGTGCAGCTTTCGTTTGATGCCATGCTCGGCGGCGAAGAAGGCAAAGGCCTGGCGTTGGCGCACATCGAAGAAGCGGTCGATTTCGCCACAGCCTTGCTCTGCGCCGACGCCGTGGGCGCGATGAAGTCCGCGACAGACGCGACCTTGGAGTACACGCAAGGCCGCAAACAGTTTGGCATCGCCATCGCGTCATTCCAGTCTTTGCAGCACCGCATGGTCAACATGTTCATGGCCTGCGAAGAGGCGCGCTCGATGGCGATTTCTGCGGCCTGCCGGGTGGATGCTGCGCGTGGCTTGACCGATGACGCTTCCGTGGCAGCCCGCAAAAAAGCCGTCTCTGCCGCCATGGTGCGCGTGGCGGACTCTGCCCGCCTCGTGAGTCAGGAGTCGGTGCAACTACACGGCGGCATGGGCATGACCGAGGAAATGAAGGTCAGCCATACCTTTCGCCGCCTGACGGTGCTGGCGCAGCGTTTTGGCGATGCGGATCACCACCTGGCGCGTTACGCCGCGCAAGGGTGATTTGGGGTTTAGCGCGCTGTAACAGCTCGCGCGTTTACCCCACCGGCGTGTCACCGGCTCCCAAGTCCCAATAAACCCCCGCCATCAATCCCAGCGCCTCGCGCAGCAAGTCGGGCGGCAGGTGTTCGTTGGGCGCATGTTGCGAGCAGCCGGGGTAGCTGTGCGGAATCCAGATGGCTTTAAGGCCCAGGGTTTCGGTAAAGATGTCATTGGGCAAGGAGCCTCCCAGGTTGGGCAATACAGCCGCCTTTTTGCCGCTGGTTTTGTCCAGCGAGGCGACCGCCCACTGTACCCAGGGTTCGTCCGGGTCAATGCGGGTGGCTTTGAAGATTTCTCCGGGCGCCACTTCAAGTTTCACCATGTCAAAACCGCGCGCATCCAAATGGCGACGCAACGCGGGGATGATGTCATCGGCATCGATACCGACCACAAAGCGCAACTGGCATCGCGACCAGGCACGTGGCGGAATGGCGTTCACGGGCGTCTCCGGGTTGCCGGTTTTGAAGGCCAGCACTTCGAAACTGCACCAGCCGAACACACGCTCGGCGGGG
>JANOXL010000204.1:0-7030 GCA_031418395.1 Rhodoferax sp. | reverse complement strand
GAAGACATTTTGACCATCCCCGTGGCGTCAGCCGCAGTGCAAGCCGCCTGGACGCCCGAGCAGAAACAGCAGGAGCTCGACAACAACGCCCAAGGCATCCTCGGCTACGTGGTGCGCTGGATCGACCAGGGCGTGGGCTGCTCAAAAGTGCCCGACATCCACAACATCGGCCTGATGGAAGACCGCGCCACCCTGCGCATCAGCAGCCAGCACATCGCCAATTGGTTGTTGCACCGGGTTGTAACGCCACAGCAGGTGAAAGCTACCTTTGAACGCATGGCGGCTGTGGTGGACAAACAAAACGCCGGGGATCCGTTGTACAAGAACATGGCAGGCAACTTTGAAACCTCAGCGGCTTATAAGGCGGCTTGTGATTTGGTGTTTAAGGGCTTGGAGCAGCCGAGCGGGTATACCGAGCCGTTGTTGCATGGGTGGCGGTTGAAGGTGAAGGCTGGGATGGACTGACAGCCCGGTTTCTCAATCTTGACGGCACCTTCGGGTGCCGTTTTTCATTCAATCTTCAAAGGCCCTTGACCAAGCGTAGCAAGAATGCGGTTCTTGAGTCGGGCTTTAGCGTCTTCCAATTCGTCCTGCTTCCAGAGAATGCAGTTGTATTGGCGAATGTCGAAATGCAAATCCGTAACGTCGGTGTCTCTGCACATAAAGATCACTGGTAAGCCCAGGCCATGGGCAAATCCAGCCTCGTAGTAGACGCCGCCTCGCTGCCGCGTGAAGTCAGCAACGACAAACTTTGAGGCCCTGATAGAGGCAACTATTTCGTCATCGATTTTGCCGTTGTGTTGTTTGCCGTCTATTCGCAGTGGCTCGTAGCCTGCCGCACGAATAGCTGGCTCAATTGTGTCCACCCACAATGGCATTACCTCTTCGTTAAACCACATTGCGCAAAATCCCGTGGAAGAAGATTGTCCTGACCGACCTTCAAGATAAAGCAAACCCTTTGGACTGACCTGATATTCGTTGTTGTTTTGGCTGACAAGAATTCCCATTTCATTGCATAGGACTTCAGTCACCATAAACTCCATCTCTGCAATATCTCGATTCCAACCGACAGGCACAAGTGGACTTGAAACAAGCGAACCGCCAAGAATCAGCACGCTGTCGGTAGGTTCGTTTTCATAGAGATCCCACTTGCCCAAATCGTTGATGGTGAATTGCTTACCTGGAGGAAATTTTCCGTGTAGCCAATGAAGCATCCGATCAGCACGGTGCATCAACGTTGGCTTCATTGCGCTCAACGCAGTTTCCACGTCATCGGAGCGAACAATCTCGGGCTTGATTTCGCCGATCCAAGCTGAAAGCTTCCAGCGATCACGGTCTGGAATTGACCGCAGATTAAT
The DNA here is from genome assembly GCA_031418395.1 of Rhodoferax sp. Taxonomy (GTDB): domain Bacteria; phylum Pseudomonadota; class Gammaproteobacteria; order Burkholderiales; family Burkholderiaceae_C; genus JANYCG01. The sequence continues at coordinate 5,672 of JANOXL010000204.1, read as the reverse complement.
TGAGGCAGTTCGACTGACCATGAAGTCGCCGCAATTTGGACAACCTACAACAAATGCGTCCCTTGACCCATGACCCTGATTCCGGGCGTCACTATTGTTGCAAACCGGGCAGCTCATCTCAAGCCGCCTTCAACAAAAAATCCACATGCACCGCGTCATACGGAAACTCAATCTTTCCGTCTGCCGTCTTGTCCAGTACGCCGCAGGCGAGCAGGGTCTGCACATCGCCATGCACCGCTTTCACGTCGCGCTCCACCCGCCGCGCGGCTTCGCGGATAGTGACGGCACCCGCGCCTGCCAGCGCCTGAATCAGGTCGAAACGTTTGCCGCCCAGCGTGCGCATCAGGGCTTGCGCCGACGAAAAGCTGTACCGTGGCCCCTGTGCGCGGCCGGTTTCCATGGCGTGCACGGCGTCGGCGAGACTATCGGACAGTGAACGAACGTCAATCGTCAGGGTGTTCATGGTTGTACCTCTTGAGGTCATCGAAAAAATCGGCCATTAGTTGGCGCGGCGACTTGTACTTGTAACTTAGCTCGACAGCGCCAAGATGGCGATGGTCACCTTTGCCAGCTTCGTTGTCGTACCGCATGACGCACTCACCGTCCACCACGTAGGCCAGCCGGTATTTGTAGCTGTGGAGGCTTGCTTCCAGCGGCTTTGGCAGTTGCCAGATCACCAATTCGGCAAAACGGCTGGAACTGATTTCAACGCGTTGCCGAACCAGTTGCTTTGCCTTCATGTTGGAGATTTTGACAACAATTTTCTGTGTTGTCAACTTGTCCAACACAAAATTCGTTGGATGATGGAGCCTGGAACGGGGCTGGCAAGTCGCCGCCGACTTGCCCTGAAAGAAAAGAAAGACTTCACCCGACCCGCCGTGGCAGCAAGCTGCTGCATATGCGGCCTCCTGTGCCTGAACCGGTCGAAGCGCCCGCTCAAAACTTTGACCGGCTGCTTGCCCGAAGACAAACAGCAGGAGCTGGACAACAACGCTCAGGGCATCCTCGGCTACGTGGTGCGCTGGATCGACCAGGGCGTGGGCTGCAGCAAGGTGCCCGACATCCACAACATCGGCCTGATGGAAGACCGCGCCACCCTGCGCATCAGCAGCCAGCACATCGCCAACTGGCTGTTGCACCGGGTCGTGACCCCCGAGCAAGTCCGCGCAACATTCGAACGCATGGCCGCTGTGGTGGACAAACAGAATGCGGGCGACCCGCTGTACCAGAACATGGCGGGCAACTTTGGCACATCAGCGGCTTATAAGGCGGCTTGTGATTTGGTGTTTAAGGGGTTGGAGCAGCCTTCTGGGTATACCGAGCCACTGTTGCATGGCTGGCGGCTGAAGGTGAAGGCGGTTACGGCCTGAGTCTGTCTCTGGCTTGGCCCATCAAGCACTACTGAATTAGTAGCAATCCATTGAATGTTTGCGAGGTTAATTGGCCAATTTTACTGCTCGCCGCTGACGAATCGGCACCCGTGGGTGCCGTTTAGAATGTTTCGTACTTTATTGGACCACCATGACTGAAACATTGCTACTCAAAGGCGCACCGGGTTCACCCTACACCCGCAAGATGTTGGCCATCCTGCGCTACCGCCACATCCCGTATTCGCTGCTTGTCGCCGGGTCATCGCGGCTCCGGGCCATGCCGGCGCCAAAGGTGGAGCTATTGCCCACGTTCTACCTGCCCAATGCCTCTGGAGAAGTGGAGGCGGTCACAGACTCCACGCCGCTGCTGCGCCGCTTTGAGCCCATGTACCCGGGCCCCCGAGTGCAACCGTCCAACCCTGTGTTGCGCTTCATCGACAGCTTGCTGGAGGATTACGGTGACGAATGGCTGACCAAGTGCATGTTCCACTACCGATGGCACTTTGCGGATGACATTGCCAAGTCGGGCAACATCTTGCCGCGCTGGCGCGACGTCACAGCCTCCGACGAAATGGCCGCCGACATGGCAGCCAAGTTCTCAAGCAGGCAAATCAACCGGCTGCATTTTGTCGGATCAAGCGCGACGACCTGGGAGGTCATCGAGCAAAGCTACGGGCGTTTTCTGGACGCAATGGAAGCCCATCTGAAGCTCTCTCCTTTCATGATGGGCGCCCGCCCCGGTGCGTCCGATTTTGCGGTCTACGGCCAATTGACGCAGCTCGCCCATTTTGATCCGACGCCGGCTGCGATCGCCTTGCAGCGCGCCCCACGCGTTTATGCCTGGGTGGGGCTGATGGAGGATCTGTCGGGTCTTGCGCCCAATGAAGGGGACTGGCTGGATCCTGCCGCCCTGCCCGACTCACTGCTGGCGATGCTTCGTGAAGCGGGCCGCACCTATGTGCCGCTGATGATTGCCAACGCCCGTGCGCTGATGGCAAAGGCTGACACCGTCAGCACAACCATTGAAGGCAAGGCGTGGAGACAGAACGCATTTCCGTATCAGGGCAAATGCCTCAAATGGCTGCGCGAGGAGTTCTCGTCGCTTGATACAAAGGACCAGACGGCCGCCGGTAGCATTCTCGAGCGCACGGGGTGCGCGGCGCTGATCCGGGAAGTACTTTAGCTGGTCAAATTGACCCCCAGAATCTGCACACGGCATAACTTTTGTTATTGCGTCGTCTTGAACCGCACCATGCACACGTGGCATTCCATTTCACGGGCGTGGTTGCCCCTAACAGGACGCCAGAGCAAGAGCAACAAGAGCTGAACAACAACGCCCAAGGCATTTTGGGCTACGTGGTGCGCTGGATCGACCAGGGCGTGGGCTGCAGCAAAGTTCCCGACATCCACAACATCGGCCTGATGGAAGACCGCGCCACCCTGCGCATCAGCAGCCAGCACATTGCCAATTGGCTCCTGCACGGCGTGGTGCCTGCAGCCCAAGTCCGCGCAACGTTCGAACGGATGGCGGCCGTGGTGGACAAACAAAACGCGGGCGACCCGCTGTACCAGAACATGGCGGGCAACTTTGGCACATCAGCGGCTTATAAGGCGGCTTGTGATTTGGTGTTCAAGGGGTTGGAGCAGCCGAGTGGGTACACGGAGCCGTTGTTGCATGGGTGGCGGTTGAAGGTGAAGGCAGGATAAGGACCATTTGACGCGGCGCTGTTTTTTTGCGACTCGTTTTGTCCGGTCGGCTCAACCCCCGCATTCAGCCAGCCGACGCTGCAAATAACTGCGCTCAGCGTCACTGTGCACCAGCAGAAGTGCCGCTGAATAAGCGTCGCGCGCAGCGCTGAACTGCCCCAGGCGGCGCAGCAGGTCGGCGCGTGCAGCATGCAGCAGGTGGTAGTTGCGCAGCTCATCCCGGTGAGCGAGTTGATCGATCCAATCCAGGCCTCGCTGCGGGCCTTCGGCCATGGCCAATGCAACGGCGGCATTCAGTTCGACTACGGCGTTGGGTTGCTCCTTCAGCAGGCCACCGTAGAGCGCGGCAATTTGTTTCCAGTCGGTGTCTTGGGCGCGGGTCGCCTGGGCATGCAAGGCGGCGATGGCGGCTTGCAATTGGTAAGGTCCGCGACGATGCAGGGCCAAAGCCTGGTCGAGCAGCGCCAGCCCTGCGTTGATCGCGGGGCGATTCCAGAGCGACCGGTCTTGCTCTTCGAGCGGTACCAATTCACCCTGGGGCGTCAACCGTGTGGCGCGGCGCGCGTCATGCAACGTGGTTAACGCCAGCAGGGCCAGCACTTCGGGCTCTTGGGGCATCAGCTCGACCAATAGCCGCGCCAGGCGGATGGCCTCGCTACACAAGTCAGTGCGGATCAGGCCCGGCGTTGTCGTGGCGGCATATCCTTCGTTGAACACCAGGTAGACAACACCCAGCACGGTTTGCAGACGCTGTGGCAGGTCTTCACGCGCAGGCACGACGTAAGGAATACGCGCTTCCAGAATTTTGCGTTTGGCGCGCACCAGGCGCTGCGCCGTAGTGGCCTCGGGTTCGAGAAAGGCGTGGGCAATTTCGCGGGTGCTCAAGCCGCACAGCGTACGCAGAGCCAGCGCGGTCTGCGCTTGCGGCGATATGGCGGGATGGCAACAGGTAAATACCAGGCGCAGGCGGTCATCTTCCACACCCGAGAGGTCAGCAGCATCTGGCTCCACATCGGTTTCAACATCAGACTGAGGTGCTGCCAGATCCGGCGGCTCGTCGGTATAAAGCGGGCCGCGATGGCGGCTTCGCAAAAAATCAAGTGCTTGCCTTTGGGCCACAGTTGTCAGCCAGGCCGCCGGTGTACCGGGCAGGCCACGGTCAGGCCAGACTTGCAGGGCTTTGGCGAAAGCTTCTTGCAGCGCGTCTTCAGCCAGGTCGAAGTCGCCAAAACGGCGAATCAACCCGGCCAAAACACGCGGCCCCTCGGTGCGACAGATCTGGTCAATGATGGAAGTCAGCATCGCGTGCCCCGTGTTGCCATCCACAGTGCCCTCCAGTTTGCCAAGCCATTGCCGCACCCACGGCCACGCCATTGCCCATCATGGCGTCAGCGCGCGCCCATCAGCCGGTACAAGACGAGCAAGGAGGTCACGACAACCACCAGCACGGTCAGCCCGGCGCCGCTCTGGCGGGCTTTTGATTCCATGTGCAGGGAATGACTCAAGCCCCAGGCGCTGGCCAGTCGCGCCAGCGGCATCACGCCGCCCAAACCTATGACGACCATTGGGGGCGCTTGCAGCATTTCAGCGAAACCGATCAACAGCAGGGCGATAGGGGCGTGTTCGGTCAGGTTGCCGTGGGCCCGGATGGATTGGGCCAACTCGGCATGCCCGCCGTCGCCGGTATCGACCTTGAAACGGCCGCGGTGAAGGATGACGCGCACGGTCAGAAACGCCGCCAGCAAGCCGACAAGCGCCGCGTAACCGGCAGTGATAACAGGGGGTGTAAAGGTCATGAAGACAACCCGTTATCAATGCTCAAGCGGACGCCGTGACGCCCATGGGGCGCACCTCGATGGAGCCGCCTTGTGACGCAGGGCAACGCGCAGCCCACTTCACCGCTTCATCCAGATGGGGCACATCGACGATGTAATAACCACCGAGCTGTTCTTTGGTTTCGGCGAAGGGTCCGTCTGTCGTGACGGTTTTGCCGTCGCGCACCCGCACCGTGGTGGCGCTGAGTGTGGGCTTGAGTTCGCCGCCACCGCGCAACACCCCGGCGTTGCGCATGTCGGTGCCGTACTGGGTGAAAGCGGCGTACATTTGTTTTTGCGCTTCGGGCTGATCGGCCATCAGCGCAAAGTTCTTTTCGTCGCCGTAGATGAGAATCATGTATTGCATGGTGCATCCTTTGAAAGGGTAAAAAGGCCATTGGCGGATCCTTTGGCGCTCTTATGACGCAGGCAAGGTTCAATATCGACAGCTTGCGTCACTTATTTTTTGCCCAATGTACTAAAGTGTGGCGGTCATTCACGGCGATGGTCGCCTTTGTGCTTTTTACAGTTTAGATACCCATGAAAATCCTCATCCTTCACGGCCCCAATCTCAACCTCTTCGGCCGGCGCGAGCCGCATATTTATGGCTCGACCACACTCGCCCAGATCAACGAGCGGCTTGCGGAGCTGGCGGCGTCATTGAGTGTGGAGATTGAAGTGTTTCAGTCGAACCATGAAGGCGCGCTGGTAGACAAGCTGCATGAGCGCATCGATTCGGTGCAAGGTGCCTTGTTGAACCCGGCGGGGCTGACGCAACACG
>JANOXL010000203.1:0-12078 GCA_031418395.1 Rhodoferax sp. | reverse complement strand
GCCGCCTGCCGCATTGGGCACCACGATCTTGATCGGTTTGCTGGGGTAAGCCTGGGCAAACGCCCAGGCGCCTGAGACGGCCAACGCAATGCCAAGGAGAAGGTGTTTCGTGTTCATGATGAAGCGCTTTAGAAATCTTTTATTGATGCTGATGGCGTTTAGTTTATCGCGCCACACCCAGCAGACGGTCCAGTAACTCAGGCTGGCCTTGCAGTTCAGACGCCAGGCCGCTGTGCGCAATCGTGCCCCGGTCCAGAACAGCCGCCGTGTCGGAGATGGCCAAAATCGCCTGCGGATGTTGTTCCACAATGATGGCAGACAAACCGTCTTCACGCGTGATGCGGCGTATGGCGCGCAGCAACTCCTGCACGATGATGGGTGCGAGGCCCTCCAGGGGTTCGTCCAGCAGCAAAAGGCTGGGGTTCAAGACCAGCGCGCGGCCCACCGCCAGCATTTGCTGCTCACCGCCCGAAAGCTGCGTACCCAAATTGCCTTTGCGTTCGGCCAGACGCGGAAACATTTCGTAGACACGCTCGGGTGTCCAGCTACTGACGCGCTTGCTACCCGATGCGCGCGCGGGGCGCGCCACAGCCGTCAGGTTTTCATGCACGGTCAGTGATTTGAAAATATTGCGCTCTTGCGGTACCCAGCCGATGCCCGCTGCAGCACGCTCGTGCGAGGGCAATTTGTGCAGGGCCACTACGCCCCCGGCTTTAGAGTCGCCCAAACTGATGGCACCACCATGTTGTCGCGCTGCCCCAGCCAAGGTGTTGATCAGCGTGGTTTTGCCTGTGCCGTTGCGGCCCAAAAGCGCGAGGGTCTGGCCTTCGTCCAGCGACAGATTCACCCCGTGCAGCACCACGGCTTCGCCATAACCGGCGCTCAGGTTCTCGATCGTCAGCAAGCGCGTCATAGGTGTGTCCCCTCCTCCACACTTTCGCCATGCCCAAGGTAGACGGCTTTTACACGTTCGTCAGCGGCAATCTCCTCGGGTGTGCCCTCGGTCAACACCGCGCCGTTGACCATCACTGTCATGTAGTTGGCGAAACTGAACACCAAATCCATGTCGTGTTCGATCAACAACACGGACACATCAGCGGGCAAAGCGGCCACGGTTTGCAGCAGCTCCTCGCGTTCTCCGGCGGGCACGCCAGCGACCGGCTCGTCCAGCAGCAACACACGCGGCTCACAGGCCAGGGCAATGGCGATCTCCAGCAGACGGCGTTTGCCGTAAGCCAGCTCGCGCGTGGTTTGGCAGGCCACAGAAGTCAAATGAAATTGCGTCAGCAGGGCTTCGCAGCGGGTATTCACCGCTTTGTTGGCCCCTAGCGCCTGCCACCATTTGCCGCCCAGACCCTGGTTCTGCGACACGGTAAGCGCCAGGGATTCGAGCGGCGTCAGTGTGTCAAACAATTGGTTGATCTGAAAAGTGCGCACCATGCCGCGTTTCACGCGCTCGTGTGGGGCAAGCCGGGTGATGTCTTGGCCTTCAAGGGTGATGCTGCCTTCGGACGGCTCCAGCACGCCCGTCAGCAGGTTGATCAGCGTGGTTTTGCCGGCACCGTTCGGGCCAATCAGCGCGTGGCGCGCGCCCTTTTTCAAATCCAGCGTCACGTTGTCCGTTGCCGTAATGCCGCCGAAACGTTTGAACAGACCTTGCGTTGACAACACCGTCTGCGCCGTATGGGTCTTACCCCCACTCATGGTTTGGCCACCTGCGCGACATTCGATTCGCCGGATTTCCCGGAGGGTCTAAACCAGGTCCACGGGCGGATCAATTTGTCGCGCCCCACCAGGGCCAACACCACCAAAAACAGACCAATCCAGAAAGTCCAATACTGTGGCGTGATGGAGGAGATCACGTCTTGCATGAGTTTGAACACCACCGCGCCGGCGACGCCGCCATAGAGCCAGCCCGTGCCGCCAATTACCAGCACCAGCATCACGTCCGCCGAGCGGTGAAACTCAAAAACATCCAGCGAGGCAAACCCGGTGGTCTGCGCCTGCAAAGCACCCGCTGCGCCTGCCACCGCGGCGGCTACGGTGTAGATAACCGCTGTGCGCTGGGTAACCGGGATGCCGATCGACTGTGCGCGCAGCCGGTTGTCGCGGATCGCCTGAAGCGTCGCGCCAAAGGGCGAATGCACCAGGCGGCGTAGCACCACAAAAAGGAATGTCAGCACCGTGAGTGAATACCAGGCCGCTGTGCGCCCGGCCAGGTCGAACTCGAATTGGCCCAGCAGTTTGCCCATCAATACGCCTTGCAGGCCATCGGCACCGCCAGTGAGCCAGTCAAGCTTGTTGGCCAGCTCGTACAGGATGAGGCCCATGCCCAGGGTCACCATCAGTCGCGTGAGGTCACTGCCGCGAATAATCGTCAGGCTGCAAACCGCGCCTAACAGAGTCGCCAAAGCAACACCCACCGCGAGACCCAGAAGCGGATCCGGGTTGATATGTTTGGCAAACAGCGCCGATGCATACGCCGCCATGCCAAAAAACGCCGCGTGCCCGAGCGAGACGATGCCGGTGTAGCCCAGCACCAGATCCAGCGACACCGCAAACAACGCGACGATGGCGATCTCGTTGATCAGCGGCGCGTGTTTTGACAGCAACCAGGGCGAAGCCAGGACCAGGAGCCACAGCGCGATTTCCCAAGGTTTGAAGTGGCTTGTTTTCATTTGGCCCCCTGGCGCACGAAGAGGCCTTGCGGTTTCCAGATCAAAATGGCGATCATCAGGCTGTACACAATGAAAGCCCCCAGTTTCGGTATGTAATATTTTCCCGCCACATCGGCAATGCCCAAGAGCAGAGCCGCCAGCAGCGGCCCGGTGATGCTGGAGGTGCCACCCACGGCGACGACGATCAAAAAGTAGATCATGAATTTCAGCGGGAAAGTCGGATCCAGCCCCAGCACTTCGGCACCGAGCGCACCACCCAAGCCTGCAAGGCCGGAGCCCATGGCGAATGTCGAGAGAAACACCACGTTGACGTTGATGCCCAGGCCGGCGGCAACGCGCTGGTCATCCACCGAGGCACGCAGGCGGCTACCAAATCGTGTTTTGGTCAAGACGTATTGCAGACCGATGGTGAGCGCTGCACACAGGGCGATGATGAAGAGACGGTAATGCCCCATGCCCAACATCCACGCGCCCTCCCCCAACTCCGTGCGGCCTTTGAGCCAACTGGGCAGCTGGATGATTTGTTGCGAGGAGCCCATGGAATAGTCCATCGCCGCCACCGCCATAAACGTCAGGCCAATGGAGAACAAGACTTGGTCCAAATGCGGCTTGCTGTACATGGGCCGGTACAAAGTTCGCTCGGCGAGGCCACCCAGCAGCGCAGCACCCAAAAACGCCAGCGGCAGGCAGAGCAAAAACGGCACGCCAGCCTTTTGCATCAAGAGCACGGTGATGTAACCGCCCACCATGGCAAAGGCACCGTGCGCGAGGTTGATGAAATTCATCAGCCCCATCGTCACCGCCAGCCCTACGGCCAGTACAAACAGCAACATGCCGTAAGCGATACCGTCAAAGAGAATCGTCAACATCGCCGTTCAACCTCAATGCGATTCAGCTCTTGCCCGGGTCTTTCACGTCTTTCAGCGTGTCGAACTCGATGTTGTAGAGCTGGCCGTCTTTCTTCTCAACCTTGCGGATGTAGATGTTGTGCACCACGTCGCGGGTTTGCGCGTCAATGAACATGGGGCCGCGCGGGCTCTCGAAAATCTGACCCTTCATCGCCGCCAGGAGCGCGTCTCCAGAGCCGCCTTTGGTGGCCTTGGCAGCTTCGTAGATCACGCGCATGCCGTCATACCCGCCCACGGCCATGAAGTTGGGGCGCATGCCAGGGTTGGCTTTGGTGAAGGCGTCAACAAACTTCTTGTTGACGGCGCCAGGGTGCGCCGCGGAGTAGTGGTGCGAGGTGACTACGCCCAAGGCCGTGTCGCCCATGCCGTTCAGGATGTCGTCGTCGGTCACATCGCCAGTGCCAATGAGTTTGATGCCGGCTTTGTCCAGCCCGCGCTCGGCAAACTGCTTCATTAGTGCTGCGCCAGCGCCGGAGGGCACGAAGGCATACACCGCGTCTGGCTTGGCGTCGCGCACCTTTTGCAGGAAGGGCGCGAAATCCGGGTTGCGCAAGGGCACGCGGATCGAATCCGTCACCTTGCCACCATTAAAAAGAAATCGCTCACGGAAGAACTTCTCCGCGTCCAGGCCCGGGCCAAAATCGGTGACCAGGGTGACCGCCGTCTTGATGCCGTTTTTGGGCGCCCAGTCGGCAATCGCCACCGCCGCTTGGGGCAAGGTGAAGCTGGTGCGGATGATATAGGGCGAGGCTTGCGTGATGCTCGATGTGGCGGCGGCCATGACCACCATCGGCGTTTTCGACTGCGTAGCCAAGGGTGCCGTCGCAAAAGCCAGTGGCGTGAGGCCAAAACCGGCCAGCACATTGACTTTGTCATTCACCAGCAACTCTTGTGCGATGCGTTTGGTGACATCGGGCGTGCTGGTGTCATCTTTGACGATCATCTCCACTTTTTTGCCGCCTACCGAGCTGCCGTTTTGCGCCATGTAAAGGCGCGCCGCCGCTTCAATTTGTTTGCCGGTGGACGCGAACGGCCCGGTGAGCGGCAGAATCATGCCGATCTTGAAGGTATTCTCTTGCGCCACAGCGCCACTAAATGAGACCGCTGCCGCTGCCGCGATCACGGCGGCCTGAAGGAGAAAGCGTTTTTTCATGTCAATCCTGGGTGAGTAGATTAAGAATAATTGAAGATAAAGAACTGAAAACTGGTGACCACTATGACTCAGGCCGATACGCCGTTTCGAGGGTGATTTCCCCTACTACGCGGGAAACGCAAACACAGATCTTGTGGTTGGCGGTTTTTTCCTCGTCACTCAAAAATACATCGCGGTGGTCGATTTCTCCGGTGAGTTGCAACACATCCATGGCGCACAGCCCACACTCTCCCCGACGGCAATCTGACAAGGTCTGAATGCCGTTTAGCTCAAGCGCGTCCAGGAGCCCGGTATCTTGATCGACGATGATGTCCAATCCGTGGCGCGGCACCATCACCCGAAACGCCTGCGGCGCAAAACGGCCACTGGAGCCGAAGGTCTCATACCGAAAGTCGGACATGTCGCGGCCCGCGCTGCCCCAGGCCAGCCGCGCGTCAGTCAGCATCGACGAAGGGCCACAAAAATAGAGTTGACTATCTGGCGGCACCTGGCGACTAAGCTCGTGCAAATGTATCCTTTGGCCGTGTTCGGAGACATAGGTCTGCAGGCGGCCACCCAGGCATTGCTGCAAGGGCGCGAGGTAAGCCAATTCGTCATCAGAGCGCGCTGCATAGGCCATTTGCACCTGGGCACCGCGTTTGGCGAGCAATTGCGCCATGCCCAAAAGCGGCGTGACACCCACACCTGCGGCTACCAGGCAATAGGCAGGAGCCGTCAGATCAAGCGGGAAATGGTTTTGCGGCGACGAGATGTAAAGGCTGTCTCCCACTGCAAGTTGCCACATCGCCCGCGAGCCGCCCCGGCCTGAGTCAAGACGTTTGACTGCGATCCGGTAAAACTCTTCTGAAGCACCTTCACCCGGCGCTCCAATTAATGAATACGAACGGGTGTGAAGCCGCCCGCCTGCCATAAACGCGCTTTGCCCGACGTCGATTTGCACCTGCAAGTGGCTGCCCGGCTCCTGAGGAAGTGCGCCGCCGCTGGGTGCCAATGTGAATTCGCGCACGGTGGGCGTCACGTCGCGCAAGGCGTGAACGCGGGCTTGCACCCAGTCTTGTGTGGCTTTCATGTGTGCGTGAACGTCAGGGTTTTCTGATCAGACGCACACCCGGCATCTGGTCCAAAAGTGGCCCACGGACGGCCTCACGCAGGTTACGTTGGGCGATGCGCGAGTGTTCACGCATGATCGCTTCGGCACGTGCGCCTTCACGCCGTTCAATGGCGTCAAGCACCTGCCAATGTTGGTCTTGCGCGACGATGAGCATGTCACGTGCGGCCGGGCTATTGGCCTGCACCACGACAAAACCCGAGGGCGATGCAAAAGGCATGGCCGAGACCCGTTCGATCTCTTTGGCGATCACCTGGCTGCCCGACATTTCCGACAGCAGCGCGTGAAAACGTTCGTTCAGCTGAATGAAGGTGGCAAACGCCTCGTCGTTCAAGGCGTGTTGCTGCAAGATGGCGTCGATACTGCCCAAGGCCTCACGCGCCTCTTTGAGCACCATCGGCGCCGCGCCGCGCTCAGCGGCCAGGCGCGCCGAGAGGCCTTCGAGTGTGCCGCGCAGTTCAATGGCCTCAGATACATCGCGCTCAGAAAAGGTTTTGACCGCAAAACCGCCGTTGGGCAGCGCATCGAGCAGCCCTTCCTGCTCCAGGCGCATGAGTGCGGCGCGAATCGGCGTGCGCGAAAAACCCAGTTTTTCGACAATGGACAACTCGGCAATGCGTGCGCCACCGGGCAACTCGCCCGCCAAAATCATTTCGCGCAGCTTGAGTTGGGCTTTCAGTTGCACGCTTTGTTGGGCGCTATGTTGGGTGTCGGGCGGCGCATTTTTCGCGGCAGTGCCAACCGAGAGGCCTATAGGAATGACGGAATTTGACATTAAAATTATTTTAGAAAATAAAATGCGAAATTTCTGTTAAATAGGTCTCGTATTTATTTAACTTATAGCTATAATTTTAATATCAAAAAAGAGAATATTCTAGGCATTAAACTATATTTTTATAGGTATAACACGACTTCTTTTCACTTCTTTAGCGACCAACCCGTCAATTAACCGCCGGGCCCACATTGAGCCTGCGTCGATATTCAGGTTGTAAAACGTGTGATCGGGGTGGTCGTTCATGGCCTGTTGCTGCGCCTCCAGCACGTGTTCGTCTTCGCGAAAGATGCCTGCCACACCTTCGCGTAGCTCGTGGGTCAGGCGCTGCTCGCCCAACGCGTAGTTGCGCGCGAAGGCCCAAAAGTACAGGCAAGTTTGGTCAGTCTCGGGCGTGATCGTATTGAGCACAAAACCGTTCACCCCACGTGTGCGCAGGCTTTTGCTCGGGTCACCCTGGTTCACGTCGCCATTCACGGCGGGCGGCAAGGCGCCGGTGCGGGTTTGGGCCACCCCGACGTCAATATTCACAGTGCACGGCGCTTCAAATTTAATGATCTGCCAGCGGTCTACCGGGCCCTTGTAGCCTAGCGCGTGGTCAATCTGCCCGGCCCAAAAAGGCGGTGCGTCGATGTTTTCCATCCAGCGCGTCACGGTGGCGGTGCGTTCGCCGTGGGTCGCCACAAAGGGCGCTTCGGCCACAGCGCGCTGCCCAATCGAGCTGCCGTGAACATAGGTCTCGTGGGTCAAATCCATCAGGTTGTCGACGACCAGGCGGTAATCACATTTCACGCGGATCATTTTGCCGTCGCCCGTCCAGGCTGGGTCGTCATTCCAATGCATGTCGGGGATGAGTTTCGGGTCGGCCTTTGCCGGATCACCGGGCCAGACCCAAATGAATCGGTATTTCTCCTGCACCGGGAAGGCGCGCACGCAGGCGGACGGGTTGAGCGTCTCCTGGCTGGGCATATGGGTGCAGCGGCCCTGCGCGTTGTACTCCAGGCCGTGGTAGCCGCAGCGCACGGTGTCGCCGTCCAAAGCGCCAAGCGAAAGCGGCATCAAGCGATGCCAGCAGGCATCTTCCAGCGCGGCGACCTGGCCATTGAGTTGGCGATAGAGCACCAATTTTTGATTGCATACCGTGCGCGCCATCAGCTTGCGGCCGACTTCCACATCGTAGGCAGCGGCGTACCAGGCATTAAGCGGAAAACTGGCTGTGCTGCTGCGGGTAGAGCTTGTCATAGGAGGTTAAACAAGATGAAGGCTAATTCTGAATACTAATTGTATACACAAAATGCCAAAAATCACCAATTAGTGGCTGATTTACGCCAAAATATGCCTCTTCTGTATTCAGAGAGGGCGCCGATAATATGTCTAAGATGCAGGTTGTAAGCCCAGCCTTCAGGTTTGCGCCCGCCCCACATGCCATCCCACAATTTTCTGGAGTCCCCATGAGTCAAATTCCTGCACGGTTCGATCACGTCGGCAGCTTCTTGCGTCCTAAATTCCTCTTGGACGCGCGTGATCAAAAAGCCAAAGGCCAAATCACCGCTGAGCAACTGCGTGTGGTCGAAGACAAAGCCATTAGCGAGATCGTCAAGTTCCAGGAAGACGTGGGCCTCAAATCCATCACCGACGGCGAGTACCGCCGCACCTATTTCCACCTCGATTTTCTGGAGCAATTGGGCGGCGTTAAGGTGGGCGAAGCCACGTTGGCCGTGGGCGCAGACGGCAAAGAGCACCTGGTGCCCCCGGCCATCCACGTGGTTGATAAAGTCACCCACGCCAAACAAATCCAGCTGGCCGATTTCCAATACCTGAAGTCGCAAGTGAGCGCCGGCCGCACGCCGAAGGTGACCATCCCCTCGCCCACCATGCTGCACTTTCGCGGTGGCCGCGCCGGTATCAACCGCACCGCCTACCCTGAGCTGGAGCCGGTGTTTTATGAAGACGTGGCCAAAGCCTACGGCGACGAGTTGCGCTCTCTCGCCGCTGCAGGTTGTACCTACGTGCAAATGGACGACACCAACCTGGCCTACCTGTGTGACGACAAAATGCGCGAAGCCGCCAAAGGCCGGGGTGACGACCCCAACGAGTTGGCCCACCGTTACGCCAAATTCATCAACCTCGTGGTCGCGCAAAAACCGGCCGGCATGACACTCGCCATGCACCTGTGCCGTGGCAACTTCAAGAGCACCCACGCTGCGGCTGGCAACTACGAGCCAGTCGCCGAGGCGCTCTTGTCCGAGATGAATATCGACGCGTATTTCATGGAATATGACGACGACCGCAGTGGCGACTTCAAACCCCTGCGTTACCTCTCCAAAGGCAAAACCGTGGTCTTGGGCCTGGTGACCACCAAGTTCGGCGCGCTGGAAAACAAAGACGCGCTCAAGCGCCGCATCGACGAAGCCGCCAAATACGCCCCCCTGGACCAACTCGCCCTCTCGCCCCAGTGCGGCTTTGCCAGCACCGTACACGGTAACGACATCGCCGTGGAAGCCCAGCGCAACAAGCTGCGTCTGGTAATTGAGACGGCGCAGGAGGTGTGGGGTTAAGCCTCGTCAATTGCTTGGCATAACTGATCGCTGCGCCTTTGCGGCGTGCTGTGCAAGGAGGCCCACGTGGCCTCCTTTTTTATGGGCTGGCGCAAGGTCCGGCAGGATCGATCGCCTCCCCAGGACTGATGGACAAGGCACTGAGGCGGCGCCATTGGCGTCGAGCTGATGAATACCCATTTTGGGTACGATAAACCTTAAAAAAGCGCATTCGAATGCCATGGCGAATAAATATGGCTTCCAGGTCTCGTATTTAATGGCTTTTAAACTATATAAATTATAGCAACTTTAGTCGCCCGACCTGCCCCAAATCACCAACCCAATCCCCGCCAGCACCGCCACAGATGCGCCAAGCAGGGTCAAACTAAGCGCCTCGCCGATGAATAAAACACCGCCGAGCGCGGCGATGACGGGTACGCTCAATTGCGCCACGGCGGCTTGGGTGGCCCTGAGCGCAGGCAAGACTTTGTACCAGATCACATAGCCCAAGCCGCTGGCCAGCGCGCCGGAGGCCAGTGCGTAGACTGCGCCTGCTGTGCTGAAGGAAAACTGCATCAGCATGGCACCGCTCAACACCAGGGTGAATGGCAGGGTGCGGACAAAGTTACCGGTGGTCGCGGCAATCGGGTGTTTCGCGCCTTTGCCGCGAATCGAATAGACGCCCCAGGCCACGCCCGCGAGGATCATCAGCGCAGCGCTTTTTAGCGATGGTGCGGCCAGGCCCGGCAACATCAGCAGCAACACACCCACCAGTGCCATCAAGAACCCGATCATTTGCACTGTTGAGAATCGCTCGCCTTTGAAGAGGCCGTAACCGATCATGCTGACTTGCACCGAAGCGAACAGCAAGAGTGCGCCGGTGGCCGCTGAGAGTTCTACATAGGCCAACGAAAACCCGGCGGCATAAACAAACAGTGCGGCGGCGCTGGGCCAACTGCCTTCGCTGCGCCAGCTTGGTTTGTCGGCAAGGAAGGGCGCAGGCGCTGAAGCCTCCAAATGCGGCGTCGAGCTGCGCCAAGAGGTCAACACCAGCAGCACGGCACTGGCCGAGAACAACCGGATCGCCGTGAAAGTCGCGGCATCCATCGCTGTGAATTTCAGCGCCAGACGGCACAGCAGCGAATTGGCGGCAAACGCGAGCATGGCGAGCACGGTCAGGAAGACGATGCTTTTCATCGAAAGGCGGGTCGCGGCACCGGGTGTGGCTTCAGGAGATTGAGGAGTCGTCATTCACACCATTGTCATTCACGGTATGCTCTTGGCTTGGGTGCACACTCAAGCTGCCACATCCCACTTCAAAATCACTCTTCACTCACGACCATGACCCAATCCACGAGTTTCACCGGCCCTCAACTTCGTTCCCTCATCAAAGCCAGCGGCGAGCTGGAGCTCTCATTGGCCAGCGTCGAAACACCGGCTCCGGCGGCTGACGAGGTGGTGATTCGCATTGAAGCCACACCCATCAACCCGTCTGACATCGGCCTGCTGTTTGGTGCGGGCGACATGAGCGCCGCCAAATATTCCGGCACGGCGGCAGCTCCCGTGGTCACCGCGCCCGTGCCCGAACGCGCCATGAAAGCCATGGCCGGGCGCATGGGGCAGTCGCTGCCGGTGGGCAATGAAGGCGCCGGCACGGTGGTGGCGGCTGGCGCGTCAGCTTCCGCACAGGCCTTGCTCGGCAAAAAAGTGGCGGTGATCTCTGGCGCGATGTATTCGCAATACCGCTCGGCCAAGGCCAACCAGTGTT
This sequence comes from Rhodoferax sp., assembly GCA_031418395.1. Taxonomy (GTDB): domain Bacteria; phylum Pseudomonadota; class Gammaproteobacteria; order Burkholderiales; family Burkholderiaceae_C; genus JANYCG01. Next base: position 1,154 of record JANOXL010000203.1, on the reverse strand, counting down.
TGGTGCTGCCCGCCGATGCTTCAGCGGCAGACGGCGCTTCGTGTTACGTCAACCCACTGACGGCGCTGGGCTTTGTCGAAACCATGCGGTTTGAGAACCACACTGCCATCATCCATACAGCAGCGGCCTCGAATCTGGGCCAGATGTTGCTCAAAATTTGCCAGAAAGACGGCATCAATCTCGTCAACATCGTTCGCAAGCCCGAGCAAGAAGCGCTGTTGCGTGACCTGGGCGCGAAATGGGTGTGCAACCAGTCTTCCCCCAGCTTCATGGAAGACCTCACGCAAGCGCTGGTGGAGACGGGCGCCACCTTGGCCTTTGACGCCACCGGCGGCGGCAAACTGGGCGGGCAGATCTTGACGTGTATGGAGGCCGCGCTGAACCGCACCGCCAAAGAATACAGCCGTTACGGCTCCACTACCCACAAGCAGGTATACCTCTACGGCGGGCTGGACGTGAGCCCTACCGAATTCCACCGCAGCTTCGGCATGGCCTGGGGCATGGGCGGCTGGCTGGTGTTCCCGTTTTTGAGCAAACTCTCGGCCGAGAAAAACGCCCAGTTGCGCGCCCGTGTGGCGGCGGAACTCAAAACCACCTTTGCCAGCCATTATTCGAAAGAGATTTCACTGGCCGAGGCGCTGTCAAAAACGGCGATTGATGTGTACAACCAGCGCGCGACGGGCACGAAATACTTGATCAACCCGTCACGTTGAGATGGGGTCAAGCATTGTCTTTGATCTGACGCTGACCGGGGAAGCGGCGCTTTTAGTACATCACGGTTTGACCCCCCAGCGCCACCCCGTCACACGGCACCCGCCGCCTTGCGTCCTGCAGTTAAGGTGCGCTGCCCCGCCCTGCCAGTTCGCGGGTGAGTTGCCCAGCCGGTAGCTCCTTGCAGCCGCTGGCATTTTGACCCGACCATAAGGGCGAAAAATCACCCACGCCCAAACTCTCGGCTTTGGCTCGCAAGGCCGCAATGGCGGCGGTAGCCAACGGGAATACAGGCGCCGCAGCATTGATCGGACCCAACTCGCGCATGAAACGGTTGACGATGCCGCGCGCCGGGCGCCCCGTGAAAAGGTTGGTCAAGGCAGTGTGACGGGCGGCATCGCTTTGGAGTGCCGCGCGATGTATGGCGCTGGTGGTGGCCTCGG
>JANOXL010000202.1:0-17436 GCA_031418395.1 Rhodoferax sp. | reverse complement strand
CAATGACGTCGTAGTCGCGCAGGAGCTCAGGTGAAAAAGCGGGATAGTTGGCCTGGCTGTGGATCACCCGCCGAATCGCGTCGTCCAGGGCCGGCACCGTGCTGGAGCGCACAAAAGCCACGGACTCCACCGAGCCATCGCTTCGTATCGCGACTGTCACCATGGGCTCGGCATGACGCTGCTTGGCCGCATTGCGCACCATCTCAAACGTCATGTTGAGCTGGATTTTGCGGCCCCAGGCTTCGGCGTATTCCACCAGCGCGGCATTGGGGTCGGTGTGGCCGAAGAGCCGGCCCCGGCGCAGGCTGCTCACGGTGGGTGACTGGCGCGCAGCGGCTGCCTCGGCGGCATCACGGCGGTCAGCTTCTTCGTTCAACTGGCGGCCAATGGCGCGCCGCCGCTCTTCGCGTTTCTCAGCCTCGGCCTGGGCATCCGCCAAACGTGCCGCTTCGATAAGCCCGGCCTCTCGCCGCAGCGCATCGCCTCGGGCGTTGGCCTGGCGTTCGCCTTCGCCTCGGCCTGCCGCCTGCCGCTCGCCTTCTCCACGAGCCGCTTCGCCTCGCGCCGCTTCCTCCCGTGCTGCCGCTGCACGCGCGGCCTCGGCTTGCGCTGCATCCGCACGGGCTGCCGCCGCCCGAGCCGCCTCGGCCCGAGCAGACGCCTGGCGGGCGGCTTCGGCCTTTGCTGCTTCAGCTTTCGCGGCTTCCTGGCGGGTCGCTTCCGCCTTTTGCGCTTCAACGGCCTTGGCGACCTCGTTTTTCGCGGCCTCTGTCCTTGCCGCGTCCTGTCGCGTTGCTTCTTGACGGGCTGCCTCCTGCCGGGCTGCCTCGGCCCGCGCAGCCTCGGCTTTTGTTGCGGCTTGCCGGGCGGCTTCCTGGCGTGCGGCTTCTTGCCGCGCCGCAGCCTGTCGTGCGGCCTCCCTTCGCTCCGCTTCAGCACGTGCCGCCTCGACGCGCGCCGCTTCTTCTCGTACCGCCTGCTGGCGGGCAGCCTCCTTGCGTTCAGACTCCAAACGCGCAGCCTCTTGTCGTGCCAGCGCTTGCCGAGCCGCCTCCAGCTGTACGGCCGCCTGGCGTGCTGCTTCGGCCCGCGCCGCTTCGGCTTTTGCCTCGTCCAGACGAGCAGCTTCCTGGCGCGTTGCCGCTTGCTTTGCCGCAGCCAGTCTCGCAGCCTCTTGGCGCTCGGCTTCGACACGGGCGGACTCTGCCCGCACCACCTCTGCCCGGGTCGCTTCCTGGGCCACAACCTGCTGGCGGGCGGTCTCTTTGCTTTGCGCCTCAGTCCGCAAAACCTCTTGCCGGGCCAGGTCTTGGCGAACCGCTTCTTGCTTCACGGTGTCTTGCCGCACGGTATCTTGCCGCGCTGTAGTCTGGCGCTCTGCGTCTACCCGAGCCGCCTCGGTTTTTGCAGCTTCTTGTCGCGCGGCTTCCACCCGAATTGCCTCGATTCGTGCTGCTTCGATCTGCGACGCCTCAGTTCGGGCCACCGCCTGACGCTCAGCCTCTTGTCGCTCAGCCGCCTTTTGTTCCGCCTCTTTCTGCGTCTGCTGCTGCGCATCCTGCTTGGTGTCGGCAGTGTCTTGGGTCGGTGGCGTTGCGATCTGCGAAGGCGCGGTGGTGGGCCCGGCGACCGCAACGTCCGTGGCGCCAGCGGCGGTAGTGGGTTCCTCCGCGTTGGGCGGCACAGCCCAGGTCGACTCCTCGGCCTGCGCCAGGTTGCTCGCGCCTTCTTGCGGCTTCGGTTTGGCGGCAGGGTCTTTGCGTTGCGAAGCGGGGGGTGGCACAGATGCCAAAGGCGCCTCGCCAGGTTTTCTTTGTACCTTGGCCACCTTGGCTGCGTTGCCAGATTTTCCAGATTTGCCCGATTTGGCGGACCGTTTGCGGGCGGCGGGCGGTTCCACCACAGGTTGCGCACGGGCGACGAGTGTCAGCATCGTCGGCGCTGACGCCGCTGAGGTCGCTGCCGATCCAACCCCTGCATCGGCCGGAGGCGGCATAGCGCCCGCGCGCTCCTGAGTGAGCACAACACGTAAGTCCGGCGCGTCGGCCTGCTGATCTTGCCAGGGCATGTTGAACCCTGAAAGACCAAAGCCCTGCCCACCAAAGGTCAGGCTTAACAGCCCTAAATGGAACAAGAGCGAGAGCAACAGCCCCAGCCCAAGTCGACTGTGTTCCGGGCTGATGCGTTGGCGCATCCACAGGGACAGGGCCAGGCGATTCGCCTTCATGCGCGCCAGTAGCCCTGCGAGGCTTGCAGGCCAAATCCATGCCCAAGCACCTCAGCGATAGTCGAGAACCCCATGCGGCCTATTGTCTTACGGCGTAACGGGCCGCCGGATGGTGTGGATGAGGCGCCAAGCGCGCTGAGGCCTGATGGCGCATTTCGCACGCCGCGAGGAGTTATGCAAAGCATCCCTAACACAGTCGTCGTCGGTGCGCCTCATTCACGAATGATGTAGAAATGGAATTACTACACTTGTCCAGATGAGTGGCCCACTTTCTGTGCATGACGAGCTGGACAGCCCCGTTGCGTATTACTGGCGTGACGGGGCGGTGAATGAAGATGCGCCAGGTGAGACCCTTCGCAGCCGCCGTGTGAGTGATGGGGTGCTATCAGGTGCAGTCGATCTGCCCGCTTTACCTGCCAGGCTGGCGGCAGACTGGGAAAGGGAAATTCAGCGCCTTGGCCTGGAACCCGGCGATGTGGAGCCCCTGTCGCTCTCCCGCGTGCGCCTGCGCTGGCGCGACTACGGGCGGTGCGTGATGGCCGCAGGCGATTGGACCCGCAGCCTCGGTTTGCAAGAGGTGCTGGCCGGCAGCGACGTGGCCTTGATGGCCTGCCGAGGCGCGCGTTATCACCATGACGGCGCGCAATACGGCGGCTTCGCTTTTTGCAACCTCTTCCTGAGTGAAGACAAGGGCCTGGACCTGCACTTTTCGGCCACCGGGCAGCGTATTCCCCTTAGGCGCGGCACGATGGTGATCTTTGACACCGGCCAGCCGCATGCTGTCATCCAGCGCGGCAGCAGCGGCTTTGATGCGGCCGACTTCCCGCCTGGGCTAGATGGCAGCCTGGTGTTTCTCACGTGGGAATTGCCCATCGACAACGCGGCGCTGACGCGTGTCCTGCAGATCGTGTTTGATGTTGATCCGGGAGCCGAGCGCCTGGACGAAGCCCAGCTCAGGCTAAACGGTCGGGTAGCCGAGGTGTGCCCGCAATCCGGCCGGTGGCTTTAGGGTGAACAAAGTATAAATATATTTATCAAAAAATAAACCACGAGTAAACTTTGACTTCAGGTCTCGTATTTAAATCATAAGAAGCTACTAAATTAGTAGTGATTTATAGCTATAAATAGTTCAAAAATATATTCAAAATTTAAAATACCGAGGCTTTAGAAGCCTTTTCAAATGACGCGTATCGGCAGGCTCCTGGACACTCGCATGCCATTTGCACCAGCAGCATTACCCAAACGAGCGCGCCTGCCCCAGGCCACCGAGTCGATTCATGATCTCAAAAAAGCCGGCCACGGTTTCGTCAATGATCTCCTGCGCAGTTTTGATCGAATCGATCAGCCCGGCCGACTGCCCGGCCAGCGCGGGCGCGGCCTCCATGTCACCGTCGAAATACAGCGTGCGGATGCCCTTCATCGCCTCAAAAGACATCACCCCCGCCTCGTGAATCTCGGTCGTCAAATTCGATTTCAGCGTACGGATGCAGGGCGTAGATTTTTTGTTCAGCACAAAGGTGCCGGTCTCCTTGGCGTTGATGATCGCGTTCTTGTAGTTGATGTGAACCGGGCTCTCGGCACAGCTCACAAACCGTGTGCCCATCTGAATACCTTCGGCCCCGAGCGCAAACGCCGCCGCCATGCCGCGCCCGTCGCAAATGCCACCGGCGGCGATCATCGGCACGTCCGTGCGCTGGCGAATCGCCTGCAGCAGCACGAGTGTGGAGACTTCTTCGGGGTTCTTGAACCCGCCACCTTCGCCGCCCTCCACCACCAGTCCGTCAATGCCCGCGTCGACACATTTCATCGCCGCGTCCACGGTCGGAACGGCGTGGTACACGGTGATGCCCGCGTCTTTCAAAGGCGCAATGAATTTCGCCGGGCTGCCCGCCGAAGTGGTCACAAACTTCACGCCAGAGGCGCACACAAACTTGAGCATCGCGTCATCTTTGAGGAAGCGGATCGGCAAGTTCACGCCAAAAGGCAAGCCCAGCGCCGCCATTTTTTTGATCTCGATTTGACAGTTCTCCGTCTCACCAGAAGACGTTTCGATGATGCCCAAGCCGCCCGCCCGCGAGACAGCCGAAGCCAGTTGGGTGCGGGCGATCCAGCCCATGGGGGCTTGAACGATGGGGTAGCGGGCGCCCGTGTGTTGCAAGACGCGGTTGGCCTGGTGGCTCTGGATTGGCATCAATATTGTCCAAGTAAAGTGAATCGGAGCAGGTTCTGACCCGTCAATCAATCGCTTGGCGTGCCCCCACCTGCGAAGCACCGCCTGTGTGTCAGAAAAATTTACACCTCAATGGTACCCGCCGCCATGGGGCAAACAAACTTCAATTAAATCAGAGAGTTACATATCTGGCATGGCAATTGCATGTGTTCTAAAACCGCCAATTGATACTTTAACCGGAGTCACTTATGAAAACCACCCTGCTCCGCGCTGCTGCCGTTCTGGCCTTGGTAATCAGCGCACCCGCCCAAGCCATTGTTGTTGTCGATTCCGCCAACGCAACAGACCTTGCCAACGCCATTGTTGGCAGCGGCGTCACCATCAGCAACGCGGTGTTGTCTGGCACTGCGGTTGCGCCAGCTGGCACGTTTTCGGGCGGTGCGGGTTCTGTGGGGTTCGACAAGGGTATCGTGCTCAACACCGGCAGGACCACGTGTATCCCTGGCCCGAACAACGAAAACGGCTGCACCGGCGGTGGCGCATCAGCTTCCTTGAAGTTTGATTTCACCTCCGACAGCGGCTCGGTGTTTTTCAAATACGTGTTTGGGTCAGAGGAATACACGCAATATGCGCCAAGCAGCTTCAATGACACCTTTCAGTTGTTGCTCAATGGCACCAACATCGCCTTGCTGCCGGGCAACAATGGCCTGGTGCAGATCAACAACGTCAATTGCCTGACAAACAGCCAGTTCTACCGCAATAACAAGGACGGCGAAGCCAATCAGCCGGCGAGCTGTGTCAACCAAAATCTTGATATTCAATATGACGGGCTCACCGTCGTGTTGACAGCGGGCGCATCCTTGCTGGCTGGCATCAACACCTTTGAGTTCTTTATCACGGACGTCGGCGATTCGAGCCTTGACTCTGGCGTATTCATCCAGGCCGGGTCCTTCTCCGGCGTGGATCCCAATGTCGTTCCCGAGCCTGGCAGTCTGGCCCTGGTCGGCTTGGCCCTGGCAGGCGGGGCCTTGCTGCGTCGTCGCCAATTTGCCAAAGTCTGAGGCAAACCGGGAAACTGGCAGTTCCGCCAAGTTTCGATTGAACAAAAAAGGAGGCTTCGGCCTCCTTTTTTGTTTGCTGGGGCCTTCAAATCCGCTGGGTCAAGGCCGGGCGGGATGTCTGCCTATGCTACGCTTTGCAGAGTTGCACAATTAATTGGAGACCCCCATGGCCAACAACGATCACAAAGCCGCCGCTTTTAACTGGCAAGACCCTTTTCTTCTCGATTCGCAATTGACAGAAGACGAGCGTGCCATCCGCGATGCCGCTGCCGCGTATTGCCAAGACAAACTTCTGCCTCGCGTGACGATGGCCTTTCGAGAAGGTACGACCGACCCGGCCATCTTCCGCGAAATGGGTGAACTGGGGCTGTTGGGGCCAACGATTCCCGAGGCTTACGGGGGCCCAGGCCTTAACTACGTTGCGTATGGCCTCATCGCCCGCGAGGTGGAGCGGGTGGACAGTGGTTACCGCTCGATGATGAGTGTGCAAAGCTCACTGGTGATGGTACCGATTTTCGAATTCGGCAACATGGCGCAACGGCAGAAATACCTGCCCAAATTGGCCACGGGCGAGTGGATTGGCTGCTTCGGCCTGACCGAGCCAGACCACGGCTCGGACCCGAATTCCATGGCGACGCGCGCGCAAAAAGTGGCTGGCGGCTACAAACTCTCGGGGTCAAAGATGTGGATCTCGAATTCGCCCATCGCCGATGTGTTTGTCGTCTGGGCCAAAGAGGTGTCAGAGTCCGGCCAGGTCGGCCCGATTCGCGGCTTTGTGCTCGAAAAGGGCATGAAAGGCCTGAGCGCCCCGGCGATTCACGGCAAAGTGGGATTGCGCGCGTCGATCACCGGCGAGATCGTGATGGACGGCGTGTTTTGTCCAGAAGAAAACGCCTTCCCCGAAATCCAGGGTTTGAAAGGCCCGTTCACTTGCCTAAACTCGGCGCGTTACGGCATCGCCTGGGGTGCTTTGGGCGCGGCAGAAGACTGCTGGTTTCGCTCACGGCAGTACACGCTGGACCGCAAACAGTTTGGACGCCCGCTCGCGGCCAACCAGCTCATTCAGAAAAAACTCGCCGACATGCAGACGGAGATTGCACTGGGCCTGCAAGGCTGCCTGCGCCTGGGCCGCATGAAAGACGAAGGCACGGCTTCGGTCGAAATCACCTCCATCTTGAAGCGCAACTCCTGCGGCAAGGCGCTGGACATCGCCCGCCTGGCGCGCGACATGATGGGCGGCAACGGCATCAGTGATGAGTTTGGTGTAGCGCGGCATTTGGTGAACCTGGAGGTTGTCAACACCTACGAAGGCACGCACGACATCCACGCGCTGATTTTGGGGCGCGCGCAGACGGGGATTGCGGCGTTTGCGAATTGAGCCGGTTTGAAGTTGGGTAATTTGACCTATATTTGTCTTGGACGTTTGGTTATCGAAATAAATGTAATATAGGTCTCGTAGTATATGGATATTTTGCTATACTAAAAATACAGAAAATGATGATATTTAGAGCAAATTGCAGATAAAAATGGATAATATTCAAGTTTTATGATGCCCGCCGCTGGTGCCCTGGACCACCTCAAAGTTCTCGACCTCTCCCGCGTACTCGCAGGCCCCTATTGCGCGCAAATGCTCGCTGACCTGGGGGCCGACGTGATCAAAGTCGAGCGTCCCAACGACGGCGACGACACCCGCAAATGGGGCCCACCCTTCATGCCGGATGCGAATGGCAATCCGACCAAACACGCCAGTTATTTCCACAGCACGAACCGCAACAAACGCGCCATCACGGTCGATATTGCCAAGCCGGAGGGCCAGGCCATCATCCGGCAACTCGCCGCGCAAAGCGATATTTTGGTGGAGAACTTCAAGGTCGGCGGTCTGGCCCATTACGGGCTGGATTACGCCAGTTTGTCGGCCCTCAACCCCCGGCTCATCTACTGCTCGGTGACCGGTTTTGGGCAAGATGGCCCCTACGCGCCCCGTGCGGGTTACGACCTGATGATCCAGGCCATGAGCGGCATGATGAGCATCACCGGCCATCAAGATGGCGTGCCCGGCGGCGGCCCGATGCGTGTGGGCGTCGCCATCACCGACCTGTTCACCGGTGTCTTCGCTTGTAGCTCAATTTTGGCGGCGCTCGAAGTGCGCCACCGCACTGGCAAAGGCCAGCACATCGACATGGCGCTGCTGGATTGCGGCATGGCCATGTTGGCCAACCAGGCGATTGGTTATATCAACACCGGTGCCGTGCCCACGCGACAGGGCAACACGCACCCGAGCCTCGCGCCCTACCAAAACTTCCCCACGAGCGACGGTCAAATGCTACTGGCCATCGGTAATGACGGCCAGTTCGCCCGCTTTTGTGAAGCCGCCGGTAGACCTGAGTGGGCGCAAGACGAACGCTTTAACAAAGTCGCCCCGCGCAATATCCACCGCAACATCTTGATTCCGCTGATGATGCAGGTCACCGCCACGCAAACCACCGCTTACTGGATCAAGCTGCTCGAAGACAAGGCCGTGCCCTGCGGCCCGATCAACACCATCAACGAAGCCTTTGACGACGCGCAGGTGCAACACCGCGGCATTTGGGTGAAGCAGCCCGTCGCGCCCGACCGTCCGGGCCCGGCAACGCCCGACACCATCGCCACCGTGGCCAGCCCCCTGCGCCTTAAAAGCAATCCACCCGTGCTGCGCCGCGCGCCGCCGGCGTTGGGCGAACATACAGATGAGGTGTTGGCGGAGTTGGGGATGGCGCCATCCAAAATTGATGAGTTGAAACGGATTGGCGTTGTGTAAGCAGAATACCGTCGCGAAATGAAATCAGGTACTATCGGTCCATGACTGGATCTTTAGACAGTATTGAATATGGGAACTGATCTACTTTCGGCCTTTATCCGTGACAGCTACGAAGTACACGAGTGGAAACATGCCTGCGCCATTCTGCGCCAGGACTTTCCTGATGAGTGGAGCGACATTACTGCGCTATTGACTGAGTTCAGGCTGAAAAAAAGCTGGATCACGGTAGGCGGCGGACGCAAAAGCAAAGTCTCCGAGTGCATCGATACGTTTCTCTATGAGCGAGGATGGATCGAAAAGCAGTTCGATACTCAAATTCAAGTTGACGGTGTATCGAGCCAGTCACCCACCCACAAAATTGACTGTTTCAAAAATCGTGTCGCAGTTGAAATTGAGTGGAACAACAAAGACCCATTCTTCGATCGTGATTTGAACAACTTCCGCTTGTTGTTCGATCTGCGTGCGGTCAGCGTGGGTGTCATCATTACACGCACCGATAAATTGCAAGACATCTTTGACACCCTGGGGCGAGGCTCAAGTTATGGCTCGTCAACGACACACATGAGCAAGTTGCTGCCCCGCATCAATGGTGGCAGCGGAGGCGGGTGTCCGATTCTGGTTTTAGGTATCAGTAAAGCACTTTACGTGGAAGATTTGCCATGACGACTTCGATCAAAGAACAGGCACCGAGCGTCGATTTTCTGCAAAGAGTTGATGGGAAGCGTTTTGCCACCATCCTGGCAGATCCGCCGTGGCAGTTTCAAAACCGCACCGGCAAAGTGGCGCCAGAGCATCGCAGGTTGAACCGTTATGCCACCATGACGCTCGACGATATTAAAGCCCTGCCAGTCAACCAAGTTGCCGCAGATACCTGCCATTTGTACCTGTGGGTGCCAAACGCCTTGCTGCCCGACGGCCTGGCAGTTCTGGCGGCCTGGGGTTTCCAATACAAATCAAACATTGTCTGGCACAAGATTCGCAAGGACGGCGGGCCGGATGGGCGCGGCGTAGGGTTTTATTTTCGCAATACGACCGAGTTGGTTTTGTTTGGCGTGCGCGGCAAAAATGCCCGCACGCTCGCGCCCGGACGCAGCCAAGTCAACATTCTCAAAACGCAAAAACGTGAGCATTCGCGCAAGCCAGATGAGTTTTATGACATTGTCGAGTCGTGCAGCGCCAGCCCTTACCTGGAGATGTTTGCACGCGGGTCGCGGCCAAATTGGACTACTTGGGGCAACCAGGCGGACAGTTATGTGCCGGATTGGGCGACCTATAAAAACCACTCAGGCGCTTCAAAAATGAGTCCACTGGCACGTCAGTTGACTCTTGCAGACGAAGTTTTGGCCTGACAATTCAGGACAGTTGAGTCCAAATCAGCCAGGCTTGCGACTCACCAAAATAATCCCCAGCGCCACCAACACCAGTGCTGCGACCAATCCCAGGGTGATCGGCTCGCCGAGCCAGAGGGCGCCGATTGCCAAGGCAAAAACCGGGGTGAGGAACACAAAGGCCGACATTTTGGTAGCCGGGTAACGGCCGAGCATCCACATCCACACCAGAAAACTGAGAAAGGCGCCGAGCACGATCTGGATGCCCAGTGATGTAGCGGCAAAGGGGCTGAAATCCCACGACCAGACTTCGCCCAGGCCCAGCGACAGCAGCGGCAGGCTCAAGGCGGAAAACAGCAACTGGTAAAGCAGCAGTTTTTCTGGCGGGATGCTGGCCAGGCGGGTGCTGCGGATGACCACCGTGGCCAGGCCCCAAAACATGCCACCCAACAGGGCCAGCAGGTCGCCCAGCCATTGCAGCGGCGCATCCGGCAGTGCAGCGCCAGTTTGCGTCAGGCTGCGGTCGCGCATGGCGACGAGCACGCCCAAAAACGCCAGCACGAGGCCCAACCACTGCAACTTGAAGAGCCGCTCGGACTTGACCCAAATGGGTAAAAACAAGGCTACCCAAAACGGCGCGGTGTACAGAAACAAGGTCATCCGTGACGCCGTGGTGTAGTTCAAACCCACATAGATGCAGGCGAATTCCGCGGCAAATAAAAACCCGGTCAAGAGCCCGGCGGGCAACGGGTCCTCAGCACGCACCAGCGCAATGCCACGCCAAAGACACAAGCCCGCCACCAGCACCGTAGCGCCAATGAAACGCAGCGAGGCCTGAAACACCGGCGCCACTTCACCCACCGTGGCTTTGACCAGCACTTGCTGGAAACCGTTGTACAGGCAAAACATCACCAAGAGGCCAACGGCCAGCGTGTCGAGCGAAGTTTTGCGTTCCATCAGTTCAGGGGGTTAAAGCCACGTAGTGTGACCGGATGGTATCGTGACAACCCCGTTGCTGACCGCCGCTAATTGCCGTTGAACCATGGAAATACGCCCTTTCGTGCCCGATGATCAAGCCGCCGTCATCGCTTTGTGGCAGGCTTGCGGCCTTACCCGGGCCTGGAACGACCCGGCCAAAGACATCGCCCGCAAGCTGACGGTGCAGCCCGAGTTGTTTCTGGTCGGCACTGTGGGCGCTGAGCTGGTGGCCAGTGTCATGGCGGGTTTTGACGGCCATCGCGGTTGGGTCAACTACCTGGCGGTGTCACCTGCGCATCAGCGCAAGTCGTATGCCCGCATCTTGATGCGCGAGGTCGAGCGTTTGCTGGAAGCGCGCGGCTGCCCAAAAATCAACTTGCAAATCCGCAGTTCGAACGACGAGGTGATCGCGTTTTACAAACGTATCGGTTATGTGCAGGACGACGTGGTGAGCATGGGCCGCCGCTTGATTGCCGACCTGTGATCAGGCCGCAGCGATACCCTGCGCGGTGACGTCTTTTGCTGCCTCCTGAACGGCCTGCTGCATCGCCTGCAGCAAGGTTTCAGGGTCTTGCGCACCCGAGAGTGCCACTTTCTGATTGAAGATGAAAAACGGCACGCCGCTGATGCCCATCTGGCGCGCCTGCGCGTCGGCCTGCGAGACAGCCTGGCGCGTGGCCGGTTCGCTCAGGTGGCGGCGCACGTCGTCACCATCGAGTCCGGCAGCGACCGCGACATCGACCAACACGTCAATACCGCCAATAAAACGGCCTTCGACGAAGTAGGCATTGAGCAGCCGCTCTTTGACATCATTACCCAGCCGGTTGTCGGCGTCACCCGGCACGTGGTTCAGCGGACTGTTTTGCGCATAGGCGATCAAGGCGTGTGCCATGAGCGTGTTGGCTTGCCGCTCGATGCCGTCAAAGTTCAAATCCAGGCCCACCGCTTTGCCTGCTGCGCCCACCCGCGCATAGATTTCCTTGGCGCGCGCTGGGCCGCCAAACTTGGCTTCCAGATATTCTTTGCGGGAAACACCGGCCTCGGGCAAATCGGGGTTGAGTTGAAACGGGTGCCAGCGGATCTGCACCGGTGGCAAATCGGCGGCGGCCGGCAGTTGCAGCGCGGCCTCCAACTTGCGTTTACCGATGAAACACCAGGGGCAAACGACGTCCGAGACGATGTCGATGGTCAGCGGCGTGGGCTGGGCGGATGGGGCTTGTGCAGTAGCGGTCATGGTGATCAATTTCAGGAAGTGGCGGGGGCAAAGCGGCGCGTTCTGCCTCGGGTTGTGCCTCGGGTTAGCCTTAGGTTATGCCTCAGCTTGTGCCTCAGGTTTTGGCTGGCGCGGGGCCAAAGTTGTAGTGCCCGCCGCGCTCCAGCGCACGCAGATAGGCGGGGCGCGCCTGAAAACGTTTGACCCACGCCTCCACGTTCGGGTAGTTGGCGCGGGTGGTGCGTGCGGCGGCGATCTCGCCTACAAAACTCATCATGATGTCAGCCCCCGTGAGGTGATCGCCAACAAGCCACTCTTTGCCCGCGAGTGATTGGTTGACGAAACCCAGATGGTTGGCGATCTCGCTTTCGATACGCGGCGACAGCGGCGCACCGGCTTCACCCAGGCGCGAAACGTAAAGCTTGAGCAAAAACGGCAACATGGCCGAGCCTTCGGCGTAATGCAGCCATTGCTGGTGTTCTTCGTAGTCGGCCGACGTGGCGTCTGGTCGCAACTTGCCGCCGCCGTAACGGCGCAGGATGTAATCAACGATGGCGCCGGATTCGTGGATGGTGCGGCCCTGATCCGTGATCACAGGCGACTTGCCCAGCGGGTGGACCGCCAGCAACTCGGGCGGTGCCAGGCGCGTGGTGGCGTCGCGTTGGTAATGTTTGATCTCGTAGGCCTGCCCCAGCTCTTCGAGGAGCCAAAGCACGCGTTGTGAGCGGGAATCGTTCAGGTGGTGGACAACCAGCATGGGGCTCCTTAAGATGTAGATGGGTTTAAGTTTGGCGAATCGCTCAGCCTCGCCATTGTCGACAGAAAATCAAAGACCTGCACGACCCCCTGGTTCGCAGCGCAAAACCCAAGCCAAAGGAATGTCCCCCATGCGACCTCATCCCACACTGTCCGCCGATACGTCGAAGCTAGCCCAGTTCCCCAGCCTGCGAGGGCAACGCGTCTTCATCACCGGTGGCGGCAGCGGCATTGGCGCAGCGATGGTGGCAGCGTTTGCCGAGCAGGGCGCGCAGGTGGCTTTTGTTGATTTTGCACAAGACGAGAGCGAAGCGCTGGTGCAGGGCATCACCCAGGCGGGTTTCCTCAAACCCTGGTTTTCGCACTGCGACGTGCGTGAGCTCGCGGCCTTGCAGGCGGCGCTCACACAGGCGATTGCCGACGTAGGCGACTTCCACACGCTGGTGAACAACGTGGCGCGCGACGATCGCCACAGCCTCGAAGAAGTCACCCCTGCCTACTGGGAGGAGCGCATGGCCGTCAACCAGCGACCGGCCTTTTTTGCCATCCAGGCCTTGGTACCGGGCATGAAGCGCCTGGGGCGCGGCGCCATCATCAATCTGGGTTCGACCGGCTGGCAAAGCAAAGGCAGCGAATTCCCGCTGTATTCGATCGCCAAGTCGTCGGTGAACGGCCTCACACGCGGTTTGGCGGGAAGCCTCGGGCCGCACCGTATCCGTGTCAACACGGTCAGCCCAGGCTGGGTCATGACCGAGCGGCAAATCAAGCTCTGGCTCAATGCGGAAGGTGAAGCCGCGATCCAGCGCAACCAGTGCCTGCCGGACAAACTGCAAGCCGCTGACGTGGCGCGAATGGTGCTGTTCTTAGCCTCGGACGATGGCGCAATGTGTACCGCGCAGGAGTTCAAAGTCGATGCGGGTTGGAGCTAGACGAGCGAAATCAGTTGCTATTAAATAGCTAGCAAATTGTCTATATTATTCGTGACTTGGGTGCCAATCGTTTATAAATCCCTAAGTTTCAAACGCCAAATACCCTGATAGTTAACATGAGTGTTAATTACTGGGAGTGTCAATTGCTCCTCGCAAGTGTGCTCCCTTCGGGCCTCGGCGGTCTTCTCTGACGGTGCCGGTGTTTCAAGTCGGCGGTCAACCCCGATCCGTTCAGGCTCTCCATCATTTGGTCGGCCAATGTGCTCGCCTGTGTGTCGTGCCCGGCTTGCGCAGGGGCGTCACCGCGCGCAGCCGCTACTTCGGCAAGTGCATGGTGGCATACCCAGGCGAGGTGAACCTGTCCGATTTCTTCCGCCTGGGTCAGGGCCCGTGTGAATTCCTGGTGCGCAGTGCCGTAGGCGCTCTGGGCAAGCGCAGCCAAACCGCGCAGATAGCTGGCGCGCGCATGCATCTCCTGCAGGGCGCCCGCAGACGCCAGCGCTGACAACTGGTTCGCATACGCGACGCACGCCGCCGCATCACCTTGGGCCAGCGCCGCTTCGGCGAGCGCTTCGAGGCACTTCAGCGAAAACCAGCGCTCTTGATGCGCGTTGGTGTACTGGTAGGCGGCCACAAGCGCCGCGTGGTCCAGGGCAACACCGAGCCGCAATTGCGCCAGTGCCAGATTGGCCTGCAACTGCGCCACCTGGAACTGAATGGTGGCATCGCGGGCCAGTGCCAGTCCATGCTCAAAGTGCTGCATGGCCTGCTCCGCGTGGTTCAAGTCGAGGTAGAGGCAGCCCAGGGCATCGCTGGCCATGATCTGGTAGCGCACCAGTTTCAGTGTTTCCAGCTGCGGCAATGCCTCGTGCAGGTCGGCCCAGGCTGCCCCAAACTGGCCCTGTGCCATCAACACGTGGGCCCGCCCGATGAGGGTGGGGCCGAGGTGCCATTGCAGGTCGGCGGCCCGGGCAATGGTGAGTGCGGCGTCGAAGTGCGTCAGCGCGCGCGGGTAGTCGGCCAGGCCGATGTGCCCGGTGCAGGCCCAGCCGATCATCATCAGGTTTTCTGATTCATAACTCTTGTCGCCGATGGCCCGGGCCAGGGTGAGCGAACGCGTATACGAGGTGATGGCCGCCACCGGTTCGGCGTTGGCGAAACAGGCTTCACCCCAACCGTGAAACGCCTGCACCGCCACCAGATCAACCAGGCCCAGGCGTTCGCAGATAGCCACGGCCTGCTGGTGGTACGCCAGCGCCAACTCGTTGCGGCCATTGCTCCAGGCGACGGTGCCCAGGTGGTACAAGGTGTCGGCGGCATGCCGCTCATCGCCTGTCGCCCGCGATATTTCCAGCGCCTCTTCCAGGCAGGCGATGGCCGGCTCGTAGGTGTCGGCGCGTCGGTGGGCCATGCCCAGTTGGATCAAAACGTCGCGCGCGTGCGCATGATCGCCTTGAGCACGCGCCGCATCGATGACCCGTTGAAAATCAGCCACCGCCGCCTGCATCTGGCCTGCCTGCGCCCGCACGCCGCCGCGTTGCTCATAGACGGCCTGTTGCGTTCTGGCGGGGGCCACTTCTGGGTGGGCCTCGATCAGGGCAGCGGCGCGATCCAGCCAGTGCAGCGATTCGCGCATGGCAAACAGTGCCTGCGAGTGGTTGGCCGCCAGACTCAGGTAATGCAAGGCCTTGGCCCACACCTTGCCGCGCTCAAAATGCTCGGCCAGGCGGGCATCGTGCTCATGCGCCTTGCCTTGCGGCTGTTGCTCCAGCTTCTCCGCCACGGCACGGTGCAGCAGCACGCGCCGGGCCGTTCCGATGTCGCGGTACACCACTTCGCGCACCTTGTCGTGGCTGAAGTCATAGAAGCCGCTCTCCTGTTCTTCGACCAACAGCCGGCGCTGCACCAGCGCGTCGATGGTGTGCAAAAAGTGGTCTTCAGAGACATGCGTCAGCGCCATCAGGGTTTCGAAATCGAAGCGGCGCCCCAGCACCGCCGCCAGGTCGAGCAACTGCCGGTCTTCATCAGGCACACGGGCCAGGCGCACCCGCACCGAATCACGCAGTGCGTCGGGCAAGGGCAGGCGGGTGGCATCCTTGAGCGCACTGGCGTCCTCGCCCAGCGAGTGCATGATGGACCACAGAAAGAACGGGTTGCCGCCGGTTTCGGCGTGCAGCCGGGCGGCCAGATTGGGCGTGCTGAGCTTCGGGTCATTGAGCTTCATCAGCAGCGCTTCGGTGTCCCCCTGCACCATGCGCGCCAGCGCCAGCGGGCGCGCATGGCGCTCGCGGCGCAGGCTCTCGACCAGGCTGGAGAGGCCGGCGTTGGCGCTCAGCTCATCGTCCCGGTAGGCGCAGATGAACAACACCGGTCGGCTGGTAACCTGGCGCGCGAAAAAATGCAGGAACCGCAGGCTGGCGTCGTCAGTCCATTGCATGTCGTCCACCATCACCAGCAGCGGGCGGTCTTGCGCCAAGGCGTCGAACAGCGCCAGCAGCGCCTGGAATAGGCGGGCCTGGCGGGCCTCAGGAAGGTCTGTGGACAGGGCGGGCAGGTTAGTCAGGCGCGCAGCCATCGCCGGCACCAGCGCCGCAATTTCCGCCAACAGTGTGGGTGCAAGGGTACGCAGCCGGTCTATCGGCATCGCCTGACACGCTTGCGAGGCCAAGTCAATCACCGGCTGGTAGGCGATTGCCCGTTCAATTTCGTAACAATGGGTGGCCAGCACAGGCATTCCTTGGGTTTGCGCGCGATGCGCCACCTCACGCGTCAAGCGACTTTTGCCAATGCCCGCCTCGCCCTCCATCAACACCACATAACCGTTGGCTGCGGAGAGGTTGTTGAGCAGGCCAGTGAACTGTCCGAATTCGATGGCGCGCCCTACAAACGGAAACTTGAGATCGCCTTCATGCACAGGCGGATCATGGGGCGCGTCTGCCGCCTCAGCCAAGGTGTCAACGGGAAGCTTGTCAAGGTGCAAAGCGTCCGTGGCTTTTGGCACGCGGGCTGCAGCCAGAAACGCGGCAAGCTCCGGCACGGGAATAAACAGATGCTCTGCCAAGCGCAACGCCAGTCCCCGAGAAGGGCGGCGTTCATCCGCCTCGATTTTCTTGATGGCAGCTTGGGAGCAACTGACCCGTGTCGCCAGCGCGTCCTGAGTCAAGTCCAGCGCTTTTCGCCTGCGGCGCAGCCAATACCCAAAGGTGTTTCCGAATGTGTTGCCCTGCGCATTCATGGTACAGCTATGTGGTGGCCCAAATCGGCCCATCTTATCGCCGCCATCCGCGTTTGTCTCCTTTTTTGTACCACATGTTGTCTACGTTCTGGAGACCCTTGATCGATCCTGTTGCTGTGCAATGGGCCCTGGGGAATCACCTACATCAATCCGGTCGACGACCCCAGGACGAAATAGAGCCACTGAGCAAACACCTTCCAACCCATCGAAACCCAATCTCAAGGAGAAATCTCATGCAAGCCACCCTTCAAACGCCGGCGCCAGCAAGCACGCCTGACCCGCAGGCAGTGTCCGCAGATTTTGTGGCGGTCAAACAAAAGCAGCGCATCGCCTGGTCAACAGGCGACTACGCGGTGATCGGCACCACTCTGCAAATCGTCGGCGAAACCCTGTGCGAATCGCTCGACCTGCGCGCCGGCCAATACGTGCTGGACGTCGCTGCCGGCAATGGCAACGCCACTCTGGCCGCCGCGCGGCGCGGGTGCGACGTGGTCTCGACCGACTACGTCAGCGCGCTCTTGGAGCGGGGACGGGCACGTGCCAGCGCCGAGGGCCTGGTGGTGAAGTTCGAAGAAGCCGATGCCGAGAACCTCGCCTACCCGGACGCATCGTTTGACGCGGTGCTCTCCACTTTCGGCGTGATGTTCACGCCAAACCAATCGCGTGCAGCAAGTGAGCTCGCTCGTGTGTGCAAACCCGGTGGCAAGATCGGCCTGGCCAACTGGACGCCTTCGAGTGTCGT
>JANOXL010000201.1:0-8306 GCA_031418395.1 Rhodoferax sp. | reverse complement strand
GCGGGTCGAAGGGGACATTCATCGCTACACCTACAAACAGGTCGCCGCGCGCTCACGTCAGGTGGCCAATGCACTGGACGGCCTGAAGCTCAATTTTTCGGACCGCGTGGCCACGTTAGCCTGGAACGGTTACCGCCACCTGGAGCTTTACTTTGGCGTCAGCGGCACCGGGCGTGTCTTACACACGCTCAACCCGCGTCTGCACCCGGACCAAATTGTCTGGATCGCCAACCACGCCGAAGACAGCGTGTTGTGTTTTGACATGACGTTTTTGCCCTTGGTCAAGGCGGTGTGGAGCCGCTGCACAACGATCAAACATTTTGTAGCGCTGTGTGATCCGGCGGCGCTGCCTGCGGACAGCGGCATCCCTGGTTTGCAAAGATATGAGGCCTGGATTGGCAAAGAGCCTTCCACTTACACCTGGCCGCAGTTTGATGAAAACAGCGCCTCCAGCATGTGTTATACCAGTGGCACTACCGGCAACCCCAAAGCGGCGCTGTATAGCCACCGCTCGACCCTTCTGCATGCCTATGCAGTCGGGATGCCTGATGTGATGTGCATCAGCGCCCGCGACTCGATTTTGCCCGTGGTGCCCATGTTTCACGTCAACTCCTGGGGCATCCCGTACACCGCCGCGATGACTGGCGCCAAACTGGTTTTCCCCGGCGCGGCGCTGGACGGCAAATCCGTCTATGAGTTGATCGAATCAGAGGGCGTCACCTTCGCAGCGGGTGTGCCCACCGTGTGGCAAATGATGCTCAGCCACATGAAACCGGCGAACTTGAAGTTCAGCAAACTCAATCGCACGGTGATTGGCGGCTCGGCCTGCCCACCCGCGATGATGGCTACTTTCAACAACGATTACGGGGTGGACGTGTTGCACGCGTGGGGCATGACCGAGATGTCACCATTGGGGACGGTGTGTACGCTGAAGAAGGCCCACGTCGATCTGTCCGCCGAAGAAAAAACCAAAATTCGCCTGAAACAAGGTCGCGCAATTTTTGGCGTAGACATGAAAATTGTTGACCCCGAAACGGGCAAAGAGTTGCCCTGGGATGGCAAAACCTCGGGGGACCTGCTAGTCAAAGGCCCGTGGATCATCGACAAGTACTTCAAGCAGGAAGGCGGCTCGCCTTTGGTCGCGGGTGGCTGGTTCCCCACAGGCGACGTCGCCACCATTGACGCCGACGCTTTCCTGCAGATTACCGACCGCAGCAAAGACGTGATCAAGTCCGGCGGAGAGTGGATCAGCTCGATTGACGTTGAAAACATCGCCATGGCGCACCCGGCTGTCGCCATGGCCGCCTGTGTGGGCATGCGCCACCCGAAGTGGGACGAGCGGCCCATCGTTGCTGTGGTCAAAAAGCCGGGAATGGAGGTCAGCCGGGACGAACTACTGGCCTTCTTCGTTGGCAAGACGGCCAAGTTCCAGATTCCAGACGACGTGGTGTTTGTCGACGCGATTCCGCTGGGCGCGACGGGCAAGATGCAAAAGATGAAACTTCGCGAACAGTTGAAAGATTACAAGTTGCCGGGTCTCTAAAGGCTGCCCTGAAATGGTGCGGCTTTGCCTTTGTGTTTACGGTCACCTGCGGGATAGTAGCTAGGGCTAGCCCTAGCGGTTCTTTCCGCGACTTCTATTAAGCTATACGTGTTGTTCAATATCCTCTGGAGGTAAATGTGAAAGTTGTTGCCAAGTTGATTGCGGTTTCGGTTGCGCTGGCTTGCGCGGGCATGGCGCACGCCCAAAAGGGCGAGACGGTGAAAATCGCGTTCATGGACCCGCTGTCGGGCCCGTTTGCCAATGTGGGCCAAAACCAGCTCAAGAGCTGGCAGTATGTTGCTGACCGTTTCAGCGGCAGCAAGAACGCGGCGGGTGTCAAGTTTGAAGTCACCGGGTTTGACAATAAAGGCTCGCCCCAGGAGAGCCTGAACACGCTCAAGGCCGCTATCGACCAGGGCTTTCGCTATGTGACGCAGGGCAATGGCTCCGGCGCCGCCATGGCTATTTTGGATGCTGTTGCCAAACACAATGAACGAAACCCCGGCAAGGAAGTGGTGTACCTGAACTACGCTGCGGTAGACCCGGCGCTCACCAACGAGAAGTGCGACTACTGGCACTTCCGCCTCGATGCTGACACCACCATGAAGATGGAGGCGCTGACGACTTTCATGAAAGACCAGCCCAAGGTCAAGAGTGTCTACCTGCTCAACCAGAATTACTCTCACGGCCAGCAGGTGGCCCGATATTTCAAGGAGGGCATCGCCCGCAAGCGCCCCGATGTGAAGATCGCTGGTGAAGACTTGCATCCGATTGGCCAGGTCAAAGACTTTGCACCTTACGTGGCGAAAATCAAGCAATCCGGCGCTGACAGCATCGTGACAGGCAACTGGGGCGCGGACCTCACACTGTTCGTGAAGGCGCTTAATGACGCCGGCCTGAAACTCCCGATGTACACCTATTACGCAGGTGTAACGGGCACGCCAACGGCTCTGGCAGCAGGTGGCGACAGCGAGGTCTACGTGATTGCCTATGGGCACTCCAATCACACGGGCGAGTTGGGCCAGATGGGGCAGGAGTTTTTGAAGAAGTTTGACGACGATTACTACACCTTCGCCACCTATAACGGCATCCAGCTCCTGAGTGGCGCGATCGCCAAAGCCAAGTCCACCAATGCGGTTCAGGTGGCCAAAGCCATGGAAGGCCTGACAGTGAAGAGCTTTGCGGGTGACGTGACGATGCGCGCCTCCGACCACCAGATGCAGCAATCCATGTTTGTAACCAAATGGCAAAAAGCGAAGAAGGGCGAATACAGCGTCGAAAAGACGGGTTACACCTTCGTGCCAATCAAACAAATGGAGCCGTACGTGGCGAGTACGCCCACAAGCTGCCAGATGAAGCGGCCAGCCTGAGCTTAGTGCTATCGTGACGGCCTGACAGCGTCCAGGTGCCGGGTGTGTTTCGCCCGGCATTTTTTTTAGCGACATAGATTGAATAGGCGCCATGGAGTTTTACACCATCTCATTGCTCAACGGCATCAGCTACGGTTTGTTGCTGTTCATGCTCAGTTCCGGGCTCACGCTGATTTTCAGCATGATGGGCGTCCTGAACTTTGCCCACGCTTCGTTTTACATGCTCGGGGCTTACTTCGCTTACACCACTACCGCCCTGATCGGTTTTTGGCCCGCCCTGCTGATTGCGCCCGTGTTAGTCGGCGTGCTGGGCGCTGCATTTGAACGTTACTGCCTGCGGCGGGTGCATAAATTCGGGCATGTGCCCGAGCTACTCATCACCTTTGGTCTGAGCTACATCATTCTTGAGCTCGTGCAGCTGGTGTGGGGGCGCAGTTCCGTCGACTACCGGGTGCCGGTCGCGCTCGACGGTCCGTTGTTCACCCTGTTTGGAACCCAGTTTCCAACCTACCGCGCCTTCATGATGCTGGTGGCGCTTTTAATGCTGTTGGCAATCTGGTTACTGCTGACCCGAACCCGAATCGGCTTGGTAATTCAAGCCGCGTTGACCCACCCCGAAACCGTGGAAGCTTTGGGGCATAACGTGCCGCGCGTCTTCATGATGGTGTTTGGCGGCGGATGTGCGCTCGCGGGTTTGGCTGGCGTGATTGGCGGCAACGCCTACGTCACCGAGCCGAGCATGGCGTTTTCGGTAGGCGGGGTGATTTTTGTCGTGGTGGTGATCGGTGGCATGGGCTCGCTGGCAGGGGCGTTTTTGGCTTCGCTGCTGATCGGCATTTTGCAGACATTTGCGGTTGCGATTGACGCGTCGATTCAGTCGGCGCTGCAGGTGATTGGTATTTCGCTCTCGCCATCGAGTTTTGGCTACGCATTGTGGAAACTCAAAATCAGCCAGATCGCGCCAATCCTGCCCTACTTATTCTTGGTGCTGATCCTGATCTTCCGGCCCAAAGGCTTGCTTGGAAAGCGGGAGGGCTGAAACATGGCGGGCGCTACATCTCCGGCAAAGCCGTCAAACCAGGGACGCATCATCATCTGGACCGCTTTTGCAGCGGTTCTGCTGGTGGTTCCCATGTTCTTCACCAGCAGTTTGAGCCACACCATGCTCAGCCAGATGGGCATTGCGATCATCGTTTGCCTGAGCTACAACATGTTGCTGGGGCAGGGCGGCATGCTGAGCTTCGGCCACGCGGTTTACTCCGGCATGGGCTCGTTTCTGGCGATTCATACCTTGAATCTGGTCACTGGCGGTTTCCCATTGCCGGTGAGCTTGATTCCCATTGTGGGCGGGTTGGCCAGTATGCTGGTAGCCGTTGTGCTGGGTTGGGTCACCACCAAAAAGGCTGCAACACCGTTTGCCATGATCACCATGGGCATTGGCGAGTTGGTCTGGGCCATGTCGCTGATGTTCCCTGAGTTTTTTGGCGGCGAGGGCGGCGTCTCCGGCAACCGGGTAGCGGGCTCCAAAACCTTTGGCATCACTTACGGGCCGCAAATCCAGCTTTATTACTTGATCGCGGTCTACACTTTTGTTTGTACCGGCCTCATGTTTGCGTTCACACGTACGCCCTTGGGCCGCATGCTCAATGCAGTGCGCGACAACCCGGAGCGAGTGGAGTTTGTGGGTTACGACACGCAGAAGGTTCGGTATATCGCCTTCATCATTGCCGCCTTTTTTGCGGGCATCTCGGGCGGGCTGGCTGCCCTGAACTTCGAGATCGTGACGTCTGAGGTGGTGAGTGGTTACCGCTCAGGTGCCTATCTGCTGTTCACCTTTTTGGGCGGGGCGACCTTCTTTTTTGGCCCCATCATTGGCGCAATCCTGATGGTGCTGGCCTTTGTGTTGCTGTCTGAATTCACCAAAGCATGGCTGCTCTACCTGGGTCTGATATTCCTATTCATGGTGATGTTTGCGCCCGGTGGCGTGGCGTCGCTCATCATGATGAACCTGCGGGTGGCGATGTTTGGCCACCTGCGCAAACTCTGGGGTAGCTACCTTGCCTTGAGCATCACCGCCTTGGTGGTTTTGGTGGGTGCCGCCGCAATGATCGAGATGACCTACCACTTGCAACTGAATGCGGCCTTGGGGCCCGAACTCCGATTCCTGGGGACAACGCTCAATGCCAAAGGGCTTGGCAGTTGGGTGGGCGCGGGCGTGGTGATGCTGGTTGGGGCCGTCTTGTTCGAGATCTTTCGACGCAGCTTTGCGCTGAAGTGGGGCCAGATCCAAGAGAGTATTGAAACCGAAATGAAGCGCAGGGACAACCTATGACAACCTACGCACTTGAACTCAAAGACCTTCGCAAGAGTTTTGGCAAAACGGAAATCATCCGCGGTGTGAATCTGGCGATCCCCCCGGGGGAGAGGGTTGGCATCATCGGACCGAACGGCGCCGGTAAGTCAACGCTGTTCAACCTGATCAGTGGGCGCTTTGAGCCCACCAGCGGCGACGTGCTGCTCAACGGCCAGCGGTTAAACGGAAAAAAACCGTTTGAAATCAATCGCCTGGGATTGAGTCGGAGCTTTCAGATTACCAACATCTTCCCTAAGCTCAGCGTGTTTGAGAACCTGCGCTGCGGCGTCTTGTGGAGCCTGGGTTACAAATACACTTTCCTGAAATTTCTGGCCGACCTGACAGATGCCAATACCCGCGCCGAGGAGTTGATGGCGATGGTAGCCTTGGACAAAAAGCGCGATGTTTTGGCGATGAACCTGACCTATGCCGAGCAACGGGCATTGGAAATTGGCATCACCATTGCCGGAGGCGCCAACGTCATTTTGCTCGATGAGCCCACGGCGGGCATGAGCAAATCGGAAACCGGCCGATTCATCAAGTTGATCAAAGATGTGACGGTTGGCAAGACCTTGTTGACGGTTGAACACGACATGGGCGTCGTGTTTGGGCTCGCCGACAAAATTGCCGTGGTGGTTTACGGCGAGGTTTTGGCCTACGACGTGCCTGAGGCAGTGCGCGCCAACCAGCGGGTTCAGGAAGCCTATTTGGGTTCCTCAATTGCTGACGCTCAGGTGGGAGGGCATTGACCATGTTGAAAATTCAAGACCTTCACGCCTTTTACGGCAAGAGCCATGTATTGCACGGCGTCAATTTCGAAGTTAAAGCAGGTGAAATTGTCGCTCTCTTGGGGCGCAATGGCTCCGGGCGTTCCACCACTGCCAAGGCCATCATGGGCTTGGTTGATTGCCAAGGCTCGCTGAATTGGAAAGGCCAAGAGATTCTGGGCAAACGCACGTTTGAAGTGGCGCATCTGGGCATCGGTTATGTGCCGGAGGGTCGCGACATCTTCCCGACCTTGACGGTTGAGCAGAATCTGTACCTTGGCCAAAAAAGCGCCAGCAAGGCCGGGCGCTGGTCTTTGAACGACATGTATGAGCTGTTTCCACGGCTCAAGGAGCGCCAGCACACCGAAGCGGGCGTTATGTCCGGCGGTGAGCAGCAGATGCTCACGTTGTGCCGCACACTCATGGGTGACCCCGATCTGATCATCATCGACGAACCCACCGAAGGCCTGGCGCCGAAAATCGTTGAGCTGGTTGCAGACTACCTCAAGGAACTCAAGAAGCGGGGCATTTCAGTCTTACTGATTGAGCAGAAACTGACCATCGCGATGGCGATCTCTGACCGCACCCTGGTCATGGGTCACGGAAGCATTGTTTTTGAAGGCACACCGCAAACCCTGCGCAACAACGCGGATATTCGCAAAGAATGGCTCGAGGTTTGACGCGCTGTCCCTGCTGAGACAAACTGCGGTACTTGGAAACGGAATTTGGGCGTTCGCCGGTTGCCAAGCTTCTACAATCACAAAAACGCACGACCGTTCTTTTTTCATCCAGATCCCTTAAAAACGATAGGAACTTCCCCATGACCGCAACTTACCAAGTCAACGGCGACGTCGCCGTGATCACCCTGAACAACCCGCCGATCAACGGCTTGGGTTACGCCACGCGTGCCGGTATTGCCGACGGCCTGGCCAAAGCCAATGCGGATGCGGCGGTCAAAGCCATTGTCATCACGGGCGGTGGTCGCGCGTTTTCCGGCGGCGCAGATATCAAGGAGTTCAACTCGCCCAAGGCGCTGATGGAGCCAAATTTGCTCAGCGTGATTCTGGCCTGCGAATACTCGTCCAAACCCGTCGTTGCTGCCGTGCACACGATCGTGATGGGCGGCGGACTGGAGCTGGCGCTGGGTTGCCACTACCGCGTGGGCGCACCGGGTTGCCTGGTGGCGCTGCCCGAAGTCAAGCTTGGCTTGATTCCCGGCGCCGGTGGCACGCAGCGCTTGCCGCGTGTACTCGGGGTGGAAGTGGCGATGAACATGATGGTCAGCGGTGAACCGGTCAAGAGCGAAATGTTGGCCATGTTGCCGGGTCAAAAGTTGTTCGACAAAATGGCCACGAGTGCGGAAACCGTGGTCGAGGAAGCGATTGCGTTCGCGCGTGAAAAGGCCGATGTTCGCCCGATGCCGCTGGTGCGTAACCTGCCTTGCAAACACCCGCTGGGTGATGCGTATTTCCAGTTTGCCCGCAACATGGTGGGTGGCATGTCCAAAAACTTCCCGGCACCGCTTAAAAACGTCGATATCGTTGAGATCGCGACGAAGAAAAAGTTTGACGACGGCATGAAAGCCGAGCGCGAGATTTTCATTGCCCTGATGCAAACTCCTGAAAGCAAGGCGTTGCGGCATATCTTCGTGGCTGACCGTGCAGCATCAAAAATCCCGGACGTTCCCGCCGACACGCCACAGCGCGAAATCAAATCTGTCGCAGTGATTGGCGCGGGCACCATGGGCGGCGGTATTTCGATGAACTTTTTGAACGCCGGCATTCCGGTCAAAATTCTCGAGATGAAGCAGGAAGCCTTGGACAAAGGCATCGGCATCATGCGCAAAAATTACGACTCACAGGTCAAAAAAGGCAAACTCAAGCAGGAAAAGCTTGATCAGCGCATGGCGCTCCTAACCACGACGCTGGACTACAACGACCTGAAAGACGCCGATTTGGTGATCGAAGCGGTGTTTGAAGAAATGGGCGTGAAGGAAAAAGTCTTCAAAGAACTCGACCGCGTGATGAAACCCGGCGCGATTCTAGCCAGCAACACGTCAACACTGGACGTGGACAAAATCGCCGCCTTCACCCAACGCCCGCAAGACGTGGTCGGCCTGCATTTCTTCAGCCCTGCCAACGTGATGAAACTGCTCGAAGTGGTGCGCGGTGCCAAAACTGGCAAAGACGTGATGGCCACGGTGATGGCGGTGGGCAAAAAGATCAAGAAAACAGCGGTGGTCTCAGGCGTATGCGATGGCTTTATCGGCAACC
>JANOXL010000200.1:0-9815 GCA_031418395.1 Rhodoferax sp. | reverse complement strand
TCGGTCTGTCGCGCAAGGCGGCGACGGATTTCTCTTTTTACCTGGCCATTCCCACGCTGATTGGCGCGGGGGTTTACAGCCTGTACAAGGAACGTGCGCTCTTGTCGATGGCGGACGTGCCGATGTTCGCCGTGGGCCTGGTGGTGTCTTTCGTCAGCGCCTGGTGGTGCATCCGCTGGCTGCTGAAGTTCATTTCAACGCACAGTTTTGTGGGGTTTGCGTATTACCGCATCGCCTTTGGTCTCATCGTGCTGGCGACCGCATGGAGCGGCATGGTGAAGTGGGCGGCTTGAGATTGACGCCAGCGCCTCTGCTATCAGGCGCGCTGTTTCGAGCGGATGCTCCATCGGAAACAAGTGCCCGCCTTCGGTCATGGTGATGCGGTCCTTGGCGATTTTTTCGGTGAGCGCCATGCCCACCTGTTGCATCTCTCGTGAATGCCGACCGCCGATAAAAGCCACCGGGCATTGCGGCGGGTGGCGTTTGAGCAGGCTCTCCAGGTTGTGCGGCACGGTGTTGTAAATCGCGGTTTCGATTTCGCGGATGAAGCCCAGCACCACCTTGCCCGAAGGATCCCCGGCGCCTCCTTCGGCAGGCGGCTCATCTTGCATCTGCATGCCGTGCTCGATATAGTCCTTGAGCACCTGCGGCTCCCAGCGGGCGAATGCCTTTTTGGCTTGAAACGCCTCCAGCGCCGCGGCGCGCGAAGGCCAATGCGTGCGCCGCGTCTTGCTGATGCGCGCGGGCGACACCGAGCCAACAAACTGCGCACCTTTAGCCAACTGCAAGGCGCGGGCCTTCCAGCCGCTGACCAGCGGTGAATCCAGCAAGACCACACCTTTGACCCCATGGCCACCGAGCTTGGGGTGACGGGCAGCCACCATCACGCTCAGAAATCCGCCCAGAGAGTGGCCCACCAAATACGTAGGCTCGCCGGCCTGTTCAATTTCAGCGGCGGCAAAATCGGCCACTTGTTGCACCAGATGTGGCCAGTTGCTGGTGACCGGGTAGGCCGGGTCGTGCCCCAGTTTGTCAATCGCTTTGACCGTGAACCCGCGCGAGCGCAGGCTCCTGAACATCACCCGGTAGGTGCTGGCGGGGAAACTGTTGGCGTGGGAGAAAATGAGCAGGGGCATTTCCGTTGAATTTCAGATGAGAATTAACTTGGGTATCGGCAATTTGCGACTTTGCCGCAAAGTACAAAAGGCATGAAAAAAATAGCTAATAGGCCGTCTATTTATATAGATACTTTGCTATATAAATAGTAGCCAACACTTAGCTTCGAGGTAACCAGTGCACAGGCGAGCGGGCGTGGTGCATCACTGCGAGCATGCAGATCATCGTGCCATCCACAACATAAAACACGCTGTAGGGAAACCGCAAGACAATCGCCCGGCGCGTGGCGTTGCGTGCGACAGGAAACCGCAGGCGATGTGATTCGATTTGCGCCGCTTTTCGTTCCACTGCGTCAAGAAACTCCGCGCCAAGGCCGGCTCTTTGTTCCTCGTACTACGCGAATGACTCACGCAAGTCGGCATTGGCCGCCGGCCGGACAAGCAGCTGAAAACTCACCAGCCTTGCCGGATCTGCGACTTCACCGATTGCCAGGATTCGCCAACGGACGGATGGGCCAGGTAGTCCGCGTAACGGGCATCGAGCTCGGCTTCCTGCTTGGGCGTCAGGCAGAAGGCTTCAGGCTGGTTGGCCGCACTGTCCCACAGCGCCGAAGCAATAGGCAACCGCTCCTGCGCTGGCAGTTGGAAGACCTCGCTCAAGGTGATGGTTCTCATGGGTGAAAGATAGCACAGGCAAGGGTATTTTGCCAATCACGCATCGCGTACCGCCCGCGCCAGATTCAGAGCCAGCAGCCGCTTGAGCGTTGGCGATGTTGGTTGCCACCTGCCGCACGTACGCTAACGCCGCTGCGCTCTGCCCAGGCGGGAGCGGGGCGGACGCCGGGGCTCATACCCGTACTTCACGTTATGGCTTTTTAAAATCGCCCCCATCGCCCACCCCATTCCCGCCTTGTTGCTGGTCTTGTTTTGACGTTAGTTCGATGGAGTGGTTGGATTGCAGGGTTCGGCACCACCAACCTTCAGTCCGCGCCCGGCATGCCATGCCATTGCCCGCGCTCGTGTACCCACACCGTTGATGCCTTCTCAAGGAACGCATCTTCGACACCGCTGAGGCCGCGGACCGACGATGGCACCGTGCGCAATCTGCGTGAGTAGCCCGTGCGGCCAGGTGCGATGGATTGGACAAATGTCTCATCTGAAGCTCTAGCAAACCGAGCAAGGGGTTGACTGGATGTAGCGCTGAAGACCAAGATCTCCGAAGAGCCATCCACGGAGCACAGGGCAGCCCACTCCTTGACCGTTGGTTTTGTGAAGCTGCCGCGCACAACGTTCTGCCGCCCACCAGCCAAGTAAGTTTGTGGAACCGTGCAACCGTGCTGCTTTAGGCCAGACCGCACAGCGACTGGAGCAGTTGCGAACAAAGAGGGATCAAGCCGAGACACCTGGGTAGCAAGCGCCGCGCAAGGAACGGCCAAAAGAATTATGGCGGCCGATGCTCGCGCTCGGCACATTGCTGCAACGTAACAAGGCTGACCAAAAACTCCATATGGCACGAACACGCGGGGTCGCAAAGCGCGTTGCTGAATCAGAAGTTTCATGGCCACGGCCCCTTTGAGTTTTTGCTACCTCGCCGCGCTATTGTGACCCTGGCGCGTGCCTGTTGGGTGTTCTTGCCCCAACATTTTCTTCACCGGCGCCAACCGCTGTTGGCCAGCTTCTCGATGTTGTGCGCCATGCAGTACAGGCGCCACCGCGCGTTAACCTTCTCGCGCCCGCGCAGTTTCAGGCGCGTGAGTCGCTTGTTGTGCTGGATGTTGCCAAACACCGACTCCACAGTGCCGATGCGCTGGCTATACAGGCGTCAGTCACGGGCCGAATCGATGGCGCGCTTCATGCGCTCGCTCTGATTGTTGGGACTGCTTTGTTTGGGCCTTGCTCAACTTCCCAGCCTTTGCAGGCCAGACCCACAATGCGCGGAACTGGCCGCGCGCCGGTGCGGTACTGGCTGACCGTGCGGCGCGTCAAGCCAATGGCGTTGGCGGCGTCGGTGAGGCTGAGGTGATGGGCGTCCTGCCAATGCCGGAAATGCACGTTTTCAACCAGACCGGATTGCTCCAGCGCCATCTCTATCAGCCGGTCGGAGTCAAGGGATGCGCCGCAATTCCACTCGAGCGTCCAGCCGAAGTCTGTGACTTTTGCGGTAGAAAACTCTTTCCAGTTCTCCAAGGGCGCAAATGTTTTCAGGCGCTTTGCAAGGCTGGATACATCAACCTCCAGCACGCGGCCATCTGAATAAATGGCGCTCAGCTTCATCGGTTTCTTCGCCGCAACGGATTGCAGGCGGGCAGTTTGTTTCTTCATCGTTCACCTCTTCCTTGGGTTGTTCATTTTTTCCCATTCGGCTGTCAGTAGATCGCGGTTATCCAATAACCAAGCCTTGGCTTTGGCGATCACTTTGGCGGGAACGCCAGAATTGACCACTTTGCCATCTACCGAAATCGTCGCCTTTCCGTCCATATGCAAAACGTGGGCATGAAGGGGAGGATGTTCGTCGCCATGCACTTTGATGATCCAGCCGTCCCCCGAGAAAATTTTGCCCATGGACCAATTATAGCTAAGTAGAGAAAAATTTTCTCTATGTCAGCTCTTCAAATTTTTCAGATGGTCGATTGACAACTTCTTGAGCCGGTACACCAGCTCCAGCGCATCCCGCGGGCTCAGGGCATCCGGGTCAATGGCGGCCAACGCTTGCTCAATGGCGCTCGCGGGGGCGGGCTCTACCGCGGGCGGCGGGGCGAACAGGTCTACCTGCGCGCGGGCGTCTACGGCCTGCGCTTCCAGCGCGTTCAGCGTCTGGCGCGCCTGGTTCACCAGCGCAGCGGGCATGCCAGCCAAGCGCGCCACCTGGATGCCGTAACTCTTGCTGGCGGGGCCGGGTTCGATCTGGTGCAAAAAGACGATGTCCGGGCCGGACTCCACGGCGCTGACGTGGACGTTCACCGCCTGGTGGTGTTTGGCCGGGAACTCGGTGAGCTCAAAATAATGCGTCGCAAACAGCGTGAACGCTCGGGTTTTGTCGTGCAACTGGCTGGCAATGGCGCTGGCCAGGGCCAGGCCGTCAAAGGTGGAAGTGCCGCGGCCAATTTCATCCATCAGCACCAGCGAATTGGCGGTGGCGGTATGCAGGATTTGCGCGGCTTCGACCATCTCGAGCATGAAAGTTGACTGCGCATTGGCCAGGTCGTCTGCCGCGCCGATGCGGGTGTGGATGGCGTCAATCGGCCCCAGGCGGCAGGCGGCGGCGGGCACGTAGCTGCCGATGCTGGCCAAAAGCACGATCACGGCGATCTGCCGCATGTAGGTCGATTTACCGCCCATGTTGGGGCCGGTGATGATCTGCATACGCGCCTTGGTGCCCAAGCGCGTGTCGTTGGCGATGAAATTGGCGCCGCCCACGCTTAAGCCCGCGCCTGTGGATTCGGCCAGGCGCATCTCCACGACCGGGTGGCGGCCCGCGTCAATGTCGATGCAAGGCTCTTTGACGAATTGCGGCGGGCACCAGTTGAGCGTGAGGGAGCGTTCGGCCAGTGCGCCCAAGGCATCCAAAGCCGCCAGCGCCTGGGCCACGCGGGTATACGCAGGCACGAAGACCTGAAGGCGTTCAAGCAATTGTTCGTACAACCATTTCTCTCGCGCCAGGCCGCGCTCTTGGGCCGAGAGCGCCTTGTCTTCAAAGGCCTTGAGTTCGGGAGTGATGAAACGCTCGGCGTTCTTCAAGGTCTGGCGGCGGCGGTAGTCGTCAGGCACTTTGGCCGCGTGGCTTTGTGTGACTTCGATGAAAAAACCGTGAACCTTGTTGTACTGCACACGCAGGTTGGCGATGCCGGTGCGCTCTCGCTCGCGGGTTTCCATGTCGAGCAGGAAGGCGTCGCAGTTGGTTTGAATGGCACGCAGTTCGTCCAGCTCGGCGTCAAATCCGTCGGCGATCACACCGCCATCTCGTAGCAATGCGGCGGGCTCAGGGGCGATGGCGCGAGACAGCAGGCCAGCGCCTTCACCGGGGGCCGTCAATTCGCCGGAGAGTTGAGTCAAATAGGGTTCAAGCCCTTGCAATAGAGGTGCAATAAGCGCCGTTTGTTGGAGCGTTTGCAGCAGGCCAACCAGCTCGCGTGGTCGCACTTGGCGCAGCGCAATGCGCGCCGTGATGCGTTGCACGTCACTGCTGCCTTTGAGTAGCAGGCGCAGTTTGGCCAAGGTGCCGCTGCCGCCACTATTTGCGTCGCGCAGAGCGGAGATGGCGCCCAGGCGCGCCTGGGCTGCGTTGCGGTCGCGCTCGGGCTGCAACAACCATTGTTTGAGCATACGGCTGCCCATGCCGGTCTGGCAGACGTCAAGCAAGGAAAACAGGGTTGGGCTGTCTTCACCGCGCAGGGTTTGGGTGAGTTCTAGATTGCGCTGCGTGAGACTGGAGAGGCCCATCAATTCATCGTCGCGTTGCACCCGCACCTGGTGGATGTGCGTCAAGGTGCGGCCCTGGGTATGTTCTGCATAAGCGAGCAAACCCGCACTGGCGGCGTGGGCCAGCGGCAAATCTTCCGCGTTCCAGGCGGCGAGGCTGGCGGCTTGCAGGATTTCGAGCAGTTTGGATTGACCCAGTGAAGCGTCAAACTGCCAATCCGGCCGCACCGCCAATGAAAGCGGCGCGGCGCTACCAGGGCGAAGGCGGCTTTCTTTCAATTTCGCCTCAAACGCCGGGCTGACACCCGCGCTGTAAATCACTTCACTGGCGGCTACGCGGGCGAGCCAGAGGCCGAGTTCGTCACTCGCACATTCCGCCAAATGCACCACCCCTTGGGTGACAGACAACCAGGCCAGGCCGCAGCGGTTGCGCGGCCCCTGGTGTACCGACAACAACAGGGCCTCGCTTTTTTCATCCAAGAGCGCACTGTCAGTCAAGGTGCCAGGCGTGACGACGCGCACGACTTTGCGTTCTACCGGGCCTTTTCCGGTGACTTCCCCGACCTGTTCGCAAATCGCCACGGATTCGCCGAGTTTGATCAGCCGGGCGAGGTAGGTTTCAACCGAGTGGAAGGGCACACCGGCCATCACCACTGGCTCGCCAGCGGACTGGCCCAGCCGTGTCAGCGTGATGTCCAGAAGGCGCGCAGCCTTTTCGGCGTCAGTGAAAAACAGCTCGTAAAAATCGCCCATGCGGTACAGCAAAAGTGTGTCCGGATACCCGGCTTTGAGTGCCAGGTACTGCTGCATCATGGGGGTGTGAGCGTCGAGGTTCAAGGTGGGGCAATTTTGTCACGCGGCCATGAGCACCATTTTTAAGCGCCAACTGGGGTATTCACTTGGGCGTGCTTGCAACACTTTGAGATGTCTGAGTCGCAGCAGCGCTCGGTTTCGATTGATAATTCAATATCAAAATCATAGCAACGGCATGAGCACGACCAACCCGACTTCCCCAGCGAACGACCCTCCCGGCATGGCCCTGTTCGCGGCGGCTTTTCACAATAACGCGCAGGCCGCCTCGTTGACGCGCCTGAGTGACGGCCTCTTGGTGGAGGTGAACGACGCGTGGTTGGCCTTTTGCGGGTACACACGCGCCGAGGTGATGGGCAAAACCACGCTGGAGCTGGGCATTTGGGGCGAAAAGGCCCAGCGCGATGCCGCCGTAAAGTCGATTGAAAATGACGCCGGCACCCGGGAAATTGAAGCCGTTATCACGACCAAAAGTGGCGTAAAGCGCGCGATACGTTTTAGTTACTCCAGGTTTGTAGTGGGGGACGTTCCCCACATGCTGGGTTTTATTGCCGACGTGACGGGTGAGAAGTCTTCCTCGCAAAAACTGCGCGAAAAACTGGATTTCATCGAAAAAGTAACGACCCACGTGCCGGCGCTGTTGTACCAATACCGACTTCGTAAAGACGGCACAGGTCACTTCCCCTTTTTATCCCAGGCAGTCAACCAGGTGTTTGAGGTGCAAGCGGACGAGGTGATGGCGGACGGGCGGCGGGCCTTTGACCGGATCCACCGCGACGACATTGGCGACGTTTGGGCGTCCATCAAGGCGTCGGCCAAAGATTTAAGCAAGTGGCGCCATGAGTTCAGGGTGGTGCTGACCAGTGGCCTGACCATCTGGCTTTTTGCCGAAAGTACGCCTGAACGCCAGGAAGACGGCTCCACCGTCTGGACCGGGGCCATTACCGACGTCACCGAGCGCAGACACCAGCTGGACGAACTGGAGAAGACGCGCACCAAGATGGCCGAACAAACGCGCAACCTCCAGATCGCGCTGGACAACATGTCGCAGGGCATCCTGACCATGGATGCCACTTCCAAAATCATCCAGTACAACCAGCGTCTGCTGGAGCTTTTGGACCTTGACCCGGCCCAGATGGAGAAATTTGAAGACGGCACAGATCTCATGGAGTTTCAGCGCAAGCGGGGCGACTTTGGCGATGCCTATTCCTGGGTAAACACTGCGGCCAGGCCCTTGATGGTGGATCAGCCGGTCCAGGGCGGACCCGAGTATTACCTGCGCAAGACGCGTTCGGGTGGCACGCTTGAAGTCAAAAGCCGGGCGCTGCCCGATGGGGGTGTGGTGCGCACCTTTGCCGATGTCACCCACTTTGTCGAAGCCCAAAACGCGCTGTTCAAGAGTGAAGCAAGGTTTCGCAGCTTGACGGCCTTGTCGTCAGACTGGTTTTGGGAGCAGGACGAAAACTTCCGTTTCGTCAAAATGGTCGGCGACACATTTTCTTCGGGCACCTTCCCCGAGGGGAACTACATTGGCAAAACGCGCTGGGAGACTGGCGTGATCGGCGTTTCGGACGCGCAATGGGAAGAGCACAAGCGTCTGCTTGAATCCCACCAGATTTTCCGCAATTTCGAATTTCAGCGCCAGGATGCGCACGGCCTGCTCCGCTGGATTTCGATCAGTGGGATGCCGATTTTTGACACTGAAGGCTGTTTTCGCGGCTACCGGGGTGTGGGCCGTGAGGTCACTGAACAAAAGCTGCGCGAAGATGAAAGCCTGCGTCTGGCGTTTTACGACACGCTGACCGGTTTGCCGAATCGGCGACTCTTGCTGGATCGCCTCGCTCAGGCTATGGTCACCAGCGGGCGTAGCGAGCGCCAGTGCGCGCTCCTGTTCATTGACCTGGACAATTTCAAGGATCTCAACGACACCATGGGCCATGATGTCGGAGACCAATTGCTGGAAAAGGTCGCCAATCGGCTGGTCACCTGCATCCGCCAAGGCGACACGGTGGCACGTTTTGGCGGCGATGAGTTTGTGGTGATGCTGGAAGACCTGCACACCGAAGTACGCACGGCGATTGACCAGATCAAGACCGTCGCCGAGAAAATCCTGGCCACGCTGAATCTGCCCTTTGATTTGCGGGGAAAAGCGCACTACAGCACGCCGAGCGTCGGCATCACACTCTTTAGCGGGCCAACGCAGGGTGTTGAAGAGCTGCTCAAACGCGCTGACCTGGCGATGTACAAGTCAAAATCTGCGGGGCGCAATACCTTTCGGTTTTTTGACCCGGAAATGCAGGCGGCTGTGGCGCAACGCGCCGAGCTTGAGGTCGATTTGCGACACGGCCTGGAGCGGGGCCAACTGGTGCTGCACTACCAAACCGTGGTGAGCCACCAAGGGCGTGTGACGGGCGTCGAGGCCCTGGTGCGTTGGCTCCATCCCGTGCGTGGCCTGGTGTCGCCGACCGATTTCATTCCCGTGGCCGAACAAACCGGGCTCATTCTCGCCATTGGCCAGTGGGTGCTGCGCACCGCCTGCGAACAACTGGTAGTGTGGAGCCGCGACCCGTTGACGAAATACCTGACGATCGCCGTCAACATCAGCGCACGGGAGTTTCACGAGCCGAATTTCGTCGCAGAAACCCTGCGTATGCTGCAACAAAGCGGTGCCAATGCGAATTTGCTCAAACTGGAGTTGACTGAAAGCCTGCTTTTGGGTGACATCAAGGATGCGACCCGAAAAGTGGGAGAGTTGCGCAAGTCAGGCATGCGTTTTGCGCTGGATGACTTTGGCACGGGTTATTCGTCGCTGTCCTACCTGCGGCAATTACCCCTGGATGAGTTGAAAATTGACCAGTCTTTTGTGCGCGACGTGTTGACTGATCCGAACGATGCCGCCATTGCCAAAACCATCATCGCGCTGGCGCACAGCCTGGGGCTTTCGGTGGTGGCCGAAGGTGTGGAAACGGTGGGTCAGCGGGAGTTTTTGGCGCGCCACGGCTGTGAGCTGTTTCAGGGGTATTTGTTTGGCCAACCGCTGCCCGTGGGAGAAATCAACCTGGCTGACCTGACCATCAGCTTCGCTGAGACGTCATCGGACTCGATGAACATGAGTCTTTTGTGATGGCTGGCTGAGCCTTTGGCCATCCCGCCTTCACCGTTTTTTAGCGTTCCGGTCGTGCCATAGACATTGTGCGTTTGCCGCGCGCGACTTCAGCCACCGCTTTGTCGGCGACGCCAGCGAACTTGCTGTATTTTCCCAAGAGCGAGACCAATTGGGCATAAATTTTGGGCGTGCCGGCCAAGCATTCCTTGTGTTCCAGAAAATTCGCGTCGCCGGTGAAGTTGCCGATCAAGCCACCCGCTTCGGTGACCAGGAGTGACCCCGCCGCCATGTCCCAGATTTGCAGCCCGGCCTCAAAAAATCCTTCGGTGCGGCCAGCGGCCACGTAAGCGAGATCCAGTGCCGCG